>NZ_JCAFTA010000020.1:0-64997 GCF_059369815.1 Stenotrophomonas sp. YJH_SMC_27 | reverse complement strand
ATCGACGTTAAGGTGCGGGATGGGGATCGCTCGGCTCGTCTGTCGGCTGCTATCCGCAGATATCATGTTGACGGTCCCTCCACCCTGGCTCCTACATACCGCGTAGGAGCCGGGAGGAACATACAAGCCATGCTCGGCTCAAATCTCACAGATATCGAAATGTTCGATTTCAATGGTCGCTCATCCACGCACGGCGTGGATCTACCCGATCGCGAAAATCTGTCAGAGGTGGGGCGGTGTCGCAGTGCGGGGTGTCAGCCGCATGGATGCGGCTGCCAAGCCTACAGGGACGTACTTGCGGCGTCCCCGCGCTGCGACACCGCCCCGCCAACCCACGGAATGCCGCTTTGGCTGTTGCTGTTGCCGGCCAGCGGCCGGCACTACCGCGGGTGCAGGGCCGCAGGCCCTGCCGAACCACCCTCACTCCGCGACGTGCTCGACCTGCCGTGGCTCCGGCTTGGTATCCGGCAGCTGCCAGAAGATCATCGTCGAGGTCAGGGTGATCGCGCCCACACAAAGGAACGTGGCATGCAGCGCGGCGGTCGCGCTGTTGCTGTCCAGGTGGTTGCCGAACGCGGCCAGCAGGCTGCCGGCCGCCGCAGCACCGAAACCGGCGGCGAGCATCATCACCATCGACAGCAGGCTGTTGCCGGAACTGGCGAACTCGCGGTCCAGGTCGCGCAGGGTTACGGTGTTCATCACGGTGAACTGCAGCGAATTGACCGCACCGAAGAACGCCAGCTGCAGCAGGCGCCAGGCCAGGTGCTGGCCCGGTGTCATCAGGATGAAGCTGGCCATCGCCAGGCCCACCAGCACGGTGTTGACCATCAGTACGCGGCGGTAGCCGTAGCGCTCGACCAGCTTTACCGCCAGCTTCTTCGACACCATGCCGGCCGCCGCCACCGGCACCATCATCAGGCCGGCGTTCATCGGGCCCAGGCCCAGGCCGACCTGCAACAGCAACGGGATCAGCATCGGCATGGCGCTGCTGCCGATGCGCGAGAACAGGTTGCCGAGGATGCCGATGCGGTAGCTGGGCACGCGGAACAGGGCCAGCGAGAACAACGGCGCGGTGGAGTTGGCGGCGTGCAGCCAGTAACCCACCAGCGCAGCCAGGCCGGCCACGGTCATCAGCATCACCAGCGCATGTGGCGTACCCAGGCCGGAGATGCCGTCCAGCGCCAGCGACAGCACCACCATCGCGAAGGCCAGCATGATGTAGCCACGCAGGTCGAAGCGGGTGCGATGGCTGGCGTAGTGGTCGGGCATGATCTTCATCGCGGCGATGAAACCGATCACGCCGATCGGCAGGTTGATCAGGAACACCCAGTGCCATGAGGCGATCTCGACCAGCCAGCCGCCCAGCGTGGGGCCGATCAGCGGGCCAACCAGCGCGGGGATGGCGATGAAGCTCATCGCGCGCAGGAAATCCTCGCGTGGCACCGACCGCATCACCGCCAGCCGGCCGACCGGCAGCAGCATCGCACCGCCGATGCCCTGCAGCACGCGCGCACCGACCAGCTGGTGCAGGTGCTGGGCCAACGCGCAGGCCAGCGAGCCGAGGGTGAACAGGATGATCGCCACCAGGAAGGTGCGCCGGGTGCCATAGCGGTCGGCAATCCAGCCCGAGGCGGGAATGAAGGTGGCCACCGCCAGCGCATAGCTGAACACCACCGACTGCATCTGCAGCGGGCTCTCGCCCAGGCTGGCCGCCATCGCCGGCAACGCCGTGTTGACGATGGTCGAGTCCAGCATCTGCATGAAGATCGCCAGGGACACCAGCCACAGCAGGGGACGGTGGCGGTTGTAGGTCGATGACGATGTAGGCATGGCGTGCGGCCGGTGCAGCGTGGGGGCCGCCATGATCGCGCACTGCGGGTCACGGCGCGATCAAGGTCGCGCCGTGATGGCCTGCGGAATGCTCAGCGCTGGCTGTGCGCGTGCACCGCGTCGACCAGCACCTGGACGTGTGCCGGGTCCATGTCCGGCGACATGCCGTGGCCAAGGTTGAACACATGGCCCTCGCGCGAGCCGCCGTTGCCGGCGGCATAGGTGTCGAGCACGCGTGCGGCGGCCGCGGCGATCGCATCCGGCGAGGCGTACAGCGTGGTCGGGTCGAGGTTGCCCTGCAGGGCGACGCGGCCACCAGTGCGGCGCAGTGCCTCGTCCAGGTCCAGCGTCCAGTCCAGGCCCAGCGCATCGGCACCGGTGTGCGACAGCGCTTCCAGGTGCAGGCCGGTGCCTTTGCCGAACAGGATCAGCGGCGTGCGCTCGCTGCCTTCGCCGCGCTCCAGCTCCTCGGCGATGCGCTGCAGGTAGCGCAGCGAGAACTCGCGGTACATCGACGGCGACAGTACGCCACCCCAGGTGTCGAACACCTGCAGCGCCTGTGCACCGGCCGCGCGCTGCGCGCCGAGATAGGCGATCACGGCGTCGGTGGTGACCTCCAGCAGGCGGTGCAGGGCCTGCGGGTGGTTCAGTGCCATGGCCTTGATGCGCGCAAAGTCCTTGCTGCCACCGCCTTCCACCATGTAGCAGGCCAGTGTCCACGGGCTGCCGGAGAAGCCGATCAGCGGCACCTGGCCGTCCAGTTCGCGGCGGATCAGCCGTACCGCATCCATCACGTAGCCCAGGTCCTGTTCCATGTCCGGCACCGCCAGCCGGGCGATGGCGGCTTCGTCGCGCACCGGGTGCCGGAACTTCGGGCCTTCGCCTTCGACGAAGTACAGCTCCAGGCCCATCGCATCGGGAATGGTGAGGATGTCCGAGAACAGGATGGCCGCATCCAGCGGGAAGCGGCGCAGCGGCTGCAGGGTGACTTCGCAGGCAATCTCCGGGGTCTTGGCCATGGCCAGGAAGCTGCCGGCCTTGGCCCGGGTCGCGCGGTACTCCGGCAGGTAGCGGCCGGCCTGGCGCATCAGCCAGACAGGGGTGCAGTCCACCGGTTCGCGGCGCAGGGCGCGCAGCAGGCGATCGTTGCGGAGAGGGCTGGTCACGATGGGCATTCCTTGGACGAAAGTTGGCAGCGGCGTCAGTCGCCGTGCGAGAGGATCTGGAAACCGCGATGCAGTTCGGCATCGCGGGCCTTCTCGAAGGCATGGCGGGCTTCGTCGGCCTGCAGGAACAGCTCGCGCCGCAGCTGCGAGCGGCCACCGACGCGACCGCTCTCGCGCAACAGTTCCCAGCCGCCGAACAGGTCCGGCTGCAGGCTCAGGCGCAGGAAGCGCGGTGCCTGCGCGCCGGCGTCGGGATGTTGCAGGTAGACGTGCATGCCGACGATTGTAGCGGGGCCAGAGTGACCCCGGCCGCAACGCGGCCGTGCCGGCCGCTGGCCGGCAATCCTGCCGCGCAGCCCGGTCGTGCCGGCTGCTGGCTGGCAATCCTCCCGCGCATCCCGGCAGAGCCGGCCGCTGGCCGGCAACCTCATGAGCGGACAAGCCGGCCAGCGGCCGGCTCTACCGGCCCGACAGCACCTTCAGCACCGCCGCCTCATCCACGTCCGGCACCACTTCGGCACGCCCCATACCGCGCCACAGCACCAGGCGCAGGCGGCCGGCCACGTTCTTCTTGTCCAGGCGCATGCGGCCGAGCAGGGCCTGCGGGTCGAGCCCGGCCGGGATTGCCACCGGCAGGCCCAGGCGTTCCAGCAACGCCTGCAGGCGCACGCGGTCGGCATCGTCGGCCAGGCCCAGCTCGGTGGACAGCTTCGCCGCCAGCACCATGCCCACCGCTACTGCCTCGCCATGGTTCAGCGCATCGCGGCCGGGCGCGGAGTAGCCCTGCTCGGTTTCGATGGCATGGCCGAAGGTGTGGCCGAGGTTGAGCAGGGCACGTTCGCCCTTCTCGAACGGATCGCGCTCGACGATGGCGGCCTTGTGCCGGCAGCTGCGCGCGATGGCTTCGGCCAGAGAAGCATCCTCGCCGGCCAGCAGCGCATCGGCATGCTGCTGCAGCCATTCGAAGAACACGGCATCACCCAGCGCGCCGTACTTCACCACTTCGGCCAGGCCCGCACGCAGCTCGCGCGGCGGCAGGGTGGCCAGTACGCGGGTATCGGCGATGACCGCGCGCGGTGGATGGAAGGCGCCGACCAGGTTCTTGCCGGCGGGAATGTCGACCGCGGTCTTGCCACCGACTGACGAATCGACCATCGCCAGCAGGGTGGTGGGCAGCTGCACGCAGTCCACGCCCCGCATCCAGCAGGCCGCGGCGAAGCCGGCGAGATCACCGACCACGCCGCCGCCCAGCGCGAACACGCAGGCATCGCGGGTGGCGCCGAGCGCAGCCAGCGCTTCGATCGCACGGCCGAATTCGGCCAGCGTCTTGGAGGCTTCGCCGGCGGCCAGCACGTGCTCGCCGACGATCAGGTCGGGGCGTGCGGCCAACAGCGTCTGCTTGGCCGACGCCAGATAGCGCGGAGCCACTTTGCTGTCGCTGAGCAGCAGCACATGGCGGCCGCGCACGTGTGAAACCAGTGCAGCGCCATCGGCCAGGGCACCGGCGCCGATGGTGATGGAGTAGGGGCGATCGCCGCCAACGGCGACCTGCAGCAGGGCGGGGGAAGTCATGTGGTCATGTCCTGGCGCTGCCATTGCGTGGCCAGCTTGACTACCAGTTGGGCAGTCGCGTCGGCAGCGGTATACGGGTCGGTATCGAGCGTGAGGTCGGCCAGTTCTCGGTACAGCGGGTCGCGCTGTGCGGCCAGATCATGCAGCACCTGCTCGCGGTCCGGGCGCTGCAGCAGCGGCCGGCCCTTGTCGCGGGCCAGGCGTTCCAGCTGCGCGGCCACGCCGACCCGCAGGTAGACCACGAAGCCGCGCCGGGCAATCAATGCGCGGTTGTCCGGATCCAGCACCGCTCCGCCGCCGGTGGAGACCAGTTGGCCGCGGCCTTCCAGCACACGGGCCAGGGCCTGGCGTTCATGGTGGCGGAAGCCGGCTTCGCCGGCGTGCTCGAAAATGGTCGGGATGCTGGCGCCGGCGGCGTCGACGATGGCCTGGTCGACATCGACGAAGTCCAGCGTGAAGCGCTCGGCCAGGCGGCGGCCGATGCAGGTTTTGCCGGCGCCCATCGGGCCGATCAGGATCAGGTTCGGAGCAGGATTCATGCCCTCTGATGCTAACACCTCCGTGCCCCGGCCTTTACGTCCTTCACGTCAGGGTAGGCGTTCCTGCGGGGTTTCCCGCGCCAACCGGAGTACAGGCCATGACGGTCGCCAAGGTCATCGAAATCACCGCCTCCTCGCCGAAGAGCGTGGAGGACGCCGTGCGCAGCGGTCTGAAGAAGGTCTCCGAGACGGTCAAGGGCATCCAGGGCGCCTGGGTGAACGAGACCAAGGTGGTGACCAATGGCAGCGGCGAAATCACCGAATGGCGGGTCAACCTGCGGGTGACCTTCCTGGTGGAATAGGCGCGCTCAGCGCACGTCCTGCACCTGTCGCTGGCCGTCCAGCACCACCACGTGGTCGGCCAGGGCGGGCAGGGCATGCAGCGCCTGGCGGCTGACCCGCTCGTAGTACTGCACGAAGCGCTCCAGCTGTGGCCGGCTCATGCCGTGCCGGCCCGGCTGCGCGGCCTGCAGGTTCTGCTCCTGCTGCCAGCGCCAGCGCGGTACCACCGAGAAATCCGGCGGCTGCAGGAACCACAGGCGGTCGCAGCGCTGCCACAGCGCCGGGTAGTCGCGGGCCAGCACCTGGTTGCACCAGCGCCGCCAGCGACCATCGGCGTCGGCTTCGCGCTCCAGTGCGTTCAACGGGCTGTCCAGCGCGGCGTCATCCTGCGCCGGCGTGCCCAGGAACCAGCCTTCGAACACCAGCAGGTCGAGGGGCTGCTCGATACGCGGCCATTGCGCTTCGTGCACGCGTTCGTCGGCCAGCTTGTCGAAGCGGGGCATCGCCAAAGGCTGGCGTGCGGTTACGGCGTCGAGCACCGCGTGGGCCAGCGTCAGGTCGTGGGTGCCCGGCGGGCCGCGCGTGATCAGCAGCGGATGCACCTGGCGGGCCAGCCGTTGGCGCTGTGCGCGGGTGAGGTAGACATCATCGATGGACAGCGTGGCTGCGTTCAGGCCGCGCGACTGGGCGCGGGCCACCACCTGCGCGGCCAGCGTCGATTTGCCGCTCCCCTGCAGGCCGCTGATCGCCAATACTGGAACTGCTGCGCCGCTGCCCAGTGCATCGTCCAGCACCTGTTCGGCCAATGTTTCGGGGAATCCTTTCACCTGGGGCATATACGCAGCAGCGGCCATGCAGCCACAATAGCCCAATCCGTGTGAGAAGAACGCAATCATGAGCGACCTGTACGCAGAAGCCCTGTCCACGTTTGCCGCCCTGTTCGAAGAGGCCAGGCAGAGCCGCGAGGTCGAGCCGAACGCGATGACGGTGGCGACCGCCGATACGCAGGGCCGTCCCTCGGCGCGCACCGTGCTGCTGAAGGCCTTCGACGAGCGCGGCTTCGTCTTCTATACCCACCTGGACAGCCACAAGGGCCGTGAGCTGCAGGCCAATCCGCAGGCCGCGCTGTTGTTCCTGTGGCGCAGCCTGCGCGAGGCCGGCATCCAGGTACGCATCGAGGGCCGTGTCGAGCAGGTCGCCGATGCTGAGGCCGACGCCTATTTCGCCAGCCGCCCGCGCATGAGCCAGATCGGCGCGTGGGCCTCGCAGCAGTCGAAGACGCTGGCAACGCGCGAGGAATTCGATGCGCGCGTGGCCGAGGTCGAAGCGCGCTTCGAAGGCAAGGACGTGCCGCGCCCCGACGGCTGGAGCGGCCTGCGCGTGGTGCCTGACCGCATCGAGTTCTGGTACGGCGCGCAGTTCCGCCTGCACGAACGCTGGTGCTATGAAGCCGGCGCCGAAGGGCGCTGGAGCAAGCGCCTGCTGTATCCGTAAGTCAGGGCGGTGCCGGGCTGCTGTAGAGCCGAGCCCATGCTCGGCTGTTGTCCCTGCAGAAGCAGCCGAGCATGGGCTCGGCTCTACAAACCTTCCGCACGCAGCCACCGCCACAGCGTGGTGCGTGAGACGCCCAGCGCCTGTGCCATGCCTTCGCGGTCATTGCGGTGTTCCTGCAGCAGCGCCTCCAGCTGCGCACGCGGCGGTCGCTTGCCGTTGCTTTCCACTGGCAGTGCCGCGACGCCTTCCTTAACCAGCTCAGGCGCCAGCTGCAGCAGTCGCGCGGCATCAATCAGCCCTTCACCGGGTTGCCAGTGGATGCGTAGTCGATCCACCAGATTGCGCAGTTCGCGCACGTTTCCGGGCCACTGGGCTGCGCTCAGCGCCGCCAGTGCATCCTCATCCAATGGCGCGTCGATGCCACGCAGCTGGCGGAAGAAGTGGTGTGCCAGCAGCGGGATGTCCGAACGCCTCGCCCGCAGCGAGGGCAGGGCAATCCGCAGCGCGGCCAGGCGGTAGTAGAGGTCGCGACGGAAACTACCGGTCGCCGCGCGCTGCTCCAGCGACTGCAGGGTGGCGGCCACCACGCGCAGGTCGACCGGCGTCGGTTCGGTGGCACCGACACGCAGCACCTCGCGTTCTTCCAGCACGCGCAGCAGGCGGGTCTGCAGCGGCAGGGGTAGTTCACCAATTTCATCCAGGAACAGCGTGCCGCCGTCTGCGGCCTCGACCAGGCCAACGCGGCCGCCACGACGTGCGCCGGTGAAGGCGCCATCGCTGTAGCCAAACAGCTCCGCTTCCAGCAGCGATTCGCTGATCGCGCCGCAGTTCAGCGCCACGAAGCGTCCGCGACGACCGCTGGCGGCGTGCAGCTGGCGCGCGACCAGTTCCTTGCCGGTGCCGGTTTCGCCGGTGACCAGTACGGTGCTGTCATGTGGGGCGTACAGCGCGATCTGTGCGCGCACCTGTGCCATGGCCTCGCTGTCGCCGAGCAGTTCAGGCGCGTCTGCACGCGCTGCAGGGCGCGGGCGCGGGGCAGCGCGGTTGCCACCGGAGCGGGCCAAGGCCTGGGTCAGCTCCAGTGCGTGTTCGAACGCCTGCCGTACCGAATCGGCGGAGTACAGCAGCACGCCGGGCAAGCCGGCCTGTTCGGCGTGGTCGATGGCCATGCCGGTACCGACGATCACCTCGATGCCGTTGGCGCGCAGGTCGGCGATGCAGTCGCGCGCGTCCTCGCGGGTGACGAAGCGGCGATGCTCGATATCCAGGCCGAAACTCTGCTGGAAGTTGCTGAACACCGGCACGTCGCTGGCGTGGGTGACCAGGCCGATGCGGCTGGCTATGCGGCGGGCACGGGCCAGCGCTTCCATCAGGTCGAAGCCGTTGGCCTGGATCGGCACCAGTGGCAGCTCCAGCCGCCCGCGTAGCCAGGCGGCATTGGAGCCGCCGGCGATCACTACGTCGCAATGCTCACGGCGCAGCCGTTTGCCGATCACGTCCACGGCTTCCTCGAAGCCGAGGTTGATCTGCTCGATGCGCGCACGGCGGTCGAACTCGGGGATGACGTCGCCGAGCAGGCCGGTCAGGCGCGAAACGCTGACGGTCCAGATCACCGGACGGCCGGGGTCGGCATCGGCGTGGCGCAGCGGGGTGCGGGGCAGGTACATGACGGCAGCAATTGGTCGGAATGTTTCATGATACATCCGTTTCAATGTTTCATATGTTTCACTGTTGCGGGGTGGTCATGTCTGTGAAATCAAAGGCTTGCAGCTTGGCACGGGGCTTGCGCCCTCTGTCCCGTACTTCAACCTGGATCGCCGCATGACCGCTTCCGCCCCTTTCTCCGCCGGTGCCCGCTTCCGTGAGGCGCTGGCTGCCGAATCGCCCTTGCAGGTGATCGGCGCGATCAACGCCAACCACGCCCTGCTGGCCAAGCGCGCCGGCTTCCGCGCCATCTACCTGTCTGGTGGCGGTGTTGCCGCCGGCTCGCTGGGCCTGCCGGACCTGGGCATCAACACCCTGGAAGACGTGCTGGTGGACGTGCGCCGCATCACCGATGTCTGCGACCTGCCGCTGATGGTCGACATCGACACCGGCTTCGGCCCGAGTGCGTTCAACATCGCGCGCACCGTGAAGTCGCTGATCAAGGCAGGCGCGGCCGCCTGCCACATCGAAGACCAGGTTGGCGCCAAGCGCTGCGGTCACCGTCCGGGCAAGGAAATCGTCTCGCAGGGCGAAATGGTGGACCGTGTGAAGGCCGCTGCCGATGCCAAGACCGATCCGGACTTCTTCCTGATCGCGCGTACCGATGCCATCCAGGTGGACGGCGTGGACAAGGCGATCGAGCGCGCCATCGCCTGCGTCGAGGCCGGTGCCGACGGCATCTTCGCCGAGGCCGCCTACGATCTGGACACCTACCGCCGCTTCGTGGATGCGGTGAAGGTGCCGGTGCTGGCCAACATCACCGAATTCGGTGCCACCCCGCTGTTCAGTCGCGATGAACTGGCCTCGGCCGGCGTCGCCATCCAGCTGTTCCCGCTGTCGGCGTTCCGCGCGGCCAACAAGGCGGCCGAGAACGTGTACCAGGCGGTGCGCCGCGATGGCCATCAGCGCAACGTGGTGGAGACCATGCAGACCCGCGAAGAGCTGTACGACCGCATCGGCTATCACGCCTTCGAGCAGCAGCTCGATGCGCTGTTCGCCGCCAAGAAATAAGCAGTACCCTGCACCATCAAGTTTCGGAGGGAAACATGAACGATACGACCGCAACCCCCACCTTCAAGCCGAAGAAGTCCGTCGCCCTGTCCGGCACCGCTGCCGGCAACACCGCGCTGTGCAGCGTGGGCCGCAGCGGCAACGACCTGCACTACCGTGGCTATGACATCCTGGACCTGGCCAACACCAGCGAATTCGAGGAAATCGCCTACCTGCTGGTGCACGGCAAGCTGCCGACCCGCGCCGAGCTGGTTTCGTACAAGGCCAAGCTGAAGTCGCTGCGTGGCATTCCGGCCGCGGTGAAGGCCGCGCTGGAAGAACTGCCGCCGTCGGCACACCCGATGGACGTGATGCGCACTGGTGTCTCCGTGCTCGGCTGCGTGGCGCCGGAGAAGGACGACCACAACCACCCGGGCGCGCGCGACATTGCCGACAAGCTGATGGCCTGCCTCGGCTCGATGCTGCTGTACTGGTACCACTGGAGCCACAACGGCCGTGCCATCGACGTGGAGACCGACGATGACTCGATCGGTGGCCACTTCCTGCACCTGCTGCACGGCGAGAAGCCGCAGGACTCGTGGGTGAAGGCGATGCACACCTCGCTGATCCTGTACGCCGAGCACGAGTTCAACGCCTCGACGTTCACCTGCCGCGTCATCGCCGGCACCGGCAGCGACATGTACAGCGCGATCTGCGGTGGCATCGGCGCGCTGCGCGGTCCCAAGCATGGCGGTGCCAATGAAGTGGCGTTCGAAGTGCAGAAGCGCTACGACAACCCGGATGAAGCCGAGGAAGACATCAAGGCCCGCGTCGAGCGCAAGGAAGTGGTGATCGGCTTCGGCCACCCGGTCTATACCGTGTCCGATCCGCGCAACAAGGTGATCAAGGACGTGGCCCGCGAGCTGTCCGAAGAGCAGTCGAGCATGAAGATGTACGACATCGCCGAGCGCCTGGAATCGGTGATGTGGGACATCAAGAAGATGTTCCCGAACCTGGACTGGTTCAGTGCGGTCAGCTACCACATGATGGGCGTGCCGACCGCGATGTTCACCCCGCTGTTCGTGATCGCCCGCACCGCCGGCTGGAGCGCGCACATCATCGAGCAGCGCATCGACGGCAAGATCATCCGCCCGAGCGCCAATTACATCGGTCCGGAAGACCGCGACTTCGTCGCCATCGACAAGCGCGTCTGATCACCTGCTGTACTCATCCGGCCGGCCGCGTGCCGGCCGGATGCTTTCGCCGCCGCACCGCCGGCACCCGGCCCGCCCCAAGCATTCCGCCAGCCCATGAATACCGATTACCGCAAGAACCTCCCCGGCAGCGCGCTGGACTATTTCGACGCGCGCGCCGCCGTCGATGCGATCCAGCCCGGCGCCTATGCCACTCTGCCGTACACCTCGCGCGTGCTGGCCGAGAACCTGGTGCGCCGCTGCGATCCGGCCACGCTCGGCGATTCGCTGAAGCAGCTGATCGAGCGCCGTCGCGACCTCGACTTCCCGTGGTTCCCGGCACGCGTGGTGTGCCACGACATCCTCGGCCAGACTGCTCTGGTGGACCTGGCCGGCCTGCGTGATGCGATCGCTGACAAGGGCGGTGACCCGGCCAAGGTCAATCCGGTGGTGCCGGTGCAGTTGATCGTCGATCACTCGCTGGCGGTGGAATGCGGTGGCTACGATCCGCAGGCCTTCGAGAAGAACCGCGCCATCGAGGATCGCCGCAACGAAGACCGTTTCCACTTCATCGACTGGACCAAGCAGGCGTTCCAGAACGTGGACGTGATTCCGCCGGGCAACGGCATCATGCACCAGATCAACCTGGAGAAGATGTCGCCGGTGATCTACGTGCAGGACGGCGTGGCCTTCCCCGACACCTGCGTGGGCACCGACAGCCACACCCCGCACGTGGATGCGCTGGGTGTGATCGCCATTGGTGTGGGCGGCCTGGAAGCGGAGAACGTGATGCTCGGTCGTGCCTCGTGGATGCGGCTGCCGGACATCATCGGCGTCGAGCTGACCGGCAGGCCGCAGCCGGGCATCACCGCCACCGACGTGGTGCTGGCGCTGACCGAATTCCTGCGCAGGGAGCGCGTGGTCGGCGCGTACCTTGAATTCTTCGGCGAGGGGGCGGCGGCACTGACCATCGGTGACCGCGCCACCATCTCCAACATGTGCCCCGAATACGGCGCGACCGCCGCGATGTTCTACATCGACGGGCAGACCATCGATTACCTGCGCCTGACCGGCCGCGAGGAATCGCAGGTGGCGCTGGTGGAGAACTACGCCCGCACCACTGGCCTGTGGGCTGACGACCTGGCCACCGCGCAGTACGAGCGCGTGCTGCGCTTCGACCTGTCCAGCGTAGTGCGCAACATGGCAGGCCCGTCCAACCCCCACAAGCGCGTGGCGACCGCCGAGCTGGCCGAGCGCGGCATCGCCGACGAGGCCAAGCTGGCAGCGGGCAAGGCCGAGCAGGCACAGGGCCTGATGCCCGATGGCGCGGTGATCATCGCCGCCATCACCAGCTGCACCAACACCTCCAACCCGCGCAACGTGATCGCCGCAGCACTGTTGGCGCGCAAGGCCAACGAACGTGGCCTGCTGCGCAAGCCGTGGGTGAAGTCCTCGTTGGCGCCCGGCTCGAAGGCGGTGCAGCTGTACCTGGAAGAGTCCGGCCTGCTGCCTGACCTGGAGCAGCTCGGTTTCGGCATCGTCGCCTTCGCCTGCACGACCTGCAACGGCATGAGCGGTGCGCTGGACCCGAAGATCCAGCAGGAAATCATCGACCGTGACCTGTACGCCACGGCCGTGCTGTCGGGCAACCGCAATTTCGATGGCCGCATCCACCCGTACGCCAAGCAGGCCTTCCTGGCCTCGCCGCCGCTGGTGATCGCCTATGCCATCGCCGGCACCGTTCGCTTTGACATCGAGAAGGACGTGCTGGGCGTGGACGCCGATGGCAACGAGGTGCGCCTGAAGGATATCTGGCCGAGCGATGCCGAGATCGACGCGGTGGTGAAGGCCTCGGTGAAGCCTGAGCAGTTCCGCAAGGTCTACAACCCGATGTTCAACGTGCGCGTGGAGAACGGTGCCGCAGTCAGCCCGCTGTACGACTGGCGCCCGCAGAGCACCTACATCCGCCGCCCGCCCTACTGGGAGGGTGCACTGGCCGGTGAGCGCACACTGGCAGGCATGCGGGCGCTGGCGGTGCTGCCGGACAACATCACCACCGATCACCTGTCGCCGTCCAACGCGATCCTGGCGTCCAGTGCCGCCGGCGAATACCTGGCGAAGATGGGCCTGCCGGAAGAGGACTTCAATTCCTACGCTACCCACCGCGGTGACCACCTGACCGCACAGCGCGCCACCTTCGCCAACCCGAAGCTGTTCAACGAAATGGTGCGCAACGACGATGGCAGCGTGAAGCAGGGTTCGCTGGCGCGCGTGGAGCCGGAAGGCAAGGTGATGCGCATGTGGGAAGCGATCGAGACCTACATGGAGCGCAAGCAGCCGCTGATCATCATCGCCGGTGCCGACTACGGCCAGGGCAGCTCGCGTGACTGGGCCGCCAAGGGCGTGCGTCTGGCAGGTGTGGAAGCGATCGTGGCCGAAGGCTTTGAACGCATCCACCGCACCAACCTGATCGGCATGGGTGTGCTGCCGCTGGAGTTCAAGCCGGGCACCACCCGCCTGACCCTGGGCATCGACGGTACCGAGACCTTTGACGTGATCGGCGAGCGTACCCCGCGTGCCGAGCTGACCCTGGTCATCCACCGCCGCGACGGCCAGGACGTGATCGTGCCGGTCACCTGCCGCCTGGACAGCGACGAGGAAGTGGCGATCTACGAGGCCGGCGGCGTGCTGCAGCGCTTCGCCCAGGACTTCCTGGAAGGCGCCAAGGTGGCGTAAGACATCCGACGGCCCGGCAACGGGCCGTCTTTCTTTGCAAGGAACACATCCATGACCTTCCTCCCGCAACTCCGTATTCCCGCCACCTACATGCGTGGTGGCACCAGCAAGGGCGTGTTCTTCCGCCTGCAGGACCTGCCGGAAGCCGCGCAGGTGCCAGGTGCCGCACGCGATGCGCTGCTGATGCGCGTGATCGGCTCGCCCGATCCGTATGGCAAGCAGACCGATGGCATGGGCGGCGCCACCTCCAGCACCAGCAAGTGCGTGATCATCTCCACCGCCTCGGTGCCGGACCACGACGTGGACTACCTGTACGGCCAGGTCTCGATCGACACCGCCTTCGTCGACTGGAGCGGCAACTGCGGCAACCTCAGCACCGCGGTCGGCCCGTTCGCGATTGCCAATGGCCTGATCGATCCCGCCCGCGTGCCGCGCGATGGCCTGTGCACCGTACGCATCTGGCAGGCCAACATCGGCAAGACCATCATCGCCCACGTGCCGATGCGCGATGGCGAAGTGCAGGAGACCGGCGATTTCGAGCTGGATGGCGTGACCTTCCCGGCGGCCGAGATCCAGCTGGAATTCATCGATCCTTCCGATGACGGCGATGCGGGCGCGATGTTCCCGACCGGCAATCTCGTCGATACCCTGGAGGTGCCCGGCGTGGGCAGCTTCGAGGTGACCATGATCACGGCCGGCATTCCGACCATCTTCCTCAATGCGGCCGACCTGGGCTACACCGGCACCGAGCTGCAGCCTGCAATCAACGAAGACAAGGCGGCTCTGCAGAAATTCGAGGCCATTCGTGCTTACGGCGCGCTGCGCATGGGCCTGATCCCGAAACTGGAAGACGCCGCGACCCGCCAGCACACGCCGAAGGTGGCATTCGTTGCACCGGCTCAGGACTACGTGTCGTCCAGTGGCAAGGCGATTCCGGCGTCGGCCATCGACCTGCATGCGCGCGCGTTGTCGATGGGCAAGCTGCATCACGCAATGATGGGTACCGCCGCCGTAGCGATCGGTACCGCCGCGGCGATTCCGGGCACGCTGGTCAATCGCGCCGCCGGTGGCGGCGAACGCGAAGCGGTTACGTTCGGTCATCCCTCGGGCACGTTGCGCGTGGGTGCGGAGGCAGGTCTCGTTGACGGCCAGTGGACGGTGACCAAGGCCATCATGAGCCGCAGCGCCCGCGTATTGATGGAAGGCAAGGTGCGGGTGCCGGCCGAGTGATGCGTTGGTAAACGCCAACCAAGGTTGGCGACTACCGGGCCGCAGAGATCGATTGCTTTGGTAGATGCCAACCTTGGTTGGCATGGTGCACGGGCAACCGTGCACCGCAACGAGGAGATCGACGATGTCCGACAGCCACACCCCATCCAACGAGCGTGCAGCGTGGGATGCGCTGCTGGTGGACATCGTCGATTACGTACGCGACGCCCGCATCGACTCGCCTCTGGCCTTCCAGACCGCGCACTACTGCCTGCTCGACACGCTGGGCTGCGGCCTGGAAGCGCTGGCCTTCCCGGCCTGCAGCAAGCTGCTCGGTCCACTGGTGCCGGGCATCAGCGTGGTCAACGGCGCGCGCGTGCCGGGCACGCACTACGTGCTGGACCCGGTGCAGGCCGCCTTCAACCTCGGCGCAATGGTGCGCTGGCTGGATTTCAACGACACCTGGCTGGCTGCCGAGTGGGGCCATCCTTCCGACAATCTCGGCGGCATCCTGGCTGTTTGCGACTGGCTGGGACGCAACGCGCAGGCCCTGCGTCGTCCGCCGCCGACCGTGCACGACGTGCTGCTTGCGATGATCAAGGCGCACGAGATCCAGGGCGTGCTGGCGCTGCAGAATTCCTTCAACCGCGTCGGGCTGGACCATGTGGTGCTGGTCAAGGTGGCCACCACCGCGGTGGTCTCGCAGCTGCTCGGGCTGGATCGCGAACGCATGCTCAATGCAGTGTCGCTGGCCTGGATAGATGGCCAGGCGCTGCGAACCTACCGTCACGCGCCCAATACCGGCTCGCGCAAGAGCTGGGCCGCTGGCGATGCGACCAGTCGTGGCGTGCGTCTGGCGCTGATGGCAGCCAGCGGCGAGATGGGCTACCCCAGCGTATTGAGTGCACCGACATGGGGTTTCGAGGCCGTATCCATGCACGGTCAGGCACTGACGCTGGGGCGACCGCTGGGCAGCTATGTGATGGAGAACGTGCTGTTCAAGATCAGCTACCCGGCCGAGTTCCACGGCCAGACTGCAGTGGAGGCGGCGGTCACGCTGCACCAGCAGCTGCGCGCGATGGAACGGCGGGTCGAGGACATCGCGCACATCGCCATCCGCACCCAGGAAGCCTGCATCCGTATCATCGACAAGCAGGGGCCGTTGCATAACCCGGCCGACCGCGATCACTGCGTGCAGTACATGGTCGCCATCGCGTTGCTGCACGGGCGGTTGGTGGCCGAGGATTACGAGGACGACGTTGCTGCCGATCCACGCATTGATGCGCTGCGCGCGAAGATGGCCTGCAATGAGGACCCGCAGCTCAGCGCCGATTACCTGGACCCGGGCAAGCGCAGCATCGCCAACGGCCTGAGCGTGCGCTTCAGCGACGGTACTGAGCTGCCCGAGGTACTGGTGGAATACCCGCTGGGCCACGCGCGCCGACGTGAGGAGGGCATTCCGTTGCTGATGGACAAGTTCCGCCGGCACCTGGCCCACCGCTTCCCGACCGCCCAGCAGCAGCGCATCTGGGCCGCTTCACTGGACCCGGTGGCGCTGGCCGCGATGCCGGTGACCGACTACGTGGACCTGTACCTGCCGGGGTAGTTTGATCGGTAGTGCCGGCCGCTGGCCGGCAATCCCATCCAACCTGCCATGCCGGTTGCCGGCCAGCGGCCGGCACCACCCGCACCCGGGGCGATTGCCGAATTCGCGTCAACACCTTGACGCGGCCTGCCTATAATGGCCACCTCGATCAAGGAGTGACGACATGAGCGGTCCGGCACGGCGGAAGCGGTGGGGATGGGCGGCGGCGGTACTGGCAGGAGGCCTGTTGCTGGGCCTGGCCGGCTGCCGCAACGACAGCGGGCAGTTGCCCAAGGCCAGTGGCGAGGCGATCACCACCAAGGCCGAGCAGGTGAAGGAATTCACCCTTCTGCGCGCCTACCCGGACCAGAAGAATGACGGCCTGTCGCTGGCGCTGGAGTTCTCGCGCCCGCTGGTCGGCACCCAGGATTTCGACACGCTGGTGCGCTTCGAGGAGAAGGTCGGCACCGACGACAGCAGCTGGACGCTGTCCGATGACGGCCTGACCCTGCGCTACCCGTTCGTCGAGGCCGGCAAGGAATTCAGCCTGGTGGTCTCGCCGGACCTGCTGGCCGCCGATGGCAGCCGGCTGGGCAAGGAACTGAAGCAGAAGGTGTTCAGCGGCGAGCTGAAGCCGGTGGTTGGGTTCGCCTCGCAGGGCAGCGTGCTGCCGGCCAAGGACAGCCGTGGCCTGCCGGTGGTCTCGGTGAACGTGCCGGAAGTGGACGTCGAGTTTCTGCGCGTGCGCGAGAAGGACCTGCCGACCTTCTTCAGCCAGTACCAGCGCGGTGGCCGCCGTGGCAGCTGGGAGCTCAGCAGCGACTACGAGCGCAGCCCGATCAACAAGCTGGCCGAGCCGGTCTACGTCAACCGCTTCATCCTTGGCGGCAAGCAGAACGAGCGGGTGCTGACCTACCTGCCGACCCAGGACATCAAGGAACTGCAGGAGCCGGGCCTGTACTTCGCACTGCTCAAGCGCACCGGCGACTATGAGGGCGAATTCGATACCGCGTTCTTCTCGGTCAGTGACATCGGCCTGCACACCCGCGCCTACAAGGACAAGCTGTTCGTGCATACCGCCGGTCTCAAGGACGGCGCGCCGCTGAAGGGCATCGACCTGCGCGTGCTCGACGCCAAGGGCGAGGTGGTGCTGAAGGGCAGCACCGACGGCAACGGCAATGCGCTGCTGAACTACACCCTGGATGCCACCCACGTGCTGGTCGCCAGCAGCGGCAAGGACACCAGCTTCCTGCCGTTCAACCAGCCAGCGCTGGACCTGAGCGAATTCGCCGTGGCCGGCCGCGACAACGCATGGTTCGATGTCTATGCCTGGTCCGGCCGCGACCTGTACCGCCCGGGCGAGACCGTGCGCCTGTCCGCGCTGCTGCGTGATAACGATGGCAAGCCGGTCAAGGCGCAACCGGTGTTCCTGCGCCTGAAGCAGCCCGACGGCAAGACGTTCCGCGAGACCCGCCTGCAGCCAGGCGACCAGGGCTACATCAATTTCGAGCAGGTGATCCCCGCCGAGGCGCCGACCGGGCGCTGGCAGGTCGAGTTCCGCACCGACCCGGCCAGCAAGGAAGCGATCCAGGGCATGACCCTGCGCATCGAGGAGTTCCTGCCCGAACGCATGAAGCTGGACCTGGACAGTGCGCAGAAGACGCTGAAGCCGGGTGAGGACCTGCGCCTGCAGGCCAATGGTGCCTACCTGTATGGCGCACCGGCCGATGGCAACCGCTTCACCGCACGCATGACGGTGGCCGCCGAACAGAAGCCGGTGGACGGCCTGCCGGGCTATTTCTTCGGTGACCCGACCCTGCAGCTGCCGCGCGAGGCCAAGGACGTGATCGATACCGCGCTGCCGGCCAATGGCCAGCTGCGTGAGGATGTGGCGTTGCCGGAAGAGGCGGCCAAGGCCAAGGCACCGATCGCCGTGGTGCTGTCCGGCAGCCTGTATGAAACCGGTGGCCGCACGGTCACCCGGACCCTGAAGCGGGTGATGTGGCCGGCCAACGCGCTGGTCGGCGTGCGGCCGCTGTTCAACCCCGACGATGGTGCTGATTCCAACGGCAACGCACGCTTCGAACTGATGCGCGTGGATGCCGCCGGCACACCGCAGCCAGCCAAGGGCCTGAAGATCACCCTGGTGCGCGAGCTGCGCGACTACCACTGGACCTTCAACGACAACCGCTGGGACTACGACTTCACCCGCCGTTTCGAGAACAAGGAAACGCGCACCGTCGATGCCGGCGGCAGCGCGGTCGCCTTCGATTTCCCGGTGGAGTGGGGCGAGTACCGCGTGGACGTGTTCGATCCGTCCACCGGCCTGACCAGCCGCTACCCGTTCCGCGCCGGCTGGAGCTGGGGCGATGACAACCGCGGCCTGGACGCGCGCCCGGACAAGGTCAAGCTGGGCCTGGACAAGACCGGCTACAAGGCCGGCGACACCCTGGAAGTGACGGTGACCCCGCCGCATGCCGGCAAGGGCATCCTGATGGTCGAGACCGACCGCATGCTGTACGTGCAGGACATCGAGGCCAAGCCGGGTTCGACCTTCAAGATTCCGGTCACCGCTGACTGGGAACGCCACGACGTCTACATCACCGCGCTGGTGTTCCGTGGCGGCAGTGCGCCGAGCAAGATCACTCCGGCCCGTGCCGTGGGTGTGGTGCATGTGCCGATGGACCGCAAGGGCCGCACCGTGGCCGTCGGCCTGGCCGCGCCCAAGCAGATGCGCCCGGAGCAGGACCTGCCGGTGACGGTCAGCGCACCACAGTTGGCCGGCAAGATGGCGCACGTCACCGTCTCGGCGGTGGACGTGGGCATCCTCAACATCACCCGTTTCCCGGTGCCCGACGCCGGCGCGCACTTCTTCGCCCAGCGTCGCCTCGGCATCGATGCCTATGACATCTACAGCCGGGTGATCGAGAGCTTCGATGGTGGCAGCGGCAAGCTGAAATTCGGTGGCGACATGGCACTGCAGGCATTGCCGCAGGCCAAGCGCCCGACCGCGCGCGTGCAGACCGTGGACCTGTTCTCCGGCCCGGTGCAGCTCGATGCCAAGGGCAATGCCCGCATCCGCCTGAAGGTGCCGGATTTCAACGGCACCCTGCGGGTGTCGGCGCTGGTCTACAGCGATGACCAGTACGGCAAGCGCGACGTGGAAACCATAGTACGCGCGCCGATCCTGGCCGAAGCCAGCATGCCGCGCGTCCTGGCCCCGGGCGACCGCAGCACCGTGACCCTGGACGTGCAGAACTTCACAGGCAAGCCGGGGCAGTTCAACGTGAAGGTGGAAAGCGAGGGCCCGTTGAACTTGGGTGAGGGCAGCCGCAGCGTGCAGTTGAATGCCGATGCCAAGACCACGCTGAGTTTCCCGCTGTCCGCGCGTGAGGGCCACAGCGTGGCCAAGGTGCGGGTGCGGGTGGACGGCAACGGCTTCAAGGCCGATCGCCGTTACGACCTGCCGGTGCGTGCGGCGTGGCCGCAGGTGCTGCGTTCGCAGGTGCGTACGCTCGATCCGCTGGCGGCGGTCAGCCTCGACAACAGCCTGACCGATGGCCTGATGTCGGAGTCGGTCAATGCCCGCCTGCTGGTCAGCCCGCTGCCGCCGATTCCGTTCGCCAGTGCACTGCAGGGCGCGCTGAATTATCCATATGGCTGTGCCGA
This sequence comes from Stenotrophomonas sp. YJH_SMC_27, assembly GCF_059369815.1. NCBI lineage: Bacteria > Pseudomonadati > Pseudomonadota > Gammaproteobacteria > Lysobacterales > Lysobacteraceae > Stenotrophomonas > Stenotrophomonas sp. YJH_SMC_27. The sequence goes on along the minus strand of NZ_JCAFTA010000020.1, from coordinate 45,028 downwards.
GCAGACCACCAGCAAGGGTTACGCGGCGCTGATCCTGGACCAGGCGACGTCGTCGATGCTCGGTGCCGACGGCCTGGATGCCAAGACGCGTCGCGAGCGCATGGAAGGTGCGTTCGGTCGCCTGGCGTCGATGCAGGTGGCCAACGGCAACTTCTCGATGTGGGGTGACGACGGCTACGTGAACCCGTGGCTGACCCCGTACATCGCCGAGTTCCTGCTCGACGCCAAGGATGCCGGTTTCGCGGTGCCCGACAACGTGCTGCAGAAGGCGCTCAACCGGCTTAGCGAGGATCTGCTGTCCGGCGGCAACCAGTTCTACGGCCAGGACGACCGCGAGAAGCTGAAGTTCGCCAACCAGGCCTATTCGGGCTACGTGCTGGCCCGGGTCAACCGTGCACCGCTCGGTACCCTGCGCACGCTGTACGACAACGAGCGCAGCAAGGCGGTGGGCGGCCTGTCGCTGGTCCATCTGGGCGTGGCGTTGTCGCTGCAGGGCGATGCCAAGCGTGGCCAGGCCGCGCTGGCGGCGGCCTTCGCCAAGTCCAGCAGCGAGCGCCCGTCGTACTTCGGCGACTACGGCAGCGCGATCCGCGATGACGCGCTGATGATCGCGCTGACCCACGAGAACAAGCTGGCCAAGCCGGCCTGGGACGCGCGCGCGGTCGACCTCGGTCGTGGCCTGGATGCGCGCCGCAATGCCGGCTGGATGTGGCTGAGCACGCAGGAACAGGTGGCGATTGCACGTCTCGGCAAGGCGCTCGCCGCCAACCAGAAGGCGCTGGTGGCCGGTGAACTGGTGATCGGTGGCAACAGCGAAGCCATCGGCGAGCGCAAGCTGTTCGGCCGCAACTTCAGCGCCAGTGAGCTGGCCAGCGGTGTGCGCTTCACTCCGCAGGGGCAGCCGCCGATGTTCGCCAGCATCGACGTGGCCGGCATCCCGCGCAGCGCACCGGCACCGGACAACAGCGTGCTGGGTATTGAACGGAGCTACTTCGGTACCGATGGCAAACCGTGGTCGCCGCGACCGCTGAAGGAAGGCGAAGCACTGATCGTGCGCGTCACCGTCACCGCCGACACCACGATGCCCGATGCGCTGCTGACCGACCTGCTGCCGGCGGGCCTGGAGATCGAGAACTTCAACCTGGGCGACGCCAAGCAGTGGGCCGATGTGGTGGTCGATGGCATCACCATCAGCGACCGCGGTGAAGCGGCCGATACCAAGCACGAAGAGTTCCGCGACGACCGCTATGTGGCCGCGCTGAAGCTCTCGCGTGGCAGCAAGGCCAACGTGTTCTACCTGGTGCGCGCGGTGACCCCGGGTACCTACTCGGTGCCGCCACCGCTGGTGGAGGACATGTACCGGCCGCAGCTGCGTGGCGTTGGCCGCAGCAACCCGACCACGATCACGGTGGTACAGCCGTGACCGCGCGGACGGGCCGCGACGGCGCGGCCCGTCCTGCTGGCAACCTGCAATGAAGAACACGATGACGACCCGGCTGGCGGCCCTGCGCCGCCGGTGGCGGCCGCTGTGGCCGTGGCTGCGCTGGGGCATGGCCGCCACGCTGGCACTGCTGCTGGTGCTGGATTTCGCCTTCCCGCCCCCGCTGCCGAAGCAGCGCGAAACCAGCACTCTGGTGGTGGCCGCCGACGGCACGCCACTGCGTGCGTTCGCCGATGCCGAGGGCGTGTGGCGTTATCCTGCCTCGATCGACAGCGTCTCGCCGCTGTACCTGCAGGCGTTGCTGACCTACGAAGACCGCTGGTTCTGGCGCCATCCGGGGATCAACCCGGTGGCGATGCTGCGTGCCAGCGGCCAGCTGCTGCGCGGCGGCCGCATCGTGTCCGGCGGTTCGACCCTGACCATGCAGGTGGCGCGCATTCTCGACCCGCACTCGCGCACGCCCTGGGGCAAACTCAAGCAGATGCTGCGCGCGGTGCAGCTGGAAGTGCATCTGAGCAAGCAGCAGATCCTGGCCCTGTATCTGGAGCGCGCGCCTTACGGCGGCACCATCGAGGGCGTGGAAGCGGCCAGCTGGGCCTACCTGGGCAAGCCGGCGGCGCAGCTGTCGCATGCCGAGGCCGCGTTGCTGGCGGTGCTGCCGCAGGCGCCAAGCCGGCTGCGCCCGGACCGCCATCCGGAAGCGGCGCAGAAGGCGCGCGACAAGGTGCTGTCACGCATGGCCGAACTGGGTGCGTGGACGCCGGAGGAAGTGGAGGACGCGCGCATCGAGAACGTGGTGGCGCGCTCGCTGCGGCCGCCGCTGCATGCGGCACTGCTGGCGCAGCGACTGCATTCAGCGCAGCCGGGCAAAGCGCGCATCCAGAGCAGCATTGATATCGGCCTGCAGCGCACGCTGGAAGAGCGCGTGGCCAGCTACTTCTCGACGCTGCCAGAACGCACCTCGGCCGCCCTGCTGGTGGTCGACAACCAGACCCTGCAGGCACGTGCCTATGTGGGCACCCTGTCCTTCGGCGACCGCCAGCGGCTCGGCCACGTGGACATGGTGCAGGCCTGGCGCTCGCCGGGCTCCACGCTCAAGCCGTTCCTGTATGCGATGGCGCTGGATGATGGCCTGATCCATTCGGAAAGCCTGCTGGTGGATGCGCCGCAGAGTTTCGGCAGCTACCGCCCCGGCAACTTCGACATGGCCTTCAACGGGCCGATCGGCGCGTCCAGCGCTTTGCGGTTGTCACTGAACGTGCCCTCGGTGGACCTGCTGCAGCGGGTCGGTGCCGCGCGCTTCGCTGCACGTCTGTCGCACGCGGGCATCCAGCTGCGCTTCCCGCCAGGCAGTACGCCCAATCTGTCGCTGATCCTGGGCGGCACCGGCGCGCGGTTGGAAGACCTGGTCGGCGCGTTCGCCGCGCTCAACCGCAACGGCATCGCCGGGCGCGTGCGCTACGCCGATGACGAACCGATGATCGAGCGGCGCCTCGCTTCGCCCGGCGCCAGCTGGATCGTGCGCGAGATGCTGGAATCGAATCCGCGGCCGGGGTACAGCGTCGGGACGTTCGATGTCGGTGGCCGCCCGCGCGTGGCGTGGAAGACCGGCACCAGCTACGGGTACCGCGATGCGTGGGCGATTGGCAGCACCCGCCACTACACCGTGGGCGTGTGGGTGGGCCGACCGGACGGCACACCGCTACCGGGCCAGTACGGCGCGGTGACCGCGCTGCCGCTGATGTTCGAGGTGGTGGACAGCCTGCCGCGCCAGCGCGGTGATTCGGCGGCCGCGCCGATGCCGGCCAGCGTCAGCCAGGAAGACATCTGCTGGCCGACTGGTGAGCGTGCCGAAGGCCTGCCTGCTGCGCTCTGCCAGCGGCTGATGCCAGCCTATCTGCTGGAAGGCGCGGCACCACCGACCTTCCCCGAGCGCGAAGCACGGCGCTGGCAACCAGGTCGGCAGCGCTACCTTGCCGATGCGCGTACCGGTCTGCGCGTGTCAGCCGATTGCCGCTTGCCGCACGAAGAAGTCGCGCGCGAGATCGCGCGCTGGCCAGCGTTGCTGTCGCCATGGCTGTCCAAGGCCACGCGCGAAGCCTCGCAGCTCCCGGCGCTGTCGCCGGACTGCCGTGATGATGGCCGCGAGGCCAGCGTTGCGCTGCACATCGATGGGCTCAACGATGGCGCCACGCTGGCGCGCGCGCCGAATTCGGAACATGGCGTACGCCTGCAGCTGCGCGCGCTGGGCAGCGAGCAGGCGGTGGAGTGGCTGCTGGATGGACGCTGGATTGCACAGACCCACGGCGCGCAGCTGATGCAGCGAGAGTTCGCCGAACCCGGCACGCACGCCCTGACCGCGTTGGCAGCCGACGGCGCCTGGACGCAGGTGCGGTTCAACGTCCTGCGCTAGATGCCGACCTTGGATGGCACTTCCCGCATGTTGTCACGCTGCTGTAGAGCCGAGCCCATGCTCGGCTGCTCCTGCGACGTGCGTGCAGCGGTCAGCCGAGCATGGGCTCGGTTCTACAACGCCGTAGATGGCAGCGATCGCGTGGCGTAGCGACTACTCCCCGATCCACCCATCCAGCAGGTCGGCGAACTCGTCGGCGTGCTCTTCTTCCTGCGCCAGGATCTCTTCAAGGATGCGCTTGGTGGTGGTATCGCGGTCACCGATGAAGTTGATCATCTCGCGATAGCTGTCGATGGCGATGCGCTCGGCCACCAGGTTCTCGCGCACCATGTCGCGCAGGTCGCTGCCTTCCTTGTATTCGGCGTGCGAACGCGCGGTCAGCGTATCCGGGTTGAGATCCGGCTCGCCGCCCAGCTGGACGATGCGCTCGGCCAGCTTGCCGGCATGCGCCTGCTCCTGCTGTGCATGCTCGAGGAACTCGGCTTTCACCGCGTCGGCCAGCATGCCCTTGGCCATGAAGTAGTGCCGGTAGTAGCGCAGAACGCAGACGTACTCGGTGGCCAGTGCGTCGTTGAGCAGCTTGATCACCACCTCGCGGTCAGCGCTGTAGCTGTCGGTGATCGCACCATCTTCGATGTTGCGCCGGGCGCGTTCGCGCAGGGTCTTGCTGTCGCTGATGCCGGCAATTTCCGCGGCGGGCTTGCTGGCTTTGGCTGGCTGCGTGGACATGGCTGGCCGTTTCCTTCTGCGGTGGGGAATCAGGTGGGGAGATGCTCCAGCACGTACTCGGCCGAAGACACTTCGAACTGGCCGGGCTGTTCAACCCAGGCCTCTCGAACTACGCCGTCGTCGACGTACAGGGCAAAACGACGCGAGCGGATGCCCATGCCCGACGCGCTCGCATCAAGCTCCAGACCCAAGGCGCGGGTCAGCTCGGCATTGCCGTCGGACAGCATCAGAAGGCCGTCGGGCACGCTCTGGTCGGCGGCCCAGGCCTTCATCACGAACGGGTCGTTGACGGCCATGCAGTAGACGTCGATGCCGCGCTGGCGGAAGGCCTCGAACTTTTCGACGTAGCCGGGAAGGTGACGTGCCGAGCACGTCGGGGTGAACGCGCCGGGCACGGCGAACAGCACCACCTTGCGCGCATCGAACAACGAATGCGTATCAAGCGTTTCAATGCCCTCGCGGATGCGCTTGAGGGTCACTTCCGGAATGCGGTCGCCGACATGGATGGTCATGGGAACTCCTTGCTGGGGCAGGCTAGTGGGCCGGATGGGAGAGGGGCGTCAAGACATTGGAAACCCGGTGTGCAGGCTCCATCTTCCGGCTTTGTGGCAGGGGCTTCCAGCCACAGCGTGGCGCACGGGGATGGCAGCCGCATTGCGCAGGATCAGTCGGCCTCACCGGGGCCGCACGAGGGGCGGCGTAGCCTCGCAGGCGCGTAGAATGAACCCGGGGCGGCGCCACCGGCGCGGCCGAAGCGAATCGAGGTAGCTGGATGGAATTCAAGGATTACTACGCCACCCTGGGGGTGGAACCGAGCGCGGGCGAGGCGGAGATCAAGACCGCCTACCGCCGGCTGGCACGCAAGTACCACCCGGACGTCAGCAAGGAGGCCGGGGCCGAAGACAAGTTCAAGGCGGTCAACGAGGCCTACGAGGCGCTGCGCGATCCGGAAAAGCGTGCGGCCTATGACCAGCTGCGCGCGCAGGGCTATCGCCCGGGCGAGGAGTTCAACGTGCCGCCGAACTACGGCGGCGCCGGTGGTTTCAATTTCGAGGAAGTGTTCGGTGGCGGCGGCCCCAACGGCGGCTTCAGCGACTTCTTCGAAAGCCTGTTCGCGCGCCAGCGCGGTGGAGCGGGCGCGGGGGGCGGTCCGGGCTTCAGCAGCCAGGGCCATGCGCCCAACCGCGATACCCGCGCCAAGCTGTCGGTGCCACTGGAAGCGGCCTACAGCGGCGACAGCCTGCGCATCACCGTCAACGGCAAGCAGCTGGACGTGCGCGTGCCCAAGGGCATCCGCCCGGGCCAGGTGATCCGCTTGGCAGGGCAGGGCAACCATGGCGGTAATCTGCTGCTGGAGGTGGAATACGCCGCCCACCCGCAGTTCGAGGTCGATGGTCGCAACATCCTCTATACGCTGCCGCTCACGCCGTGGCAGGCCGCGCTGGGCACCAGCATCAGCGTGCCGACCCTGGGTGGTGCGGTGGAACTCAAGATTCCGGCCGATTCCGATGCCGGCCGCAAGCTGCGCCTGCGTGGCCGTGGCCTGCCGGGCAGCCCGGACGGCGACCAGATCGTCGAAATCGAGATCGTGGCCCCGGCTGCGACCGATGAGGCTCAGAAGAAGGCGTACCGCAATCTGGCCAAGGCGTTCGGCGAGACCATTTGAAGGTGGTGCCGGCCGCTGGCCGGCAACTTCATTGCCCTGGACGGTGATGCGTGGTTGCCGGCCAGCGGCCGGCAACACCGCGCGCGTCTCAGCCCTGGCCCGCGAACACGCGCTCCAGCACCTCGGACAGCTCGTCCTCCGAGAACGGCTTGGTGATGTAGGCCTTGGCGCCCTGGCGCATGCCCCACATGCGGTCGGTGTCCTGGTCCTTGGTGGTCACCAGGATCACCGGGATATGCCGGGTCGCCTCGTCGCGGGCGAGGGTACGGGTGGCCTGGAAGCCGTTGAGGTTGGGCATCACCACGTCCATCAGGACCAGGTCGGGCAGCTCGGCCTTGGCGGTTTCGACCCCGGCGGCGCCATCGGTGGCGGTCAGGATCTGGTGCCCGAGCTTCTCGACGATGCGCTGTATCCCCAACAGCTGCGACGGTGAGTCGTCGACGATCAGAATGCGTGCCATGTTGTTCCCCATGTAATGCCCGCAGTGTAGTGCGGGCCCATTACCGGCGGGAGGGCCACGTCTGCCGTCCGTCGCCTGCCTGCGACGTTCAGTCGATCCGTACCACGGTGCGACCCAGCGAACCGCCCGCCAGCATCCGTTCGAATACGGCAGGAAGGCCATCGAGGCCGACTTCGGCGGTGCAGATGCGGTCCAGGTGCTGCGGCTTCCAGTCACTACCCAGCCGCGACCACACTTCCTCACGCAGTCCGCGTGGCGCATTGGCCGAGGACACGCCCAGCAGCGAGACACCGCGCAGGATGAACGGCATCACCGTCATGCCCAGCGTCGGACTGGCTGCCAGGCCGGCACTGACGACGCTGCCGTAGGGCACGGTCTGCGCCAGCAGGCTGGCCAGCATGTCGCCTCCGGCATTATCGAGGCCACCCCCGAAGCGGGCCGACTGCAGCGCGCCGGTGTCGGCCAGCGCGTCGCGCGGCAGTACCTCGGTGGCGCCGATGCTGCGCAGGAATCCTGCCTGGTCCGGCTTGCCGCTGACCGCGTGCACGCTGTAGCCGGCACGGCTGAAGATGGACAGCGCCAGCGCACCGACACCGCCGCTGGCACCAGTGACCGCCAGCGGGCCGAGTTCCGGGGTCTGCCGGTTGTCCTGCATGCGCAGCAGGGCCAGCGCCGCAGTGAAGCCGGCGGTGCCCAGCACCATCGCCTCGCGTGGGGTCAGCCCGGCCGGCTGGGCGATCACCGCGCGCGATTCCAGCCGCACGTACTGGCTGTAGCCGCCGTCGCGGGTCTCGCTGAGGCCGCAGCCGGTGGCCAGCACCGCGTCGCCTTCACGCCAGTCCGGGTCCGTGCTGGCGACCACGGTGCCGGCCACATCGATGCCGCCCACCAGCGGGAAGCGGCGCAGGATCTTCCCTTTTCCAGTACCGGCCAGCGCGTCCTTGTAGTTGACCGAGGACCAGTGGGCGCGGATCAGCACCTGGCCGGGGTTGAGGTCGTCGACCCCGAGCCGGACCAGGCCGCTGCGATAGCCGGCGTCGTCGTTTTCGATGCGGAAGGCGGTGAACGGGGTGGTGGGGGCCATCGGCGTTGCCTGACTTCGAGGAAAACGCCACCTTACCCCGTTGCCCCCCTTTCGATCCTGCCGATCCGCCCCATCTTGTATGATCGGTGATGGTTTCACGGCTGGCGGTGCGGGAAGGGCCCGCGCCGCAGCCCAAATCTTGATGGAGCGTGCATGGCCTGGAATACACCCGGCGGCAACAAGGGCGGACAAGGCCCCGAGGACAATCGACGCGGGCCGTTCGGGTCACGCGGCGGTGGCAATGGTGGTGGCTGGGGCGGTTTGCCCGGGCCGCTGAAGGACCTGTTCGACGGCGGCATCGTGCGTTGGGTGGTGGCAGCCGTGGTGCTGCTGGTGCTGTTCTCCAGCTTCCAGCTGATCGGCGAACAGCAGCGCGGTGTGGTGCTGCGCTTCGGCCAGTTCTCGCGCATTCTGCAGCCCGGCCCGAACTTCAAGCTGCCCTGGCCGATCGAATCGGTCACCAAGGTCAATGCCACCGAGATCAAGACGTTCTCGATCCAAGTGCCGGTGCTGACCCGCGACGAGAACATCGTCAACGTCTCGCTGAACGTCCAGTACCGCATCGACGACCCGCAGCAATACCTGTTCGGCACCGTGGATGCCAACCAGGTGCTGGAGCAGTCGGCGCAGAGCGCCGTGCGCGAGGAAGTTGGCCGCGCCGACCTCAACGCCGTGCTGAACAACCGTGGTCCGCTGGCCGTCGCCGCCGAGGAGCGCCTGCAGGCGCTGCTGAAGGCGTTCAAGACCGGCCTGACCGTGACCGGCCTGACCCTGCAGGACGCCCGTCCGCCGGAGGAAGTGAAGCCGGCCTTCGACGAGGTCAACGGTGCCCAGCAGGTCAAGGAACGCCTGATCAACGAGGCCCAGGCCTATGCCGCCAAGGTCGTGCCGGAAGCCCGGGGCCAAGCCTCGCGCGCCCGTACCACTGCCGAAGGCTACAAGCAGGCCGTGGTGTCCAAGGCCGAGGGTGACGCGCAGCGCTTCAGCCTGTTGCAGGCCCAGTACAAGGACGCTCCGGAAGTGACCCGCAAGCGCCTGTGGCTGGAGACCGTGCAGCAGGTGCTGAGCGAGAACCGCAAGGTGATCGGTGGCGATGGCCGCCAGCTGATCTACGTGCCGATGACCGGCGATACCCGTCCCAGCACGTCGGCTCCGGCCGCAGTGGCCAACCCGGACGTGGTGATGCCGTCGCTGCCGGGTGCAGCGGCGGAAGCTTCCCGTGATCCGGGCCGGCCGGTGGGCCGCCCGACCGGGCGACCGAGCGGCCGTGAGGAGGGCAGCCGATGAAGAGTCCTATCTGGATCGCCGTGATCGTGGCGGTGGTGCTGGGCCTGCTCGGCTCGGTGTACGTGGTCCGTGAGGACCAGACCGCCATGGTGCTGAACCTGGGCAAGGTGGTGCGTTCGGACATCAAGCCGGGCCTGCACTTCAAGGTGCCGGTGGTGGAAACGGTGAAGGTCTTCGACCGCCGCTTCCAGGTGCTCGACACTGCGCCGGCGCGCTACTTCACCGCCGAGCAGAAGGACGTCAGCGTCGACTTCTTCGCCATCGGCTACATCTCCAACGTGGGTGACTACTTCCGTGCCACCGGCGGCGACCCGCGTGTGGCCAACGCCCGCCTGGCGCCGATCATCACCGACTCGCTGCGCAACCAGATCAACTCGCGCACCCTGCAGCAGCTGGTGTCCGGCGACCGCAGCGAGCTGATCGCCGAGCAGCTGAAGGGCATCAACGAAGCGGTGGCTGGCCTGGGCATGCAGATGATCGACCTGCGCATCAAGCAGGTGGACCTGCCGACCGACAGCCAGGTGATCAACGACGTGTACGAGCGCATGCGCGCCCAGCGCAAGCAGGAAGCGGCCAAGCTGCGTGCGGAGGGCGAGGAGCAGTCGCTGACCATCCGTGCCCAGGCCGACCGCGACAGCACCGTGCTGATCGCCGAGGCCGAGCGTGATGCGCAGCGCCTGCGCGGTGAAGGCGATGCCGAGGCGGCCCGCATCTATGGCAAGGCCGGCTCGGCCGATCCGTCGTTCTATGCGTTCTACCGCAGCCTGGAGGCCTACCGTGGCTCCATGACCGACGGCAATGGCGTGATCGTGCTCGACAAGAACGACCCGTTCCTGCAGTACCTGAAGAACGACCGCTGAGGTCGCAGGGCAGTACCCCACGGGGCCCGGCCAGACGCCGGGCCCCGTGCTTTTTCCGGAGTTCCCGATGAAAGATCTGTTTGCCGCCGTCTGCCTGGTCGCGGTGCTGGAAGGCCTGTTCCTGTTCGTCGCCCCGTTCGCCTGGAAGCGCATGGCCGAACGCCTGCTGGACCTGCCCAGCCCGGCCCTGCGCAGCTTCGGTGGGCTGGTGCTGCTGGCCGGCCTGAGCCTGCTGTGGTGGGCGCGGCATTGAGAGGGTAGTGCCGGCCGCTGGCCGGCAACCCGGGATTGCCGGCCAACGGCCGGCACGACCGGGCGGGGCGGCTGACCGGCCGGTGAAGCCGTCCGTCGGAAAGGTGGCACCCGACCCCGGAAACCCGGATAATGCACAAAAGCCGGACGGGCCTCCCCGTCCGGCTTTTTCCGTGTCTGGGCCTTCCATCGCCGGCCGCTCCCCGTTTGGAGCCGCCCTCCAGGTGCTGGCCAGCCCCGCCACGGTTTACCCGTCCGCGGCCCCGATGGCCGCTACAAATCGAGGAGCCCGTCATGGGTCAGTCTGTCGTAGTGTTGGGTGCCCAGTGGGGCGATGAAGGCAAGGGCAAGATCGTCGATCTGCTCACTGAGGAAATCGGCGCCGTCGTGCGCTTCCAGGGCGGCCACAATGCAGGCCACACCCTGGTCATCAACGGCAAGAAGACCGTCCTGCACCTGATCCCGTCGGGCATCCTGCGTGACGACGCGCTGTGCCTGATCGGCAATGGCGTGGTGATCTCGCCGGCCGCGCTGCAGAAGGAAATCGCCGAGCTGGAAGGCTCCGGCGTGGAAGTGCGTTCGCGCCTGAAGATCTCCCCGGCCGCGCCGCTGATCATGCCGTACCACATCGCCCTGGACCAGGCGCGCGAGCGCGCTGCCGGTGGCAAGGCAATCGGCACCACCGGCCGTGGCATCGGCCCGGCCTACGAAGACAAGGTGGCGCGCCGCGGCATCCGCATCGCCGACCTGCACTACCCGAAGCAGCTGGAAGAACTGCTGCGCACTGCGCTGGACTACCACAACTTCGTGCTGACCAAGTATCTGAACACCGATGCGGTCGACTTCCAGAAGACCTTCGACGAGGCGCTGGCCTTCGGCGAATACGTGCAGCCGATGAAGTCCGACGTGGCCGGCATCCTGCACGACCTGCGCAAGCAGGGTAAGCGCGTGCTGTTCGAAGGCGCGCAGGGTGCGCTGCTGGACATCGATCACGGCACCTACCCGTACGTCACCAGCTCCAACACCACCGTCGGTGGTGCGCTGGCCGGTTCCGGCGTCGGCGCCGATTCGATCGACTACGTGCTGGGCATTGCCAAGGCGTACGCCACCCGCGTCGGCGGCGGCCCGTTCCCGACCGAACTGGACGACGAAGTCGGCCAGGGCATCCGTGACCGCGGCGCCGAGTACGGCGCTTCGACCGGCCGCCCGCGTCGCTGCGGCTGGATGGACATCGTCGCGCTGAAGCGCGCCGTGGCCATCAACGGCATCAGCGGCCTGTGCATCACCAAGCTGGACGTGCTGGACGGCATGGAAAAGCTGAAGGTCTGCATCGCCTACGAATACAACGGCAAGCGCACCGAGTACGCGCCGCTGGACGCGCAGGGCTGGGAAGAATGCACCCCGGTGTACCTGGAGTTCCCGGGCTGGAGCGAGAACACCCACGGCATCACCCAGTGGGACGACCTGCCGCCGGCCGCACGCGCCTACCTGCGTTCGCTGGAAGAGCTGGCCGGCTGCCCGATCAGCATCGTCTCCACCGGCCCGGACCGCGACCACACCATGGTCCTGCAGGATCCGTTCGCCTGAGGGCGTGACTGGTAGCGCCGGGCCACGCCCGGCGTCGCTGAAAGAAAAAGCCCCGCGAAAGCGGGGCTTCTTCATTACCGTGTGGGCAGGCCAGCGGGGAAGCGACGCGATGACCAGCATGCCAGCGTGAAAGGCGAGACGGTTCTGTTCGTGCTGGTCCCAGGGGCTGCCTTGGCGGTGTTCACCTTCACCTTGCGGCGCTGGCAGCGCCGGCCGTCGAAGCAGGCGGCTTCAGCAACGGGTACGGGTTGATGGATTTGCCCTTCCACCACTGTTTTTCCGGTCCCAGCACGTGCACTTCAAAGTGCAGATGCGGGGCCTCGGCGCTGGCATTGCCAGTGCTGCCCACGTAACCGATCACATCCCCGCGCTTGATCACCTGTTTCTCGGCCAGGCCATCGGCATAGCGCTGCAGGTGCGCGTAGTAGTAGCACCAGCGTCCACTGGGCTCGAACTGATAAATCGTCAGGCCACCGCGCTTGCTGTCGAACAGCTTTTCTACCGTGCCGTCGGCCACCGCGAGTACCGGCGTACCTGCATCGGCCATGATGTCGATGGCATCGTGTACGCGGCCCTCGCTGCGTGCATCGGTGAAGGTATCGCGCAGCTGCGACGCCTGGATGCCCTGCACCGGCAGCAGCAGGCCGGTTGGCGCATTGGTGGCGCTGGACGGCGACACGGCCGTGGGAGCCGGAGCGCCTACGCGCGGCGTTGCAACCGCAGCCACCGCAGGTTGCACTGCGGGCGGGGCAACCGCCACCGGCTCACCTGCATCGTGGTGCAGCCACCAGCCCACTCCCACGCCCAGCAGCACGCCCAGCACGATCAGCTGCGAAAGGCGCATAGGCTCACTCCTGCATCACCACGGGCACCGAAGTATCCACCGCATCGGCCACGCGCAGCGCATCCCAGTTGGTCATGCGCACGCAGCCATGCGATTCTGTCTTGCCGACGTGGCCGGGTTCGGGTGTGCCATGCAGGCCGTAGTGCGGCTTGGACAGGTCGATCCAGACCCGTCCGACCGGATTGTTCGGGCCAGGCGGCAGCGTCGCCTTCTTTTCGCCCTTGCGCGCATCCCAGAACAGCTTCGGGTTGTAGTGGAACGGCGGGTCGCGATACACGCCGAGAATCTTCCATTCGCCGATCGGCAGCGGATCGTGCTGGCTGCCGGATGAGACAGGCACCTGTGCGATCACTTTGCCCTGCGCATCCAGCAATTGAAGTGTGGAGTCGGACTTGTCGACCACGATCTTCGCCGCCTTCGGCAAGGCCCCCGTTCCGATGTTGGGCACCTGGATGCGGCTGCCGGCCTTGGCCAGATCGACGCCGGGATTGAGTGCCTTCAGCAGCTCAGGGGAGGCGTGGAAGCGCTCGCCCAGGCCTTCTTCCACGCTGCTGAAGCCCAGCGACTTCAGCTTGGCCTGTGCGGCGGGCCCTTTCGGTATGGGCTGGAACGGGCCGGCAACATCTTCAGCCGTGAGCGTGTAGCTTGCCAGCGGCGTGATCGTATCGGCCTGCAGGGCCTTCCAGGTAGCGTCATCCAGTTCACCCGTTACGCTCAGCCCATGCGCCGCCTGGAAGCCCGACACCGCGCGCCGCTGGTTGCTGCCCACTTCGCCATCGATCTGGCCGGGGGAAAAATTCGCGCGATCCAGCAGCACTTGGGCGTGCAGGACAGAGCGGGGTGCGGTGTCCGGTCCTGCCTTCTCGGCAATGGGGGCAGGCAGGCCAGGCGGCGGCGCCTGCGCGAAGGCAGGTGATGCCAGCAGCGAGAGAGCGAGCAGGGCGGATCGGGGCATGGGTAACGGCATCGGGGACTCCAGCAGGGAACGCCACCACCTTGCCCGCAGACGGCGCCGAGCCACCGTGAAAGGGATCTGATGCCCGCATGAGCAGGCATGTCATTGCGGCCGGTTTGCACCGGCAGGTGCCACTGGGACGGGGACTCACCAAGGTGAACAGTGGCCGACGCCATTGGTGGATGGCGATCAAGATTGCCTGCCGTGCCGCCGATAAGGGCGCATCCCCCCGTTTTGGATACCCCCATGAACTACTTGAGGAACGTCAGGGTTGCCTGGCGTCTTGGGCTGGGCTTTGGCCTGTTGCTGCTGCTGGTTGCCGCCGTGGTGGCCACCGGCGCCACTGCCAGTGTCGTGCAGAAGCGCGCGATGCAGCAGGTGGTCGACGTCAGCGTGGCCAAGGTGCGCCTGTTGTCGCAGATGCTTGATGCCAACAACCAGATGATGGTGGTGCGCCGCGAGATGCTGATCCGCCAGGGTGATCACCGCACCAGCGACGAGAAGCGCATTGCTGATCTCGTCAAGCGCTACGAGGCCAGCTGGAGCGCCTACCAGGCGCTGCCCAGTGACGCCGAAGGCAAGGCCATCGCTGAAACCATCGCCGCCAAGCGAGCCGTTGCTCGCCCGCTCAACAAGCAGACCAGCGAACTGATGGAGCAGGGCGATTATCCCGGTGCCGTGGCGCTGACCCTGGGCCCGGTGCAGGACGCCGCCAACGGCTGGAACAAGGCGCTGTCCGATGGCGTGGACTTCGAGGAGAAGGAAAGCCGTGAGGCTGCCGCCGAGGCGATCCGCCTGGGCGAGCGCAGCCTGCTGCAGTTGCTGGTGCTGGGCGGCGTTGCGCTGCTTGCTGGCATCGGCGCCTCGGTGATGATCGGCCGCAGCCTGACCGCTCCGCTGGCGCGCGCGGTGAACCTGGCCGAGCGCCTGTCCAAGGGGCAGCTGGACCAGGAGTTCCGCCTCGGTGGCCGCGACGAGCTGACCCAGCTGGGTGACGCGATGGCCAGCGTGCGCCAGAGTGTGCAGGCGGCGATCGGCGCGCAGTTGCAGATGGCGGAACAGCACGAGGCCGGCGCAATCCGCTATCGCATGGACGCCAGTGCGTTCCCCGGCGATTTCGGCCGCATGGTGCAGGCCACCAACAGCCTGGTCGAATCGCACGTGCAGGTGGAACTGCTGATGGCTGAAGTAATGCAGCGTTACGCCATCGGTGACCTCAGCCGCGACCTGCCGGACTACCCGGGCGAAAAGGGCACGTTGACCCGCACCCTGGCCGCGGTGAAGCAGAGCCTGATGGCGATCAACGCGCAGATCGATGAACTGGCCCGTGCCGCACGCGCCGGCGATTTCAGCATGCGTGGCGATGCCGGGGCCTTCCAGTACCAGTTCAAGACGATGGTCGAGCACCTCAACGGCATGATGGCCAGTTCGCAGGCCAGCATCGCCGATGTTTCCGACGTGCTGCGCGCGATCTCGCATGGCGACCTGACCGCACGCATGGAGGGCGAGTACGAAGGCGTGTTCGCGCGCATGCGCGACGATGCCAACACCACCACCGCGCAGCTGACCGGCATCGTCCGCGGCATCCAGGTGGCTGCCGACAGCATCAACAACGCGGCGCAGGAACTGGCCGCTGGCAACAACGACCTGTCGCGCCGAACCGAGCAGCAGGCGGCCAATCTGGAAGAAGCGGCCGCGTCGATGGAGGAGCTGACCTCCACCGTACGCCAGAACGCCGAACTGGCGCGTCAGGCCGACAGCGAAGCGCACGCTGCCGGCGCCGCCGTGCGCGAGACCGAGCAGGCGATGGCACAGATGGCATCGGTGATGGGCGAGATTGATCAGTCCTCGGCACGCATCTCGGAAATCTCCACGGTGATCGACGGCATCGCTTTCCAGACCAACATTCTGGCGCTGAATGCTGCGGTTGAAGCCGCGCGTGCAGGTGAGCAGGGCCGTGGTTTTGCCGTGGTCGCCAGCGAGGTACGCACGCTCGCACAGCGTGCCGGTGTCGCCGCCAAGGAAATCAAGGAGCTGATCGAAGACGCTGCTGCCAAGGTGAAGAGTGGCCTGGCGGTGACCGTTGAATCGGAAGCCGCGATCGCCCGCGTGGCCCAGGCCAGCTCGCGCACCACCCAGCTGATGAGCGACATCGCAGCGGCCAGCAAGGAACAGGCCGCCGGCATCGAGCAGGTCAACCAGGTGGTGGTGCAGATGGACCAGGTGACCCAGCAGAACGCTGCGCTGGTGGAAGAAGCCACTGCCGCCAGCCGCGCGCTGGAGGAACAGGCGCATGCACTGACCACGTCGGTGTCGGTATTCAAGATGGAAGGCGCGGCGGTCTCCGCTGCGCCCCGTCGCGCAGCCTGAGCGGGCTGCCACTGCAGCGACAGGAATACGGCCGCCTTGAGCGGCCGTATTTCGCTGGAAGGGCCCCATCTACTGCTGCAGGCCCGTGCTGATGCTGACGCAGCCGAAGTTGCGGCATGGATGAGGACGCTCCCCTTCTGACCGAAGCATCAGCCGCGCGCACGCGTACGCGCAGCTTTCTTCGCCGCCACTTTGCGCACGGACTTCTTCGCGGCCCGCGTCTTGGCTGCCTTCTTCGCGGCGGCGCTCCGCGAGGCGGCCGTACTCCCCTTCTTTGCCGCAGCCTTCTTCGCTGTCTTCTTTGCGGCCTTCTTTGTCGCGGTCGTGCGAGCCGGTGCCTTCTTTGCCACCGCCTTCTTTGCCACCGCTTTCTTCGCCGGCGCCTTCTTCGCTGCCGTCTTTCTGGTTGTCGACGTCTTGGCGGTCTTCTTGCGGGTCGCCTTCTTTGTAGTTTTGCGTGCACTGCCGCTACGCTTGCCGCCGCCGTCCTGCTTGTTCACGGTGGCCCAGGCAATGCGCTCGGCGGTGCCTTCACTCGCGCCGCGATCACGTTCGCTTTCCTCGATGTGCTCGGCCTGGCGCTTCTGCTTTTCGGTATATGCGGATTTGTCACCACGGGGCATGACGATTCTCCTGTCGTTGTGGTCAGGCCAGCAGGCGCAGCTTGGGCTCACGCGCCCACTGGCGGGTGGCGGCCGCCGCCAGGAATGCCTTGGCGTCTTCCGCTTCGACGATGCCGGCATCGTTGCCGACCCGCGCCGCCTTCAGCAGCGCTTGGCCTCCCGCGTCGCTGGCGATGGCCTTCAGGTGTGCCCACGCCTGGCTGACGAACTCCAGCGCGGCGCTCTCTTTCGACAACGCCTTTGATGCGTCTACGCTCAGCACCACGGCCACCGCATCGAACACAGCCGATGGCGTGCCTGCCAGTTGCCCATCCGCCGCCTGCATCGCGCCATCGCTCAGCGTGGCGCCACCGACTTTGGGCGCGACCAGCTTCACGTCTGCACCTGCTTTCCTGGCTGCCTTGCTCAGGCTGGCAATGATGCGGGCGTCGGAGCCTTCGTCGAACAGAATGCCGATGCAGCGACCCTGCAGGGTAGGCTTGTTGCGTCCGATCACACGCACCTCGGGAGCGGGAGGCATGTCCCGCGCCGGGGTGGCGGTGGGTGCCGGGTCGGGCAGGGCGGGCAAGGCCAGACCATCGGCCACGCGCCGCGCCAGTGAGTCATCGATGTTGCGCAGGTGGCTGACGGTACGTACCCGCACCTTCAGCGTTTCCACCTTGGACAACTCGAACACCAGCGCCGATGCCAGGTGCGCCTGCTCCGGCGTTTCAAGGCTGCGGAAGAACATGCGGGCCTGGCTGTAGTGGTCGGCGAAACTCTCCGCGCGGGTACGGCCCTTGCGGCCATCGTCGGCGCTGGCGTGGCTGCGGAAACCCGCAGGCGTCTCACGCGGTGAGTCCTCCTGCAGCGAGCTGGGATCATAGGCGACGCGGCCCTTGGGCACCTGCATCTGCATGTGGCCGTCGCGCTGATGATTGGCGAATGGGCACTTCGGGGCATTCACCGGGATCTGGTGGAAATTCGGGCCGCCAAGGCGCAGCAGTTGGGTGTCCAGGTAGGAGAACAGGCGGCCCTGCAGCAGTGGGTCGTTGCTGAAGTCGATGCCCGGCGGCACGTTGGCCGGGCAGAACGCCACCTGTTCGGTCTCGGCGAAGAAGTTGTCGGGCCAACGGTCCAGCACCATGCGCCCGATCACCTGCAACGGCACCAGCGATTCGGGAATGATCTTGGTCGGGTCCAGGTGATCGAACGGGAATGCGTCGGCTTCTTCTTCGGTGAACAACTGCACCGCCAGCTCCCATTCGGGAAAGTCGCCGCGCTGGATGGCCTCGAACAGGTCGCGGCGATGGAAGTCATTGTCGGCTGACTGCAGCTTCAGCGCTTCGTCCCAGACCGTTGACTGGATGCCCAGCTTTGGCCGCCAATGGAATTTGACGAAGGTCGACTCGCCTGCCTCGTTCAGCAGGCGGAAACTGTGCACGCCGAAGCCTTCGATCATGCGCAGCGAGCGCGGAATGGCACGGTCGCTCATTGCCCACATGATCATGTGCATCGACTCGGGCATCAGCGAAATGAAGTCCCAGAAGGTGTCGTGGGCCGAGGCGGCCTGCGGGAAGGCACGGTCCGGTTCCATCTTCACTGCGTGCACCAGGTCCGGGAATTTCATGGCGTCCTGGATGAAGAACACCGGAATGTTGTTGCCGACCAGGTCCCAGTTGCCCTCCCTGGTATAGAACTTGACCGCGAAGCCGCGCACGTCGCGCGGGGTATCCACCGAGCCTGCGCCACCGGCCACGGTCGAGAAACGGGTGAATACGGGTGTCTTCACCCCTACCTCGGTCAGGATGCGCGCGCGGGTATGGGCGGCCAGTGACCGGGTCAACTCGAAGTAGCCATGTGCCGCGCTGCCACGTGCATGCACGATGCGCTCGGGAATGCGTTCGTGATCGAAGTGGGTGATCTTCTCGCGGAGGATGAAGTCTTCCAGCAGCGTGGGCCCCCGAGGCCCCTGTCGCAGGGAGTTCTGGTTGTCTGCCACCGGGATGCCCTGATCGGTGGTCATCACCGGATGGCTGCCCCCGGCCTGCTGGTGGAGCTCATCGCCATTGCCCCGTGGGTGGCTTTCGGGCGGGGTGGTTGCGCGCTTGCCGGTCTGCTTGCTGGCGGCCATGGAGGGTGGCTCCGGATCGTCAAAGGGAACCACGACACTGGAACCGAGCCCGTTAAACCCCGGTCCGGCAAAGGTGAACGTACGGGCAAAAGCGGGCTCGGGTATGCTTGCCGCATGCGAGTCGAGCCCGCCGACATCGAAGCCTTGTTCGACGCCATCCCGGACGTGCTGTTCTTCATCAAGGACCGCCAGGGGCGGTACACCCACGTCAACCAGACCATGCTGCGACGGCTGGGCCTGCGCGCGCGCAAGGACGTGATCGGGCGGACCGCGGCCGAGATCTACCCGACCGGCCTCAGCGCGGACTATGTCGACCAGGATGCCCGCGTGCTGTCCGGCGAGGTGATCGAGAACCTGATGGAGCTGCACCTGTTCGCCAACCGCGAACCGGGCTGGTGCCTGACCTGCAAGCGCCCGCTGCTGGTCGATGGCGCCATCGAGGGCCTGATCGGCATTTCCCGCGACCTGGGCCAGAAGGACAGCCTCGGCACCCAGTACGAGCAGCTGCGGCTGGCGCTGGCCCACCTCAACGCGCACTACGCCGAGAACGTGCGCATGCAGACCCTGCTGGACATCACCGGCTTCTCGCTGTCCAAGCTGGAGCGCAGCTTCCGCAAGGTGTTCCAGATGACCCCGCAGCAGGTGCTGACCCGGCTGCGGATCCAGATGGCCATGCACCTGCTGCACGGTGACGAGAGCATCGCCAGCATCGGCCAGGCCTGCGGTTTCAGCGACCAGAGCGCCTTTACCCGCAAGTTCAAGGCTGAAACCGGTTTCTCGCCGCGTGCCTACCGCGCCCGTATTGGTGGCAGTGTCGGAGAGCCGGCACTGGCCTGAGCCGCCTGCTGCGCTGTGCCTATCCCCGCAGGCATGGGACAGGGTAAGGTGTCGCCCCTGTAGCCCGCCGCCAGCCCTGCCGATGCCCAACTCGATTCCGACCGCTTCGCCGTCCCGCCTCGGACATTCGCTCAAGCCCCGCCAGCTGATCATGATGGGCCTGGGCAGCGCCATCGGCGCCGGCCTGTTCCTCGGCTCGGGCGTAGGTGTGCAGGCGGCCGGTCCGGCGGTCCTGGTGTCGTATCTGGTCGCCGGCGCGCTGGTGATCATCGTGATGAACGCTCTGGGCGAAATGGCGGCGGCCAAACCGACCAGCGGCGCGTTCTCGGTCTATGCCGCCGATGCCATGGGCGCCACCGCCGGTGCCACCGTCGGGTGGTTGTGGTGGGTGCAGCTGGTGATCGTGATCGCCGCCGAGGCGGTGGGAGCGGCCGGTCTGCTGGCCACGGTCTGGCCAGCAGTACCTGTACCGATGGCGGCGCTGGCCTTCATGCTGTTCTTCACCGCGATCAACCTGCTCGGGGTGAAGAACTTCGGCGAGTTCGAATTCTGGTTCGCCATCCTGAAAGTGGCGGCGATCCTGGCGTTCATTGCCATCGGTGTGGCGCTGCTGATGGGTTGGCTCCCGCAGGTGACCTCGCCTGGGCTGAGCAACTTCACCGAGCATGGTGGTTTTGCGCCGAAGGGCCTGGCCGGGATCGGCGCGGCGTTGCTGGTGGTGGTGTTTGCCTTCGGTGGCACCGAGATCGTGGCCGTTGCGGCGGCGGAGACCGAAGACCCGGAGCGCAGCATCGCCCGTGCCATCCGCACCGTGGCGTGGCGCATCCTGGTGTTCTACATCGGCTCGCTGAGCGTGATCATCGCCGTGGTGCCGTGGACCAGCGAGGCGCTGAAGTCGCCCTTCGCCGCGGTGCTGGACATTGCCCGTATTCCGGGTGCAGGCACCGCCATCACCCTGATCGCTGTGATCGCGCTGCTGTCGGCGCTCAATGCCAACCTCTACGGCGCCTCGCGCATGATGTATTCGCTGGCGCAGCGCCGCGAAGCCCCGGCCGTGCTGGGCTGGACCGATCCGCGCCAGGTGCCGGTGATTGCCGTGCTGGCCAGCGTGCTGTTCGGTTTCGCCGCCACGGTGATGGAACTGCTGTTCCCGGACCGGGTGCTGCCGGTGCTGCTGAACATCGTCGGTTCGACCTGCCTGCTGGTGTGGACGCTGTCGCTGGTCTCACAACTGGTGTTGCGCCGCCGCGCGGATCGCCTGGGTACCCGGCTGCCGTTCCGCATGGCGGGCTTCCCGTGGCTGACCTGCTGCGCGCTGGCGATCCTGGCGCTGATCTTCGGCCTGCTGCTGAGCGAGTCGCACACCCGCCTGCAGTTCCTGTCGATGGTGGCGCTGACCGCCACGATCGCCGCCGGCAGCGCCATCGCGCGGCGCATGCGCGAGGCGTGATTCTGTAGAGCCGACCCTACGGTCGAGGCTGCTGTTTGCGCGATCGCCAGCCGAGCATGGGCTCGGCTCTACAACAGGCACACACTCCGCGTGGCACTGTGCGCAGGTGGGCCGCCTGCGGCCCGTCGACCGGGAGTACCGCATGCTGCGCAGTCGCCCCTTCCTGATGTTCACCGGCCAGGCCGAGGCCGCCCTGGCCCTGTACGCCGAGGCCTTCGCCGATTTCCGCCTGCTGGCAATGCAGCGCCATCCGGACGGCGCCGGTGCCGGCGTGCCCGGGCAGGTCCGACAGGCCATCTTCCTGCTCGGTGGCACCCACTACCTGTGCTTTGACAGCCTGGACGTGCACGATTTCACCTTCAGCCCGTCGATCTCGCTGTTCGTCGAGTGCTCCGGCGCCGAGCAGTTCGAGCGCGCCGCGCGCGTGCTGGGCGAGGGCGGCCACTGGCTGATGCCGGTGGGCGACTATGACTTCAGCAACCGCTACGGCTGGGTGCAGGACCGGTTCGGTGTGTCCTGGCAGTTGAGCCTGGGGCAGATGCCGGACCCGTGATCAGATGTTTGTGCGTGTGGGCCCTGGTCCACACACCCTCATGAAAACGGCCCGCTTGCGCGGGCCGTTCACTTACCGATGCCGCGAGGAATCAAGCCTCGACTTCATCATCCTTGTAGGCGTCGACCGGGATGCAGGCGCACATCACGTTCTTGTCGCCGTACACGTTGTCGACGCGTGCCACCGGCGGCCAGTACTTGCTCTGCTTCAGGCTGGCCAGCGGGAAGGCAGCCAGTTCGCGCGGGTAGGCGTGGGTCCACTCGCTGGCGGTCACTGCGGTGGCAGTGTGCGGCGCGTTCTTCAGCGGGTTGTCCTCGCGGTCCAGGCGGCCGTCTTCGATCGCGCTGATTTCCTCGCGGATCTGGATCATCGCGTTGATGAAGCGGTCCAGCTCGTGCAGCGACTCACTCTCGGTCGGCTCGACCATCAGCGTGCCGGCCACCGGGAAGCTCAGGGTCGGGGCGTGGAAGCCGAAGTCGATCAGGCGCTTGGCCACATCCTCGGCACCGATGCCGCTGGTCTTCTCCAGCGGGCGCACGTCGAGGATGCACTCGTGCGCCACCAGGCCGTTGCGGCCGGTGTACAGCGTCTTGAAGTGCGGCGCCAGGCGCTTGGCGATGTAGTTGGCGTTGAGCTGCGCGACCTGGGTGGCCTTGCGCAGGCCTTCGCGGCCCATCATCGCGATGTACATCCAGCTGATCGGCAGGATCGAGGCGCTGCCGAAGCTGGCGGCGCTGACCATGCCGACCGGGCCGTTGTCACCCAGCTTGCCCGGCAGGAACGGGGCCAGGTGTTCCTTGACCGCGCACGGGCCAACGCCCGGGCCGCCACCGCCGTGCGGAATGCAGAAGGTCTTGTGCAGGTTCAGGTGCGAAACGTCCGAACCCCACTTGCCGGGCTTGGCCACGCCGACCAGGGCGTTCATGTTGGCGCCGTCGGTGTACACCTGGCCGCCGTGCTTGTGGATGATCTCGCAGATCTCGACCACCTCTTCCTCGAACACGCCGTGCGTGGACGGGTAGGTCATCATGATCGCGGCCAGGCGGTCGCTGTACTTCTCGGCGTTGAGGCGGATGTCTTCCACATCGACATTGCCGTTGGCATCGGTCTTGGTGACCACCACCTTCATGCCGCACATCTGCGCCGAGGCCGGGTTGGTGCCGTGCGCCGAATCCGGGATCAGGCAGATGTCGCGATGGCCCTCGCCGCGCGAGCGGTGGTAGGCACGGATCGCCAGCAGGCCGGCGTACTCACCCTGCGCGCCGGAGTTCGGCTGCAGGCTGACCGCGTCGTAGCCGGTGCATTCGACCAGCATCGCTTCCAGCGTGTCGATCAGTTCCTTGTAGCCCAGCGCCTGGTCAGCCGGCACCAGCGGATGGATCTGCGAGAACTCCGGCCAGGTCACCGGGATCATCTCGGCGGTGGCGTTGAGCTTCATGGTGCACGAACCCAGCGGGATCATCGTGCGGTCCATCGCCAGGTCCTTGTCGGCCAGCGAACGCAGGTAGCGCAGCAGTTCGTGCTCGCTGTGGTGGGTGTTGAACACCGGGTGGGTCAGGAACGCGGACTGGCGCAGCAGGCCGGCCGGCAGCGCGTCGGCGGTGCTTGCGTCCAGCGCATCGATGTCGGCCTGCGCGCCGAACACGGCGGCCAGCGCGACCACGTCGGCGCGGGTGGCGGTCTCGTCCAGGCTGATGCCGACCGAGTCGCTGTCGATCGCGCGCAGGTTGTAACCTGCGGCGCGTGCCTTGGCGTGGATCTCATCGGCGTGCACGCCGGTGACGTGCAGGGTGTCGAAGAAGTCGCCACCGACCTGTACGCCGGCGTTGCGCAGTGCCGCTGCCAGGATGGCGGCCAGGCGGTGGGTGCGGCGGGCGATGCGGGTCAGGCCTTCCGGGCCATGGTAGACCGCATACATCGAGGCCATCACTGCCAGCAGCACCTGTGCGGTACAGATGTTGGAGGTGGCCTTCTCGCGGCGGATGTGCTGCTCGCGGGTCTGCAGGGTCAGTCGGTATGCCGGGTTGCCCTGGGCATCGACCGAAACGCCGATCAGGCGGCCCGGCATCGAGCGCTTGTAGGCGTCACGGCAGGCCATGAAGGCGGCGTGCGGGCCACCGAAGCCGAACGGCACGCCGAAACGCTGGCTGTTGCCGACCACGATGTCCGCGCCCCATTCGCCCGGGGCAGCCAGCAGGGTCAGGGCCAGCAGGTCGGTGGCCACGGCCACCAGGCCGCCGCGTGCGTGCACGGCATCGACCAGCGCCTTGTAGTCACCGACCTGGCCGAAGGTGTCCGGGTACTGCAGCAGCAGGCCGAAGGCTTCTGCTTCCAGTGCCTCGGCCGGGGTGCCGACGCGCAGCACGATGCCCATGGGCTCGGCGCGGGTGCGCAGCAGTTCCAGGGTCTGCGGGTGCACGGCATCGTGCACGAAGAAGGTGTCCGACTTCGACTTGGCCGAACGCTTGGCCAGGGTCATCGCTTCGGCGGCGGCGGTGGCTTCGTCCAGCAGCGAGGCGTTGGCGATTTCCATGCCGGTCAGGTCGGCGCACAGGGTCTGGAAGTTGATCAGCGCTTCCATGCGGCCCTGCGAGATTTCCGCCTGGTACGGGGTGTAGGCGGTGTACCACGCCGGGTTTTCCAGGATGTTGCGCAGGATCACGTTCGGCGTGTGGGTACCGTAGTAACCCTGGCCGATGAAGCTGCGCAGCACGGTGTTCTTGTCGGCGATCGCACGGATCTTCGCCAGTGCCTGCACTTCGGTCATCGACTCCGGCAGCGCCAGCGGCGCCGGCGACTTGATCTTGGCCGGCACGATGGCATCGGTCATCGCATCCAGCGACGCGTGGCCGACGACGTCGAGCATCTGCGCGATCTCGGCATCGTTGGGGCCGATGTGGCGCTCGACGAACGCATTGTGGTGCTCGAGCTCACGCAGGGAAGGGGTGTTCTGGGACATGGCGAAGGATCCGTCAGGAAAGGGCACACGCACGGGCACAAGCCGCCGGTCGGCGGTCTGCGGGGCGCCCCTCTGTCCTTTTGCCTGAGAGTTTGGAAGCGCGGAAAACCGCGGCTTCGTGCCCCTTCGGCGCCGGATCGAACCGGTCTCTCCAGAGTTCTGTTACGGGTGGTATCGGGCCTGAGCGATTACGGGCGTTGCGCCTTCGGCAGCGGTGTTCCGCTTCTCCCACCGTGTTGCCCGCCGATTATAGCCCGTTGCGGGCCCGCTGGCCGCGCCCCGGCGCGGGCCCGCGGCTGAATGGCCGATGGCCCGGCCGTGCGTTTTGTGCACCGCTGCATGGCATCGGGCGCAATCCCCACCTATGATGGGCGGATACCCGAATTCATCTGGCGCCGTCCCCGTTGCAGCGGGACCGGCGCCCGCCGTGCGTGCCGCGCATGGCCCTGCCGGACGCTTCCTTCATGACCGCCGCCGTTGCTCCCTCCACCCGCCGCATGGCCCTGCTGCTTGCCGGCCTGGCCATGTTCGGCCCGTTCTCGATCGATACCATCTTCCCCGCGTTCCCGCAGCTGGCGCAGCGCCTGTCGGTGGACGAGGTGGCGGTGCAGCAGACCATCAGCGTGTACCTGCTGTTCTATGGCCTGATGAGCCTGGCGCATGGCCCGCTGTCCGATGCGTGGGGGCGCAAGCGGGTGATCCTCGGTGGCCTGGTGGTGTTCGTCGGCGCCTCGGTCGGCTGTGCGCTGTCCACCGATCTGGCCACGCTGCTGGCGTTCCGCGCGCTGCAGGGCCTGTCGGCGGGTGTCGGCATGATCGTCGGCCGCGCGGTGATCCGCGATCTCTACCATGGCCACGACGCGCAGCGCCTGATGAGCCAGGTGTCGATGCTGTTCGGCATCGCCCCGGCCATCGCGCCGATCATCGGTGGCTGGATCCTGCTCAGTGGCGCCGGCTGGCCGCTGATTTTCTGGTTCCTGGTGGTGTTCGCGCTGGCCCTGCTGGCAGCCACTGCACGCTACCTGCCGGAGACCCATCCGGTCGAAGCGCGCGTGCCGTTGTCGCCGCACGCGTTGATGCGCGATTACGTGCGCATCGGTTTCAACCCGCGCTTCCTGCGCCTGGCGCTGGCCGGCAGCATCGGCTTCGGTGGCATCTTCCTGTACATCTCGTCGGCGCCGGTGTTCGTGATGCAGCACCTGCACCTGGGCGAGGGCGGTTTCGCCTGGTTGTTCATCCCCACCATCGGCGGCATGACCACCGGCTCGTTCCTGTCCGGGCGCATGGCCGGGCACACCACGCCCACCCGCCAGGTCGCCATCGGTTTCAGCCTGTGCGCGCTGTCGGCGCTGCTGAATGTCGGCTACGTGGCGCTGTCGCCGCAGTTCGTGTTGCCGTGGGCAGTGCTGCCGATCTTCCTGGGCGGCATGGGCATGGCGCTGATCTTCCCGATCCTGGCGCTGGCGGTGCTGGACATGTATCCGCACCAGCGCGGCCTGGCCTCGTCGCTGCAGGCCTTCGTGCAGCTGATGATCAGCACCGTGGTGGCCGGCGTGGTGTCGCCGTTGCTCAGTGCCAGCCCGCTGCACCTGGCGCTGGGCCAGGCCGCGTTCTTTGGCGCCGGCTTCGTGTTCTGGTACTGGGAGCACCGGCTTGAGCGCGCGGCGCAGGCAGCCTGCACGGGCGATTGAGCAGCGCGCAGGGGTAGGGCACGCCGCGATGCCCGTAACGCTTGCGGCGAGGAACGACCGGACTAGGCTGGGGACTCCAGCCAGCCGGTGCGTGGATGCACGACAGCCAGCCGATCCGATGTCGTTGCATGAGGTTCCCCCATGGCTGCGCAGCAGACCTACCGCCTGTTCGAGGTGGCGCTGAAGGAGCGCCGCGTTCTTTCTCCTTCCCTGGACCGCATGGTATTCACCGGTGCCGACGTGGCGCGGATGAAGACCGAAGGCCCGGACCAGCGCATCAAGGTGTTCTTCCCCTTGCCCGGCCAGGACGTGCCGCCGGTGCCCAGCGGCGAGGACTGGTATCCCCGCTACCGGGCACTGCCGGACGACCAGCGCCCGCCCATGCGCACCTACACGATCCGGCAGTTGCGTGCCGAGCAGGGCGAGGTCGACGTTGATTTCGTGCTGCATGGCGAAACCGGGCCGGCCTCGCGCTGGGCCGTCCACGCTCGCCCGGGCGACCGCGTAGTGCTGCTGGCCCCCGATGCCGACTGTGCCGACAGCAGCGAAGGCTGGGAATGGAAACCGCCGATGGGAGTCGGCCAGGTGCTGCTGGTGGCGGATGAAACCGCGCTGCCGGCGGTGGCCGGCATCCTCGAGGAACTGGCGGCCATGGTCGATCCGCCGCGCACGCTGGCGCTGCTGGAGGTGGCGCAGGCCGGTGATGCCGTGCACCTGAAGGCGCCCTCCAGCGCCGAGCTGGTCTGGCTGCCGCGCGGGCGGGCCGCCTACGGACAGCCGTTGCTGCAGGCGGTCCAGGCGCGGTTGGCAGCGGCCCCGGGCGCGGCTGCCGGCGATGCGCTGGAGGAGATCGACGTCGATACGCAGATCCTCTGGGAGCAGGCCGATACCCGCGTGGCCGGGCCGCTGTATGCCTGGGTGGCAGGCGAGGCGGCGGCGGTAATGGCGATCCGTCGCCACCTGGTCCGCGACTGCGGGCTGGACCGCCGCGCGATCACCTTCATGGGCTACTGGCGGCACGGCAAGGTGCTGGACTGACCGTGCTGGATCGAGCACGCGTGAAGCAGCGCTGCGGGCGGGGTGCGTTATCCTTGCGCCCCCTTCGCAGCGGTACCGCACCATGTCCACCAGCTCCAAGACCCGCCGCGACCAGCGCCGTCGCCAGGAAAAGCAGGCCGCCAACAAGGCAGCCGCGCAGGCGTCGCCGGTGGAGCCGCATGCCGAACTGCGCGACGCGCAGCGCACCCTGCTGGCCGGTGTCGTTCGCCGCGATGGCGAATGGGTGCTGGGCATGGATGGCCGCATCGCCGGCCACAGCGAGAGCGCTGCGCAGGTGCTGGCGCTGATCATGCAGGCCGGTGAGCTGCACGAACGCAATGGCACGCCGGTGCGCCTGATGTACTCCGATGCACTTCGTGATGCCGCACAGGCCGAAGCAAAGGAGAAGGGCCAGACCTTCGAGGAGTTCAAGGCCGAGCTGGCCGCGGCGATGGCAGCGAAGAAGAACAGCTGATCCGCCGTGGATAGCGCCGGGCCATGCCCGGCGAGCGCAGCGGTGCGATGAAGAGCCGCCGGGCATGAATCACTGTCACTGCTTGGCGAAAGGCTCCGCGCGCATGGCGATGCGTTCGCTGCAATGGCGCCCACCGGTCACGTGGGCGCGGCCCGGCGCTACATCAGGGGCGGATCCTCGCGGACCCGCCCCTTTTCTCATTTCGCCGCCGGGGCCGCGTTGGCCTGCCAGCCGCACATCTGGCCTTCGTTCTGCTGCTTCAGCCACTCGTTGACCGGTGTGAAGTACTCGATCATCGGGCCGGCATCGAGCTTGTCGGTGCCGGTCAGCTCCTTCAGCGTGGCCTGCCACGGCTGGCTGGCACCCTTGCTCAGCATCGCCCAGTACTTCTGGCCGGCTTCCTTGTTGCCGTAGAAGGTGCACTCATGCAGCGGGCCCTTGTACCCCGAGGCGTCGCACAGGCCCTTGTAGAACTGGAACTGCAGGATGCGCGCCAGGAAGTAACGGGTGTACGGGGTGTTGCCCGGCACGTGATACTTCGCGCCCGGATCGAAGAATTCTTCGCCACGGCTGCTGGCCGGGGCCACGCCCTGGTACTTGGCCTTCAGGTCCCACCATGCCTTGTTGTAGTTGTCGGCGGTGATCGAGCCATCGAACACGCCCCAGCGCCAGCGGTCGATCATCAGTCCGAATGGCAGGAACGACACGCCCGACAGCGCCATGCGCATCTGGTTGTTGATGACCGCCTCGCGGCTTTCGGTCGGCGCGTCGACCAGGCCGATCGAGCTGAGGTACTTGGGCGTCATCGCCAGCACGATGGTGTCGCCGATCGCTTCATGGAAGCCGTCGTTGGCACCGCCCTGGAACAGCGGCGGCAGCGGGTTGTAGGCCAGGTCGTAATAGATGTGGCCCAGCTCGTGGTAGATGGTGGTGAAATTCTCTTCGTTCGGCTTGATGCACATCTTTGTGCGCACGTCGCCTTCCATGTTCATGTCCCAGGCGCTGGCGTGGCAGACCACGTCGCGGTCGTCAGGCTTGATGAACTGGGTTTTTTCCCAATACGACTGCGGCAGTGACGGCATGCCCAGCGACACGTAGAAGTCCTGCGCGCGCTCGGTCATCTGCTTGGCGGTGCGCAGTTCGGCTTCGCGCTGCGCCTTGTACTGGGCCGCCACACTGGCGTCCTTGCCGGCCTTGGCCAGCGCCGCGCTCAGGTTGGTCTGGTACTGCTTTTCCAGTGCAGCGGTGATGTCCAGGCTGCCGGCACCCGGGTATGGTTCCAGCTGGTCCCACAGGTTGGACCAGTCCTGCTGCCACATGTTGCCCAGCAGGTGCGCGGCGATCAGGCCATTGCCCACTTCGGCCTTGTCCTTGCCGTAGGTCTTGTCCAGCTTGGCGCGCGCATAGCAGTGCAGCTGTTCGTACATCGGCTTGACCTGTTCCCACAGGCGATCGGTTTCCGGGCCGATCTGCTCCGGCGGCATGTCATAGCCGCTGCGCCACATCTGGCCGGCATCGGTGAAGCCCATGCCCTTGGCGCCTTCGTTCACCAGGCCGACGAACTTCTGATAGTCGCCGCGCATGTTCTTGGTGGTGCTGTGCCAGCCCTGCCAGGCGTCGAGCTGCTTGTCGTAGTCGCGGCTGCGTGCCAGCACCTGCTCCAGCTCGCCCAGCTGCCGGCAGGAGTTCGGGTCGTTGGCATCGGTGCAGTACTTGCCGGCGCCATAGCTGCCTTCCATGCGGGTGGCGATCTGGGTCAGCTCGGCCAGTTTGGCCGGGTCGCGCGGCGCCGGCATCGAGGACATCAGCTTCAGCAGGTGGATCGCGCGCTTGCTGTCCTCGCTCATCGGCTTGCCGTCGAACTTGGCTGCCTGTTCGATCCAGCTGTTGAGCTGGGTCAACGAGCGCTCGTTGGCTTTGGCTGCGATGCGTTCGGAATCACTGTTGATGTAGGTGGAGGACAGCCATTGCGCCGAGGTCATCTCCGGGTAGGCGGCCTTGAACTCGGCATTGATGCGGGCCACGAACTGGTCGGCGGTTTCGCCGGCCGGGGCGCTGCTGCTGGCGGTATCGGTGCCTGGGGCAGCTTCCTTCTTGCAGGCGGCCAGGGCCAGCGTGGCGGCGGCGATTGCCGAGGCCAGCAGGAGATGACGGTGTTTCACGGGCGGTCCTTGGGTGGTGAACGACGGCCGAAGGCTAGTGGGCCGTCGCTGCCACCGCAAGTGGCGGAAGTCGGCCGGGCCGCGCCCGGCACCCGCAGAGGCTTTCAAGCAAGGGCAAAGGCCGAAGCAACAGCAACAGCGGACTATCCGTGGTTTGGCGGGGCGCGTCCGGTTGCGGGGGGCGCCGTAAATCCGTCCATGAAGGCTCGGTCGCGCCATCCATGGCGCTCACGCCCCCGCAACCGGACCCACCCCGCCTTCGACAGATTTCCGCGACCTGTCATTGATCCACGCCATGCGTGGATGCTTTTCGAATTCAATTCGACTATTCGATTCCGATGGAAATTCATCCACGCATGGCGTGGATCTACCAGATCGGGACAATCTGTCAGAGGTGGAGCGGTGTCGGAGTGCGGGGTGTCAGCCGCATGGATGCGGCTGCCAAGCCTACATGGACGTACTTGCGGCGTCCCCGCATTCCGACACCGCCCCGCCAAGCCACGAATCGCCTGCTTCTGCTGTTGCCGTTGCTTGTGCAGTGGCCTCGGCGGGGGCAGGGCGCAGCCCTGCCGACAAACCCTCAACTCTCGCAGTTGGCGAAAACGTCGCGGTCGCGCTCGTATAGCGAGGTCTTCACCTGCATCAGGCCCAGCACCGACGGGAACAGGTTGTCATGGTCGGTATATGCCGTCGAGCGCTTGCGCACGCATTGCAGGTCCAACCCGCGGCTGCTCGCGAAGCCCGGCGAGAACCACATCGTCATCGGTACCCGGGTCTGCTCGGCCGGGGCGATGGCGTAGGGCACGCCGTGAAGGAACAGGCCTTTTTCGCCCAGCGACTCGCCATGGTCGGACAGGTAGATCATCGCCGTGTCGTAGTCCTGCATGCCCTGCAGCGTGCCGATGGTCTTGCTCAGGAAGTGATCGGTGTACAGCACGGCATTGTCGTAGCTGTTGGTGATCTCTTCGCGCGAGCAGCGGCCGATGTCACGGGTGTCGCAGGTTGGCTTGAAGCGGGCAAAGGCGGCCGGATAACGCTCGAAGTACGCAGGGCCATGGTTGCCCAGCTGGTGCAGCACCACCACCCGGTCGCCGGGCCTGGCCCGCACCTGGGTGGCCAGGTCCTGCAGCAGGATCTCATCCATGCAGCGGCCATCGGCGCACAGGCCCGGCGTGGTGGCATCGGACAGCGACTGGAAGTCCAGGCCTTCGCACACGCCCTTGCAGCCGGACTGGTTGTCACGCCACAACGGCACGATGCCGGCGCGGTCCAGGACGTGCAGCAGCGACTGGTGCGCACGGATCTTCTTTTCGTCGTAGTCGTGACGACCCCATGGCGAGAACAGGCACGGCAGCGAAACCTCGGTGCTGGTGCCGCACGAGTGCATGTCCGGGAAATTGATCACGCTGGCCTGCGCCAGTTCCGGGGTGGTGTTGCGGCCACCGTTGAGCCCCCAGTTCTGCGCACGCACGGTCTCGCCCATGACGATCACCAGCAGGCGCGGCTTGCTGGCCGGCGCGCGCGGGGTGGCCTTGGCATCGGTTCCGATCGGCAACTTCGGTGCGCGCTGCACCGGGTTGTCGCCACGCAGTGCACGCGGCATGCCCAGCAGCACATTGGCGGGCGTAGCGAGGTAACGCACTTCGCGCTGGTTGCGCATCAGTGCCGAGACATCCTGGAACGAGATCAACGCGCCGCCGACGGCGGTCACTGCGGCTACTGCAAGGAAGCCCAGCCGCCACAGCAGGCTGCGGCCCCAGCTGCGGCGGCGCAGCTGCACGCGCCACAGCACCAGCATCGGCAGCACCGCCAGCAGCAGTACCGGCCATATCAGCGACACGGTCATCAGCTCGCGGCTTTCCTTGGGGTCGGTCGCCAGCACGTTGCGCAGCATGTCCGCATCCAGGTAGATGTGGTAGCGGCCCATGTAGTGCGCGGCGAACGCGGTCACCAGCAGCAGCAGGCTGATCACCACCTTGGCATTCCAGCGCCAGACCAGGATGCCGAGCAGCACGCCGTGCGCACCCAGCAGCAACAGCAGCAGCGACAGCGCGTAGCGCAGGCTGCCCGGATGGCTGGCCATCGCGCTGTGCCAGAACAGGCCGTTGCCGGCCACCGCGAAGAACAGGCTGGTCAGCGCGATCAGCGCTTCGGTGGACAGCTGTGGCCGCCAGTGGCGAAGACCCGCCAACGCAGAAGGGCCGGCGGGGCGTTGGACCGATGCACTCATGCGTTTGCCTCCTGGCGGTTGGGACGGTCCAGCGGATGGCGGATCAGGATGCCTTTGACGATCAGGTACAGGCCGAGTGACAGCAACCAACATATCAACGCGGTGGCAACATCATGCGAAAGGAAATGCGCGCCGCGCAGCTGCTGGCTGATGCCGAACACCAGGCCGGTGCCGAGGCCGATCCACAACCCAGCCCAGCGCCACGACGGGCGCCACAGCAGGGCGAAATAGTACAGGCACAGCCACGCATAGCCCGCGCTGGCGTGGCCGGCAGGGAAGCACGCCTGGGCGGGCATTCCGGCCGGGCGCTGCGTGAAAAGGCCGATATAGGGCTGATGGCCACCGTAGCGCAGCAGGTCCCAGGGACATTCCATCGGCACCAGGGCCTTCAGCAGGGAGATCACGCCCGTCCCCAGCGCCATGGCAATTACGACATAAAGCAGCGCCCATCGCAGGGTGCGATCGCCTCCCTTGCGCCAGTGGTGCACGCACAACAGGATCGCGACCAGCGCCGCCGACGTGCTCAGCCATTTGCCGGCCTTGTGCACCACTGTGCGGGTGACCCAGGCGTCCTGCAACGCCCAGTGGCCACCTTCAAGACGGAACAGGTGATCGGCGACCCATTGATCGCCGCCGAAACCCATCAGCAGCGTAAACAGGGGCAGACCGATTGCGACAGGCAGCCAGAAGTGAGTTACGGCGAATCTTGACGCCAGTGGCGATGTCGCAGGCGGCGCAACCGCATCAATGGGACGAACGGGCATGCTGGGAAGGGGCGGTTCGGGAATCCGCGCTCATGCTCGTCACCTTGATGTCGGAGAAGGGTCGGACGCCCGTTCGCGCCGGGTTAATGACTCCCCGGCGCACGTCAACGTTCAGTCTTCGTCTGCGGTCGATCCTGTCCGTTCGGCGTGGCATTTCGGGTCCCAGGCCGTACCGGGAAGCAGTTGCCAACGATTCCTGTTGGCCATGCCGATGTCGATCACTTTGGCCGGGTCCACGCAGGGACTCATTGCATCGTCCAGCACCAGCAGCCAGCGCTTGTCCGGCGCTTCGGCGAGCCAGGGGCCGGCATCGTGCCATTGCTCGGCCCAAGGCCGCTTGAAGCCGAACTCGCGCACCGCGCGGTCGGCCTGCAGCAGGTTCTGCTCGCGCCAGGCGACCAGCGCCAGTTCGGCGTCCGGCCCGATCCGTGCGCCGACCCGGCGCATCAGCGCCGATGCCGAAGCGTAGGGATCCAGCGCCGGAATCAACACCAGGCCGTAGAGCATCCACAGCATGCCGTGGGTCAGCAGCACCAGCGTTGCGGCGCGGCGCACCCGCAGCCACACGATCAGCGTGGCCAGGGCGATGGCGAAGGTCAGCAGGCCATCGCCCAGCACCGGCAGCAGCGTATCGGGCATTGCCCGGCGCTCAAGCTGCGCAAGGGCCCAAGGGTGCTCGGTCAACAGCATGACGCCGAGCACGCCGGTGGCCAGCATCAGCACCACGCTGTAGCCGAACAGGTAGCGGCGCACGCACAGCCGGCGCAGCAGGCCCGGCAGCAGTGGCGCCGCCGCCAGTGCCATTGCCGGCAGCATCGGCAGCACATACACCTCACGCTTGCCCGGGCTGGCGCTGAAGAACACCAGCACCAGAATGGCCCAGCCGAGCAGCAGCCACTGCCGGCGGTCGCCTCGGCGGAGGCGGCGCCACCAGGGTCTGAACAGCATCGGCAGCAACAGGCTGCCGGGCAGCCACAGGGTCAGGATCACCTGCAGGTAGTACCAGACCGGTTGGCGGTGGTGCCAGGCGTTGGCATAGCGGGTACCGGTCTGCTTGAACAACAGCTCATGCGCGTAGGCCTGCAGTTCGGCGCTGGGCGTGTGCAGCAGGGCCCAGCCCAGCGGCGCAAGCCACACCGACACGCCCAGCAGGAAGGCCGGGATCAGCCACAGCAGCGTTGCCGGGTGCGGACCATCCCCCCTGAGGCCGCGGCAACGCTGGTACAGCCACCAGCCGAACCATGGCAGCACCATCAACAGCGGCAGGAAACCCACACCCTTGGTCACTGTCCCCAGGCCGGCCGCGAAACCCGCCAGCCACAGTGCGGGCAGGTTGCGGCGCTCGCAGAGATGGCGCATCAGGCCCCACAGGGCCACCGTGGTCATGCCCACCAGCACCATGTCGATCTGCGCGCGCTTGGCCATCAGCCCGAACTGCAGGGTGCAGAACAGCGCCGCCAAGGCATACAGGGAATGCCGCGGTGACCACAGCCGGCGTGCCAGATCCGACACCAGCCACAGGCTGAGCAGGGCGCCCAGCAGCGACGGCAGCAGGAACGACCACTGCCAGCTGCCGACGATCTCGTAGGCCGCCGCCTGCAGCCACATGAAGACCGGCGGCTTCTCCGCATACAGCTCCACGCCCCGGTGCGGCAGCAGCCATTGCCCGCTTTCGACCATGGTCCGGGCCGCCAGCACGAAGCGCGGCTCGTCCGGCGGCTGCGGCTGCCGAAGGCCGATCCCCGCTGCCAGCGCAGCAACGATCAACAGCCACAACAGGGGCAGGCGCCAACGGCGGGGCAGGGCTACGGGCACGGCAGGCTCCGGGAGCAAAACGGCCATTCTGAGGTGGCGGGGGTGGGAAAAGCGTCAGAGCGGGGCCGGGGCGACCGCATTCCGACATGCGCGGCGCTACCATGGTACGAACTTCCGTGGGTGTTTCGTGCATGCGTCTGTTGGTGATCGAGGACAACCGCCAGCTGGTAGCCAACCTGTTCGACTATTTCGAGTCGCGCGGGCATGTGCTTGACGTGGCCCCGGATGGCATCACCGGCCTGCACCTGGCCGGCAGCCACCCTTACGACGCCGTGATCCTGGACTGGATGCTGCCGCGCATGGAGGGCCCGGAGGTGCTGCGCCGGCTGCGCGCCGAGCAAGCATCGGAAGTGCCGGTGATCATGCTGACCGCGCGTGACGAGCTGCCGGACAAGATTGCCGGCTTCCGCGCCGGTGCCGACGACTACCTGACCAAGCCGTTCGCGCTGCCAGAACTGGAGGTGCGGCTGGAGGCGCTGTTGCTGCGTGCGCAGGGCCGCAACCCGCGCAAGCGCCTGCAGGTGGGCGACCTGGTACTGGATCTGGCAACGCTGGAGGCCCAGCGTGGGGGCCAGCTGCTGCACCTGTACCCGGCCTGCCGCAAATTGCTGGAAGTGCTGATGCGGGCCAGCCCGGGGGCGGTGACACGACAGCAGCTGGAGTTCGCCCTGTGGGGCGATGAGCCGCCGGATGGTGACCTGCTGCGCTCGCACGTCTACGAGTTGCGTCGCAGCGTCGACGGCCCGTTCGCCAAGAAACTGATCCACACGCTGCCGCGGGTGGGCTACCGGTTGGCGGTGAGTTCCACCAGCGATGCCGGCAAGGATGACGATGAAGGCGCGTAAGCCGGGCCCGTTGTACCGTCGGGTCGTGTGGTGGTTGCTGGGCTATCTGGCGCTGCTTTCACTGGCGGTGTTCAGCGTTGGCAACTATGTGCACGAGCATGCCGAGCACGCCGCCTGGCGCGCACTGCTCAACTCCGAACTGGACAGCATCGTCGAGCACGTCGAGCATGAGCCGCATTACCGCTGGCAGGATTCGGACACGCTCAGCCTGTATCGCTTCGATGCGGTCAACCTGCCCGACGCTCTGCGTACGTTGCATCCGGGGCTGCATGACGGCGTAATGATCAAGGGCCGTGAGACGGCGGTGATGGTGCGCGAAACCGAGTCGATGGGCCGGGTCGCGCTGGTTCTGGACATTTCCGATTTTCATGACTTGGAACAGTTCGCCACGCGCTGGGTGATGCTGGCCGGGGTGATCATGATCTTCGTCACCGTACTGATGGCGTCGTTCGGCATGGAACGCATGGTGCGCCCGCTGAGCCTGCTGGCACAGCACATCGCCGCGTTGCGGCCGGGCGTGCAGGGCCAGCGCATCGAGGTCGATCCACGCGGCAGTTCCGAACTGCATACCATCGCCGATGCACTGAACGATTACCTTGACCGCAATGAGCAGTTCGTCGAGCGTGAGCGGGTCTTCATCAGCACCGCCAGCCACGAACTGCGCACGCCGATTGCCGTGATGACCGGTGCCGCCGAACTGGCACTGGAGCAACCGGGCCTGCCCGAGCGCGCCCGCCAGCAGATGCAGCGGGTGTTGCGAACGGCGCAGAGCGTGGAGCAGTTGATCGAGCTGCTGCTGGTGCTGGCGCGCGATCCGGCGCGCCTGGCGGCGCGTGCCGAGCGCATCGCGCTGGACCAGCTGCTGCCGGAGATCGTCGACGACCATCGCCACCTCCTCGGCGACAAGGACCTGAGCATCGGTATCCAGGCCGCGCCGGTGGATATCGTCGCGCCGATGGCGGTGGTGCAGGCGGCGATCGGCAACCTGCTGCGCAATGCCATCGAGAACAGCGGTCGCGGCCATATCGAACTGCAGCTGAGTCCGTCGGCGGTGCTGACCCTGCAGGACCCCGGGCACGGCATGAGCCCGGAGGAGATCGCGGCGATCCATGCACGCATGGCCCGCGGCGGGCGTGCCGACCGTGGCAGCGGCATCGGCCTGGACCTGATCGCGCGGCTGTGTGAACACCTGGGCTGGACACTGCAGTTGCAGCCCTGCGAGCTGCGCGGGACACGCGTCACCCTGGACTTTGGCGCTTCGCGCCCCGCCTGATCAAGCGGCCGACCTGCTCCGCGCTGCGGCATGACCCGGCGTGAAGACAGTGTTAATCTGGAACTGCGCCGCTTTATGCGGCGCTTTTTTTTCCGCTCTTTCGATCGACAGAGGATCCCATGCCGACCGAACCCGCTACCGCCCTGATCAGCAACGATATCGTTGGACTGGGCCTGATCGCCGCCACCCTGGCCCTGATCTTCTGGGCTGCCAGTGGTCCGACCCCCTTGTTGAAGAAGATCTTCGCCTGGGTGCCGGCGCTGCTGCTGTGCTACTTCATTCCCGCCATCTACAACACCGCCGGTGTCATCGATGGCCACAACACCTCGCTGTACAACCCGGTCGCGCGTGACGTGCTGCTGCCGGCTGCACTGGTCCTGCTGACCCTGTCGATCGATCTGAAGGGCGTCATCAAGCTCGGCCCGAAGCTGTTGCTCGTGTTCTGTGCCGGTACCGCTGGCATCATGCTCGGCGCAATCGTCTCGTTCCAGCTGATGAAGCTGATCCACCCGGAAACCGTGGCCGGTGATACCTGGGCCGGCATGGCCGCGCTGGCCGGCAGCTGGATCGGTGGCGGCGCCAACATGGTGGCCATGCGCGAGGTGTTCGGCACCGACGCCACCACCTTCGGCCAGTTCGCCGTGGTCGACGTGGCCTGTGCCAGCCTGTGGATGGCGATCCTGCTGTTCCTGGCCAACCGCGCGCAGCAGATCGACACCCGCAACGGGGCCGATACCCGCGCCATCGACGAGATGAAGGCACGGATCAGCGCCTACGAGGCACAGAACGCGCGCATTCCCAGCATGACCGACCTGATGGTGATCGTCGGCGTGGCTCTGGGTGGCGTCGGCCTGGCCCACGCCATCGCCGCGCCGCTGTCGGGCTGGTTCAAGGCCAATATCAGCTGGGCCAGCCAGTTCAGCCTGGACAGCCAGTTCGTGTGGGTGATCCTGCTGTCCACGGCGATGGGCCTGGGCCTGAGCTTCACCCGTGCGCGCCGGCTGGAAGCGGCAGGCGCTTCGCGGCTGGGCACGGTGTTCCTTTACTTCCTGATTGCCTGCATCGGCATGCAGATGAACCTGCTGTCGCTGCTGGACAGGCCGTGGCTGTTCCTGCTCGGCGCGATCTGGATGGCCACCCACGTGCTGGTGCTGTGGGTGGTGGCCAAGCTGCTGCGCGCGCCGCTGTTCTTCTTCGCCATTGGTTCGCAGGGCAACATCGGCGCAGCCGCTTCGGCTCCCGTGGTGGCAGCAGCGTTCCACCCGACGCTGGCGCCGGTGGGCGTGCTGCTGGGTACGGTGGGCTATGCCACCGGCACCGGGCTGGCGTATGTCACCGGCCTGATCCTGAAGTGGATGGCCGGCGGCTGAGTCCTGAGCTGACGATCATGTTGCGTGTTCACGGCAATTGCCGTGGACACGCTTTCCCCGTGCAGAGCCGAGCCCACGCTCGGCTTTCTTTTTGCCTGCCACCGGATAGATCCACGTCATGCGTGGATGCACTTCATGGGTATCCATGAACAAAGAAAGGACAGATCCGTTTCCCCGCGGAAACGGATCTGCCCCCTGATGCTTCTTGCCGTCAACGGAAATCTGTCGAAGGTGGGGTGGTGTCGGATGGCGGGGTGTCCGCGGCATGGATGCTGCGGCCAAGCCCCCAAGGACGGGTTTACGGCTTCCCGCCATCCGACACCACCCCGCCAAATTCACGGAAAACCAGAGCCGACGCTTTCGCCGTTGCAGTTGCAGTTGCCTCTGCGGGCGCCGGGCTGCAAGCCCGGCACCCAACCCTCAACAGCAGCGGCCACCATTGCGCCCACCGTAGCGCGCTTCCTGGCGTTCGCGGAAGAACGTCTTGTAGTCCATTGGCTCCTGGTCCGGGTGCTTTTCCAGCATGTGCCGGACATAGTTGTCGTAATCGGGAATGCCACAGCACAGACGTGCGGTCTGCACCAGGCGCCGCCAGATGCGGCGGTGCGCCTGGTACTGGCCGGCGGGAACCAGTTGCGTGCTCATCACAGATCCACCATTTCGTGCGGCTTCAGTGCCACGTAAGGGGTCTCGCGGTCGCTGCGCTGCGGATTGCGGCGTGCCGCCAGGATGGTCTTGATCGAATACACCAGCACAGCGCCCACCACCAGCAGGAACAGCGCGGTCAGGCCGGTGTTGACGTAGGCATTGACCACGATCTGCTTCATCTGCGCCACCGATTTGGCCGGTGCGGTGATGGTGTCGCTGGCAATGGCAGCCTGGAACTTGTGTGCCTGGGCCAGGAACCCCTGTGCCGGGTTGCTGTCGAAGATCTTGATGAAGCCGGCATAGGTGGTGCAGATCAGCAGCCACACCGCCGGTACCCCGGTGACCCACGCATAGCGGTCACGCTTCATCTTGAACAGCACCACCGTGCCCAGCATCAGCGCGATGCCAGCCAGCATCTGGTTGGAGATGCCGAACAGCGGCCACAGCGTCTGGATGCCGCCGAACGGATCGACCACGCCGGTATAGAGCAGGTAGCCCCACAGTGCCACGCAACCCGCAGTGCCGATGATGTTGGCGGTCCACGATTCGGTCTTCTTCAGGGCCGGCACGAAATTGCCCAGCAGGTCCTGCAGCATGAAGCGTCCGGCGCGGGTGCCGGCGTCCACTGCGGTCAGGATGAACAGTGCTTCGAACAGGATCGCGAAGTGGTACCAGAACGCCATCATCGCGTCGCTGCCACTGGGAATCGCTTCGTGCAGGATCTGCGCGATGCCCACCGCCAGCGTTGGCGCGCCACCGGCGCGATGCAGGATGGTCGGTTCACCGATCGCCGCCGCGGTCGCGGTCAGTTGTTCGGGCGTGATGGTGAAGCCCCAGGTGTTGGTGATGTAGTGCGCCGCCGAGGCCGCATCGGCACCGATCACCGCCGCCGGGCTGTTCATCGCGAAGTAGATGCCCGGGTCGATGATCGAGGCCGCCACCAGCGCCATCACCGCCACGAACGATTCCATCAGCATGCCGCCGTAGCCGATGTAGCGCATGTGCGCTTCATTGGCCAGCAGCTTCGGCGTGGTGCCGGACGAAATCAGCGCATGGAAGCCCGACACCGCACCGCAGGCGATGGTGATGAACAGGAACGGGAACATGCCGCCCTTCCACACTGGGCCATCACCGCTGGCGGCGAACTGGGTCAGCGCCGGCATCTTCAGTTCCGGCATCACGATCAGGATGCCGACGGCCAGCGCGATGATGGTACCGATCTTGAGGAAGGTCGACAGGTAGTCGCGCGGGGCCAGCAGCAGCCACACCGGCAGCACCGAGGCGACGAAGCCGTAGCCGATCAGCATCCAGGTGATCTGGGTGCCGGTGAAGGTGAACGCCGGGCCCCACACCGGGTCGGCGGCGACCTTGCCGCCGTACCAGATTGCGGCCAGCAGCAGGATCAGGCCGACCACCGAGATCTCGCCGATCCTGCCAGGGCGGATATAGCGCATGTAGACGCCCATCAGGATCGCGATGGGCATCGTCGCGATCACCGTGAACATGCCCCACGGGCTTTCGGCCAGCGCCTTGACCACCACCATCGCCAGCACCGCCAGGATGATGATCATGATCAGGAACGCACCGAACAGGGCGATGGTGCCGGGTACCTGGCCCATCTCCTCGCGCACCAGGTCACCCAGCGAGCGGCCGTTGCGACGGCTGGACAGGAACAGCACCATGAAGTCCTGCACTGCGCCGGCCAGCACCACGCCCACCACCAGCCACAGCAGGCCGGGCAGGTAGCCCATCTGCGCGGCCAGCACCGGGCCGACCAGCGGGCCGGCGCCGGCAATGGCGGCGAAGTGGTGGCCGAACAGCACGTGCTTGTTGGTCGGCACGTAGTCCAGGCCATCGTTGTTGATCACCGCCGGGGTGGCCCGGGTCGGATCCAGCTGCATCACCTTGTTGGCGATGAACAGGCTGTAGAAGCGGTAGGCGACCAGGTACAGCGAAACCGCAGCGACGACGATCCACAGCGCATTGATGTGCTCGCCGCGGCGCAGTGCCACGGTGCCCAGACAGAATGCGCCGAGCAGGGCGAGTACCGCCCAGCCCAGTTTTGAAAACCCTTTCATGAGGTGCTCTCTCCCGGAAAGACAGTCAAAGAGTCCCGCTTGCCTTCGACAGGGTCAATTGGCGCAGGACGAATCGGCGGTAGTACTTTGGTCGTACGTTCGTTGTGCTGACGTGCAGCGAACATCAGGGATGGAACAATCGGTTGCGGCGCCATCCATTGGCGTACGGCCGTATGGCGTCCATCTTCACTGGCATCCATCCAACAGGAGTCGCCATGAGCCTTCCCGAACCGGCCCGCGTGCTGCGCACCATCCGTGGCCTGCCCACCTCCGACGGTGCTGGCGTGCGCCTGACCCGCGTCATCGGCGGCCCCACGCTGCCCGATCTGGATCCGTTCCTGCTGCTCGATGAATTCGGAACCGACCGCGCCGAGGATTACATCGCCGGCTTCCCGGAACATCCGCACCGCGGTTTCGAGACCGTCACCTACATGCTCGACGGGCGCATGCGGCATCGCGACAACCACGGCAACGAAGGCCTGCTGACCCCGGGCAGCGTGCAGTGGATGACCGCTGGGCGTGGCCTGGTGCATTCGGAGATGCCCGAGCAGGAAAGCGGGCAGATGCGCGGCTTCCAGCTGTGGGTGAACCTGCCGGCAAAGGAGAAGATGACTGACCCGAAGTACCAGGAATTCGCGCCCGAGCGGATTCCGGTGGTGCAGCCGGAGCCGGGTGTGACAGTGAAGGTGATTGCCGGCAGCGTGGACGGCACCCGGGGTCCGATCGTGCAACCGGCCACCGATCCGCTCTACCTCGACATCACCTTGGCGCCTGATCGGGCCTGGACCTACACG
The DNA here is from genome assembly GCF_059369815.1 of Stenotrophomonas sp. YJH_SMC_27. NCBI lineage: Bacteria > Pseudomonadati > Pseudomonadota > Gammaproteobacteria > Lysobacterales > Lysobacteraceae > Stenotrophomonas > Stenotrophomonas sp. YJH_SMC_27. The sequence goes on along the minus strand of NZ_JCAFTA010000020.1, from coordinate 3,362 downwards.
CTGCCGGAAGGGCACAACGCCTTTGCCTACGTGTTCGAGGGCGGGCTGACGGTGGGCGAGCAGGACGCTGCGCGCGACGTTGCACGCCAGGAACTGGCAGTGTTGGGCGGAGGCGAGCAACTGCACCTCTCGGCGGGCAGTGAAGGCGCGCGGTTGATCCTGGTTGCCGGCCGTCCGCTGCGCGAACCGGTGATGCGCCATGGCCCCTTCGTGATGAACACGCGGCAGGAACTGATGCAGGCCTTCGTCGATTTCCAGGAAGGCAAGTTCTGATGGATTGCGCCGGGCATGGCCCGTCGAAAGAAGCCGGCAACGCCGCCGGGCCACGCCCGGCGGACGTCCCGCGAGTCGGATCCTGCGGGGATGCTGCCAGGCAGTCATCCCCGTCACCTTCAGCGCCCCGCGGCCACGGCTGACGGGGTCAGGCTCATGCCCTGCGCCAACTGCTGCAGCGAGCCCAGCTCCTGGGCGCTGTCCGGGTACAGCGAAATCTGCGCGTAGCGCTTCTTGTCCAGCTTGACCACGCTGATGCGGCGCTCGGCATAGCCGGGCGGCTGCTGGCCACCGAGATCGGGCTGGTACCAGTAAAGTGGTTCACCGCCGAAGCTGCCTTTTTCCTGGCGCAGTGCCCGGTTCAACGGAATATTGGGGTCACGCGCGCTGAGCATCAGGCTCAGTACCTCGCGTCCATCCCCGGTGCTGGCGCGGCAGACCAGAAGGTCGGCCAACACCTGCTGCTGCCACTGCAGGCCACTGCTGGCCGGCAACGAAGGACATTCCGCGGGAGCCTGCGCGGCAGCCTGGGCTGCGGCGAACAGCAGGCTCGACAACACTACAGGCGCGAACTTCATGCATCCCCCAAGGTGGTCGGTCGTGTGGCTCCACCAGAAGGACTGGCGGCTGTGGCATCCCATCCCCGGATGCCGCCCCGCCCGGCGTGTGCACGGACGGTCAACTCAACCTTAACGGAACGTGAGCGATCGCACAAATCGAAGTTGCAGACGTAACCATTGCGGCCGATGGTCGGCCGCAATGGTGCGCACAGGCCTCAGCGGTCGTTGCCGATCCACTTGTAGATGATGCCGCCGATCGCGCCGCCCAGCAGCGGGGCGACCCAGAACAGCCACAACTGGCTTACTGCGCCGCTGCCGGCGAAGAAGGCCACGGCGGTGGAACGGGCCGGGTTCACCGAGGTGTTGGTGACCGGGATGCTGATCAGGTGGATCAGGGTCAGCGACAGGCCGATCGCCAGTGGCGCAAAGCCAGCCGGCGCCTTGCCATGGGTGGCGCCCATGATCACGATCAGGAACACGGCGGTCAGCACCACTTCGCACAGGAAGGCCGCTGCCACGCTGTAACCGCCAGGCGACAGCGCGCCATACCCATTGCTGGCGAACGCACCGGCCTGGCTGCCATCGATGGCGAAGCCGCTGGCCCCCGACGCGATCTGCAGCAGGATGAAGCCGGCCAGCAGGCCGCCAACCACCTGGGCGATGATGTACGGCACGAGGTCCTTGGTCGGGAAGCGGCCGCCGGCCCACAGGCCGACGCTGACTGCCGGATTGAAGTGCGCGCCGGAGATATGGCCGAACGCATAGGCGCCGGTCACCACGGTCAGGCCAAAGGCCAGGGCGACGCCGAGGAACCCGATACCCAGCGGATTGCCGTCGCCACCGAACTTGGCGGCCAGCACCGCGCTGCCACAGCCGCCCAACACCAGCCAGAACGTGCCGAGGAATTCGGCGGACAAGCGTTTACCCATGCTCATGTGTTGCACTCCTTTGAGGGCGAAAGTGTGATTTATGTCACATTTCAGTGCTCAGCGGGTGACTGTAGCGTCAACGCCGGGTGCAGGGATACACCCTCGGATGTGTGCAACACGCGATGTTCAATACTGCGGCAGCGGAATGAACTCCTTGTCGTCGCCCGGAATGGTGCCGAATCGGCCGGCCTCCCAATCGTGCTTGGCCTGCTCGATGCGCTCCTTCGAGCTGGATACGAAGTTCCACCACAGGTGGCGCGGGCCATCCAGCGGCTCGCCACCGAACAGCATCGCCTTCACCGGCGTCTTCGCGCGCAGGCGGCCGCGTGCGCCGGCCTCGGGAATCACCAGATGCTGTGCAGGGATGTCCACGCCATCCAGCTGTGCGTCGCCTTCGAGGATGTACAGCGCGCGCTCGCGGTGGCCGTCATCGATATCGATCTCCGCATCCGGGTCGAGATCGATCGCCACGTTGAGGGTATCGGCGAACACCTTCACCGGCGATTCCTCGCCATAGGCGCGGCCGGCGATCACCCGCAGCCAGGCACCGTTGCGGCGCTGCTCGGGCAGTGTAGCCGCGGCATGGTGGTAGAAGGCCGGTTCGATTTCCTCGTGCGATTTCGGCAGCGCCACCCAGGTCTGCATGCCGTGGATCGGGTTGTCGTGGGCGCGGTCCGGTTGCGGTGTCCGCTCGGAATGGGCAATGCCGCGACCAGCGGTCATCCAGTTGACGTCGCCGGGACGGATCACCTGGTCCGACCCCAGCGTGTCGCGGTGGCCGATCGCGCCCGACCACAGGTAGGTCACGGTGGCCAGGCCGATATGTGGATGCGGGCGCACGTCGATGGCGGTGCCGGGGTGCATGAGTGCCGGGCCCATCTGGTCGACGAACACGAACGAGCCGATGCTGCGCGCCTGCAGGGTGGGGACGGCGCGACGGACTTCGAGGCCGCCGATGTCGTGCACGCGCGGGGCGATGATGGTGGTCATGCGGGCGTTCTCGCTGGCAGGGATCAGGTGGTCAGCATCGCATGCAGCTGTGACGGGTACATGCCCCGTATGGGTAACAGGTTGTTCCAGCCAACGGCGCAGCCCCTCGTGGCTGGCTGGTTGGTCGCTGAAGGCAGAAGCAAAAGCAGAAGCCGCGCGTGGCCGGGCGGGTGGGTGGCGCAGGGGACGCTGCAAGTACGTCCATGTAAGCTCGATCGCCGCATCCATGCGGCTCACGCCCCTGCGCAACCCACCCGCCCGGCCTCTGACAGTTTCCGTGTGCTGTCCAGCCACGGAGAAGAAAAAGAAAATCAAAAGCAAACGCCGGTCGCTTCGCTCCTGGTGTCGACCAAGGTCGACACCCACCAGTTCGCAATGATCCGTGCCGACCAAGGTCGACACCTACCAGTCATCGCAGTTCACCCACCGTCACCGGGAAACTGTCAGGGGTGGGGCGGTGTCGGGTTGCGGGGTGTCTGATCTGGCCCCCTGAAAACGGACGCCATGAAGCCGTTTCAGGCGGCAGCCCGGAGCTGCCGGGCGTAGTTGTTAGGCGAGTGGTAGCCCAGCGCCGAGTGTAGCCGGGCTGGATTGTAGAAGCCGTGGATGT
>NZ_JCAFTA010000019.1:0-67833 GCF_059369815.1 Stenotrophomonas sp. YJH_SMC_27 | reverse complement strand
GTCGCCGATCATGGACCTCTACAACGGCGAAATCGTGGCTTATCAGATCAAGCGCCAGCCCGTGTTCGATCTGGTAGGTCAGATGCTGGAGGAGGCCATCAAGAAGCTTTCGCCGGATGAGCGCCCCATGATCCACTCCGACCAGGGCTGGCAGTACCAGCATGAAAACTACCGGAACATGCTGGAAAAACATTCGTTGAAGCAAAGCATGTCCCGGCGTGGCAACTGCCTGGACAATGCGGCGATGGAGAGCTTCTTTGGGACGCTGAAGTCGGAGTTCTTCTACCTGAACAGCTTTGACAGCATCGAGAGTCTGGAGGCTGGGCTGGTGGAATACATCCAGTACTACAACCAGGAGCGCATCAAATTGAAATTGAAGGGCCTGAGCCCGGTACAGTACCGGGAGCAGGCCCAACAGGCCCAATCGGCCGCCTGACCCCTGTCCAAGTCTCGGGGGTCACTTCAGGATGGGTTTACGGCGTCTCCCGCAACCGGCCCCACCCCGCCATCCCACGGATAGCCCGCTGTTGCTGTTGCTGTTGCTGTTGCTTCGGCTGCGGCCGTTGCCTCTGCGGGTGCAGGGCGCAGCCCTGCAGCCCCCCCCCTGAGCATTCCACGCAGTGGTTTGAGCGCCGCGCACACGCCAGCCACGGCACGCTAGGCCAACGGAACCACCCGTCATCCACCGAGAACCACCATGACCCTGCGCCAACTGCCCCTACGCACCGCCCTGCTGCTGGCCCTGTCCGCCCTGCCACTGGCGGCGCTGGCCGAAGCCACCTCGCCCGCGCCCACCCAGCAGGTGCCCGGCGTCTACCACCAGCGCGTCGGCGCCTTGCAGGTCACCGCCCTGTTCGACGGCGTGGTCGCGCTGGGTCGGCAGGAAGTGGTGGACGTGCCGCCGACGCTGGTCAGCCGCCTGTTGGAAGGCCGCTACGTGCCCGAAGACAAGAAGGGCCTGCAGACAGCGATCAACGCGTTCCTGATCCGCCAAGGCAACCACCTGACCCTGGTCGATACCGGCACCGCGCAGTGCTTTGGCCCCGGCCTGGGCCAGGTGCTGGGCAATCTGCGCGCCTCCGGCGTCGACCCGACCGAGGTGGATGAGGTGCTGCTGACCCACGCCCATCCGGACCACCTGTGTGGCGTGCTCGATGCACAGGGCAAGCCGGCCTATCCCAATGCCACGGTGTGGCTGTCCAAGGCCGATGCCGATTACTGGCTCAACCCCGCCAGCGAGGCCACCGAGCCGAAGGGCGTGCGCTTCGCCTTCCCGCTGGCACGCAACGCGGTGGCGCCGTATCAGGCCAGCGGCCACCTGCGCACCTTCAGCCCCGGCGATGCCCTGCCCGGCGGCGCGGTGGCGATGGACACCCATGGCCACACCCCCGGCCATGTCTCCTACCGGTTCGACAGCCAGGGCCAGTCGCTGCTGGTATGGGGCGATGTGCTGCACTTCCACGCGGTGCAGTTCGCGCATCCGGAAGCGGCATTTGAGGCGGATTCGGACCGCAATGCGGCCATCGCCAGCCGGCGGGCGCTGTTGCAGCAGGCCACCGCCAATGGTTGGTGGGTGGCCGGTGCGCACCTGCCGTTCCCCGGCCTGGGCCATGTGCGTGGCGAGGGCAAGGCCTATGCGTGGGTGCCGGCGGAGTATTCGCCGTTGAAATGACCCGTGTAGAGCCGAGCCCATGCTCGGCTACCGCGCTCAGCGTGCCGGGATTCCACAGCCGAGCGTAGGCTCGGCTCTACAGGAAGGCAGGGGATGCCTTACTCCAGCCCCAGCCAGCCGCCGATCACGCCGCGGGCTTCGTCCACGCCGGTACGGTCTTCGCCGGAGAACACCTGCACGCTGACGCTGTCACCGTAAGCCGATTGCAGCTCCTTGCGCACCTTCTGCAGGGACTGCATCTGCTGGCTGCGGCTGAGCTTGTCGGCCTTGGTCAGCAACGCGTGCGCCGGCAGGCCACGCTGCACGGCATAGGACAGCATCTGCCGGTCGTAGTCCTTCAGGGGGTGGCGGATGTCCATCACCACCACCAGGCCCTTCAGGGCTTCGCGGGTGCGGAAATACCGGTCAATGAAGGCCTGCCAATGCGCCTGCAGGTCCAGCGGCACCTTGGCGTAGCCGTAACCGGGCAGGTCGACCAGATGCGCTTCCGGGGTGACCTGGAAGAACACCAGCTGCTGGGTGCGGCCGGGCGTCTTGGAGACGCGGGCCAGCGCGTTCTGGCGGGTCAGCGCGTTGAGCGCACTGGACTTGCCGGCGTTGGAGCGGCCGGCGAAGGCCACTTCGGCGCCTTCGTCAGGCGGCAGCTGCCGCACGTTGTGGGCCGAAAGGTGGTAACGGGCGCGTTCGATGAGCAATGACATGTGCCTAGGATCGCATGTTGCGGCGCCGCGCGCCCGTGCCGGCGGCCGCTGCGGCCATTTTGCTGCACTGCTGCGTTGACCGTGCGCGGAAACGGCGTTGATAATCCGGGCGATGCCGGCGGCCGCCGCCCGGCCCGGTCCATACGGAGCTTCAGCATGCGCCACGCTCGCGTTCTTGCCGTATCCGCCCTTGCCACTGCTGTAGTCGTTGCCGCTGCTGCGTTCGCGCAGACCACGTTGACCCCGCTGCCCGACAACGGGCCGATCAATACCGCCTCGCTGGAGGTGGATTTCAGCAAGACCCACTGGGGCGATGCCAAGGCCGGCCAGGCCAAGGCCTCGGCCTGCGCGGCCTGTCATGGCGTCGACGGCAATTCCACGGTGGAGATGTATCCGTCCATTGCCGGCCAGAGCGAACGCTACGTGGCCCAGCAGATGGCGCTGATCGCCAATGGCCAGCGCAGTTCCGGCGCAGCAGTGGCGATGGTGCCGTTCGTGCAGAACCTCACCCCGCAGGACATGCGTGATATCGGCGCCTACTTCGCCACGCAGAAAGCCAACGCCGGCATCGCCGATGACACGGCGGTCACCGAGGGCCCCTACAAGGGCATGAAGTTCTACGAGATCGGCCAGCAGCTGTACCGCGGCGGCGATGCCAAGCGCGGCCTGCCGGCCTGCATGGCCTGCCATGGCCCCAGCGGTGCCGGCAATCCCGGCCCGGCCTATCCGCATCTCGGTGGCCAGCACGCCAGCTATGTCGCGCGCCGCCTGCAGGAGTACCAGGCCGGCCAGACCAACGAGACCGACAAGGCACACTTCCAGATCATGGCCACGGTCGCGCAGAAGCTGAGCGAGCAGGAGGTGCAGGCGCTGTCGAGCTACCTGCAGGGCCTGCACAACAAGGCCGACGACGTGGCCGCTGCAGCCACGCCGACGCAACCGGCTGCCGCCCCCTGACCACCACTGGTCGGCCCGGGCCGCCACGTCGGCCCACGGCTGCGGTATGTTCCTTCACGCCGGCGGCTGCGCCGGCGTTGCTTTTTTCAACGGAGATGCGTGTCGATGAGGTTGATTTCCCGCCTGCTGTTGTCCGTGCTGGTACTGCTGCCGCTGGCAGCCTGCGCCGCCACCCCCGCCAATGCCCCGCTGGTCGAGGGCAAAGACTACGAGCGCATCGCGCAGCCGGGCCCGTTCCAGCCGTTGGCCGGCAAGATCGAGGTGGTCGAGGTCTTCGGCTACACCTGCCCGCATTGCGCCCACTTTGAACCGCAACTGGAAGCCTGGGCGGCCAAGCTGCCGGCCGACGTGCGCTTCACCCCGGTCCCGGCCGCCTTCGGTGGCGCCTGGGATGCATGGGCCCTGGCCTACTACGCCGCCGACGAAGTCGGCGTGGCCAAGCGCAGCCACGCGGCGGTCTTCAAGGCCCTGCACCAGGATGGCTCGCTGCCGATGCAGAACGTTTCGGCCGATGAGCTTGCCACCTTCTACAAGGCCTACGGGGTGACCCCGGACCGTTATCTGCAGGCCCTGCGCGGCGATGCCGTACAGAAGAAGGTCGATGCCGCCCGCGCGTTCGCCCAGCGCACCAGGATCCCGGGTACCCCGGCGCTGATCATCAATGGCCAGTATCTGGTGCGCGGCAACAGCTTCGACGACCAGCTGCGCATCGCCTCGGCCCTGATCGCCCAGGCCCGCGCCGCCCGCGGCCGCTGAACCAACACACACCATCGACACGGCGCTGTCGCCGCCGCATGTCATCATTTCCCCCTGGCTGGCGCCTGGCGCCGGCCCCCACCTTTCCAGATGCTGGAGACGTTTCCATGAAGATCCGTTACGCCCTCGCCCTCGCAGCGCTGCTGCCGATCCTGGCGGCCTGCAAGGCCGACGACGGCAGCACCAACACCACCGCGGCGCCGGCCGAACCGGCTGCAGCTCCGGCGGCCACCGAACCGGCCGCTCCGGCCGCGGGCCGCGAAGGCACCGCTCCGGCGGCCGCCGAAGGCGAAAAGGCCCCGGCCGAAGCCACCCCCGCCGCGGCGCCGGCCCCGACCACCGCCGCGCTGACCGGCCCGGCCCCGGTGGAAGGCGCCGATTACCAGGTGATCCCGAACGGCCAGCCGTTCCAGCCGGCTGCCGGCAAGATCGAAGTGACCGAGATCTTCGGCTACGTCTGCCCGGCCTGCGCCGCATTCCAGCCGCTGGTCGGCCCGTGGAAGGCCGGCCTGCCCAGCGACGTGAACTTCGTCTACGTGCCGGCCATGTTCGGCGGCACCTGGGATGACTACGCCCGTGCCTTCTACGCCGCGCAGACCCTGGGCGTGCAGGAAAAGACCCACGAAGCGCTGTACGCCGCCATCCACTCGCAGAAGACCCTGAAGGGCGAGCGCGGCCGTGACTCGGTGGAAGACATCGCCAAGTTCTACGCCGCCTACGGCGTCGATCCGAAGCAGTTCGCGGCCACCATGGGCAGCTTCGCGGTGAATGCCAAGACCAACTCGGCCAAGCAGTTCGCCCAGCGCAGCCAGATCAGCGGCACCCCGTCGATCATCGTCAACGGCAAGTACCTGGTGAAGGGCAAGAGCTTCCCGGACATGCTGCGCATTGCCGACCACCTGATCGCCCGCGAACGCGGTGCGGCCCAGGCTCACTGATCCAAAGGACGTTGTTCCCGGCCGTGAATTCCCCCCGCACACGGACCCTGCGTTTGCTGACGGCCAACATCCAGGCCGGCTCAAGTACCCGCCGCTACAGCGACTATGTGACCCGCAGTTGGTCACATGCGCTGCCGGCGGGTCGCAAGCGCAGCAGCCTGGACGCGATCGCCACGCTGGCGCGCGACCATGACATCGTCGGCCTGCAGGAGGCCGACCCGGGCAGCCTGCGTTCGGGCTTCACCAACCAGACCCACTACCTGGCCCAACGCGCCGGCTTCAACTACTGGAGTCACCAGCCGAACCGGCGCATGGGCGGGGTCGCATCCAGCGCCAATGGCCTGCTGAGCAAGCTGGAACCGGTTGAAGTGCAGGATCACGCCCTGCCCGGCCGCATCGGCGGGCGCGGCGTGCTGCTGGCCAAGTTCGGCGACGGTACCGACGGCCTGGCGGTGGCGGTGGCGCATCTGTCATTGGGTGCGGGATCGCGGATGTCGCAGCTGGGCTTCATCGCCGAACTGCTGTCCGACCACCCCAACGCGGTGCTGATGGGCGACTTCAACTGCCTGGCAGAACGCCCGGAAATGCAGGTGCTGTACCAGAAGACCCGGCTGCAGCCGCCCGGCTGCATCGTGCCGACCTTCCCCAGCTGGCGCCCCGACCGCGCCATCGACCACATCCTGGTCAGCAGTGGCCTGCAGACTCGTACCGTGGAAGCCGTACCAGCCGCGTTCTCCGATCACCTCGCCCTGGCGATGCAGATCGACGTCCCGGCCGACGCCCTGCGCTGACTCGCCGTTACGGTAGGTGCGGACCGTTGGTCCGCACGCTCTGCGACGGGCGCCGCCCGGCGCCCCCTAAATCGGGGCATAAACGACTTAATCCCCTCCGTCCCCTTTTTTTCAGGCGGTGACGGGTGCCTTCAACCGCCGCGCGGTCATCGTGCTGCCCACCGAGGCCAGCACCGTGCAACCGATCGCCAGCCACTGCAATCCATGCAGGTGCTCGTGCAGCAGCAGCATCGCCCACAGCGCGGCCACGGCCGGCTCCATGCTGATCAGGATGCCAAAGGTCTCCTTCGGCAGGCGCTTGAGCGCCATCATTTCCAGCGACATCGGGATCGCGCTGGACACCAGTGCCACCAGCAGGCCCGCCGCCAGGATCTTCGGGTCGAGCAGCGCGGCACCGGCATGCACCACGCCCACCGGTACCACCACCAGAGACGCCGCCAGCAGCCCCAGCGAGACCGAGTGCCCGGCATGCAGATGACCGGCACGCTTGCCGAACACGATGTACAGGCCCCAGCAGGCCGCAGCGCCCGTCGCGTACAGCACACCGGCCGGGTCCAGCGCGGGGCCACCGCCGATCGGCAGGAGCAACAGCAGCCCCACCGCCGCGCAGCCTACCCAGAGGAGATCGATCGGGCGTCGTGATGACAGCATCGCCACCGTCAGCGGCCCGGTGAACTCGATGGCCACCGCGATGCCGAAGGGAATCGTGCGCAGGGCCATGTAGAACAGCAGGTTCATCAGGCCCAGGGTGAGCCCGTAGCGCAGGATGGTGATCGCATCCACGCAGCTGGTCTTCCAGCGCCATGGCCGCCAGAACATCAGCAGCAACAGGGCCGAGAAGCCCACACGCAGCGCGCTGGTGCCCTGGGCGCCGATCAGCGGGAACAGGTGTTTTGCGTAGGAGGTGCCGATGGCCAGCGAGGTGACCGAGCCGAGCACCGCCAGCGCCGGCAACATCGGCGCAAGTCGTGAGGTCTGCATGCGCAAAGTCTATTGCGCCAGCGCCGAGCACTTGGCTCAATTGACAGCCCGTTCGTGCAACTTCTGCTCGCCATGGCCACCGCCCCCGTGCTCGACAGCTTCGACCGCGCCATCCTCGACCTGCTGCAGCGGGACAACACCCTGCCGCAGCGCGAGATCGCCGAGACCGTGCACCTGTCCACCCCGGCCGTGCAACGCCGGATCAAACGCCTGCAGGACAGCGGTGTGATCTCGGCCAACGTGGCGGTAGTCGCCGCAGCCAAGGTCGGGCGACCGCTGACCATCATCGTCGAAGTGCGCGTGGTCAGCGAGCAGCGTGATCACGTGGCGCCGTTCAAGCGCCGCGTGCAGGACGACCCGGCGGTGCAGCAGTGCTACTCGATCACCGGCGACGGCGATTTCCTGCTGCTGGTGTCGGCCGCGTCGATGGAGGAGTACGAGGCGATCACCGAGCGGTTGTTCGGCGGCGATGACAACATCGAGCGCTTCCGCACCTCGGTAGCACTGGGAACGTTGAAGCGCAGTTTCAAAGTGCCGCTGGCCCCGGTTCTGTAGCGCTGAGCCATGCTCGACTGCGCTTTGACCGCAAAGTAACAGCCGCCGAGCATGGCTCGGCGCTACAGTCGGAGACCATGAACACATCGCCCTCCCACGCCCACCGCCTGCGCCGCTGGTTGCTGCGCGGCCTGTGGCTGGCCATTGCCGTCGTTGCGATGATGGCGTTGTGGAACAGTCCTTGGGCCGCCGCACCGAAGATGCTGTGGACACTCGCGCGGATGCCGCCGGCCACGCAACTGCCGGTGCCAGTGGACGGCGTGCGGCCACGCCAGATCGCCAACACCTTCGGCGCACCACGTGGCCGTGACCGCTCCCACGCCGGCATCGACATCTTCGCCAAGCGCGGCACCGCGGTGCGCAGCGTCACTGCCGGCGTCATCGCGGACGTCAGCGAGCGCGGCCTCGGTGGCCGCCAGGTCTGGGTGATCGGGCCCGGGCGTGAACGTTACTACTACGCCCATCTGGACGACTGGGCCGAGGGCCTGGCGCGCGGCCAGGTGGTCCAGGCCGGCGACCTGCTCGGGCATGTAGGCGACAGCGGCAATGCCAAGGGCACGCCGCCCCACCTGCACTGGGGCATCTACGGCGCCGATGGCGCGCGCGATCCGCTGCCGCTGCTGCGCTGAACCCAATGCGCTGCGTCGCGGCCCGCGTGAGTGCCTACCTCGTTCATGATTTGTAAATAGGAATAGTTCGTATTACCATTTCTTGCGTTTCCGGTGGTGCCAGGACGGCCTGCCCGCCCGTTTCCCCCCGTAGCGCCTCGCCTTCTGGATGCCGGCCGAGCGCGCGTGCTCGTCCAGGACCCCCATGACCCGTTCCGCCTTCCGTATCCCGCAGCCGCAGCGGCTGTCCGTTGCCGTACTCGTTGCACTCTGCGCCCTGGCCCCGGCCCCGGCCGCCTTCGCCGACACCGCCGCCGACCCGACCACATTGGACAAGGTAGTGGTCAAGGGCGAACGCGCCGAAGGCTATTCGGTGCGCCGAACCTCGGCCGGTACCCGCTTCGACCTGGCACCGCGCGAGATCCCGCAGTCGCTCAGCATCATCAGCCACCAGCGCATCGAAGATCAGAACCTGGACGACATCATCGACGTGCTGGCCAACACCACCGGCGTGACCAGTACCCAGTCCGACAGCGAGCGCACCGAGTTCTACGCACGTGGGTTCTACATCGACGCCTACCAGTTCGATGGCCTGCCCACGCAGATGGTGCAGAACTGGAGCTACGGTGATTCCGGCCTGGACCTTGCGCTGTACGACCGCGTGGAAGTGGTGCGTGGCGCCACCGGCCTGCTCAGTGGTGCCGGCAATCCGTCCGCGTCGGTGAACCTGATCCGCAAGCATGCCGACAGTGCCGAGCTGGCCGGCAGCGTGTCGGTGAACGTCGGCAGCTGGGGCCGCACCCGCACCACCGTGGACGTAGGCAGCGCGCTCAACGCCAGTGGCACGGTGCGCGGCCGCGTAATCGGCAGCTACCTGGACACCGATGGCCAGATGGACCGCTACAACCAGCGCAAGACGCTGGGCTATGCCGTCATCGACGCCGACCTGACTCCGGACACCCAGTTGAGCGTGGGCTACGACTACCAGCAGAAGCGCGCCAACGGCGCGACCTGGGGCGGTTTCCCGATGCTGTATTCGGATGGCTCGCGCACCGGCTACGACGAATCGTTCAACGCCAGCCCGGACTGGACCTACTGGGACACCACCAGCAAGCGCGCCTTCGCCACCCTGCAGCACGCCTTCAGCAATGGCTGGAAGTTCAAGGTTGGCGCCACGCACGATGAGACCAAGGCCGACGACAAACTGTTCTACCCGGCCTACAACGACTGGACCACGGGCGAATCGAACTTCGACAGGACCACCGGCGCGGGCATCTCGCCATCCGCAGGCTTCTACAACACTGAGCGCAAGGTCACCGGCGTTGATGGCTACATTGACGGCCCGTTCCAGCTGTTCGGCCGCGAGCACCAGCTGATGGCCGGCCTCAGCTACAACAGGCGCGAGTACGCCAACTACGGCGACTACCAGGTCGGTGGCCCGGGCCAGACCTGGGATCCGTTCGCCAGCTATCTGAACTGGACGGGCAAGATCGGTGAGCCGAACTGGAACCCGCTGGCCCTGGCCAGCGAGGGCACCATCACGCAGAAGGCCGGTTACGCGGCCGCGCGCCTGTCGCTGGCCGATCCGCTGAAGCTGATCATTGGCGCACGCTACACCGACTGGAAGAGCGAGGGTGAAGGCGCCGACCGCGCGCACAAGGTGACCACGCCGTACGCTGGCCTGGTCTTCGACATCAACGGGACGTACTCGACCTACGCCAGCTACACCGAAATCTTCCAGCCGCAGACGCTGAAGGACCGCAACGGCAGCTACCTCGATCCGGTCGATGGCAAGAGCTACGAAGTGGGCGTCAAGGGGGCGTGGTTCGACAACCGCCTGAACGCCTCGCTGGCCGTGTTCCGCATCGAACAGGACAACGTCGGCCAGGCCACCGGTGAGCCGGTGCTGGGCAGCCAGAACGAGTTCGCCTATCGCGCTGCACGCGGCACCGTCAGCCGCGGCTTCGAGTTCGAGGTGAACGGCGAACTCGCCCCGGGCTGGAATGCGACCTTCGGTGCGTCGCGCTACGTGGCCAAGGACATCAACGACGCCGACATCAACACCAACCTGCCGCAGACCGCACTGAAGCTGTTCACCAGCTACACCCCGCAGTCGCTGCAGGCACTGACCGTCGGTGGCGGTGCCAACTGGCAGAACCGCATCTACTACCCGGTGCCGGCCTACGGCCGCATCGAGCAGAGCGGCTACGCACTGGTCAGCGCCTTCGTGCGCTACCGCATCTCGTCGGAGTTCAGCGTGCAGGCCAACCTCAACAACCTGCTGGACAAGAAGTACCTGTCGCAGATCAACGGCTACGGTGCCTACGGCGATGGCCGCAACGGCTCGCTGACGTTCACCTGGGCGTTCTGATCAGACGCGGGGTACGACCGCGCCGCACCTGTAGAGCCGAGCCCATGCTCGGCTCAGAGAATCAGCCGAGCGCGGGCTAGGCGCTACATCCGCAAGGCAGCGCCGGAACTGTCCGGCGCTGCCACCCTCACATCAGAAGCGCAGGTCCGCGCGCAGGTACCAGTAACGGCCACGCGGGATGTCGTAGGTCGAGGCGTCGTAGCCGTTCAACGAGCACGACAGGCAGATCGGCGGATCCTTGTCGAACACGTTGTTCAGGCCGGCGGTCAGCTGCAACCCCTTCATCCAGTCGATCTTGTAGCCCACCTGCATGTCGTGGAAGGTGGTGGCCGACAGCGTGTTGGTACCCGCAGCCTGGTTGCTGCACACCGGGAAGGCCGCGGCATCGCCACAGTTCTCGGTCAGCTCGGAGATGTGCCGCACCGTCCAGTTGGCGCTCCAGCGGTCCAGCGTCCAGCCGATGCTGGCGTTGCTGGTCCATTCGGGAATCGAACTGTCAGCCACTTCCACGCCGGGCTTCTGCGGCTGCTTCTGCCCGGCCGCGCCGGTGGCCTCGTAGCGGCCGACAAAGGTGTTCTTCCAGCCCAGCTTGAACTGGCCGATGGACGTCTGCGGCAGCGTCCAGAACAGATCCACATCCCAGCCGTCGGTCTTGATCGACCCCAGGTTGGTCAGGCGGTTGTTGAAGCTGCTGACCGCACCGGTGCTTGCACGGGTAATGCCATCACAGTAGATCGGGTCCAGCGTCTCCACGCACAGGTCCAGCTGGGTCTGCGCGTTGATTGCCTGGATCGCACCGTCGATGGCATGGCGGTAGAAGGTCACCTCCACATCGAAGCGCTCCGACCACGAGGCATTGTTGCCGAACCACGGGCTCCACACGAAGCCGGCACTGAAGCTGCGCGAGCGCTCCGGGTCCAGCTCGCGGTTGCCGCCGGTGGTCACCGAGATCTGCGAGTTGGCCTGCTGGAACCCGGCCGGTACGCCCAGCGCAGCACAGTTGGCCGCGCTGCCACGCGGCGGCGTACCGCCCAGGCCCACAGAGCACGGATCGAACAGCTGCAGGTCGGCACGCGCGGCCGAGCCGTACAGCTCACCGATCGATGGTGCACGGAAGCCTTCGGCATAGGTCGTGCGCAGCACGAAGTCATCGGTCACCTGCCAGCGCAGGCCGTACTTGGGCGTGAATTCACCACCGAAGGTGGAGTAGTCCGAATAACGGCCGGCCAGGCTCAGGTCCAGCTTCTTGCCGAACGAGGAATCGGCGAAGATCGGCACGCTCAACTCCAGGTAAGCCTCGTTGACATCGTAGGAACCGGAGGTCGGCTGCGACGGCACGCCGTTGTAGTGACCAATCACCGTCAGCGGATCGGGCTGGTAGGAGCCCTTGTACTTGCGGTACTCGAAACCGGTGGCGAAGGACACCGGACCTGCCGGCAGCGAGAACAGCTCGCTGGACAGGTTGGCGGTGAACAGGCTCAGCTCGTTCTGGCTGCGGTCGCGCACCACCGGCTGGATCCACTTCAGCATGTCCGGGGTGATCGAACCGACGCCACCAAAGATGTTCAGCGGCACGCAGCCCGGCGTGGCCGCGCACACCGCCGGATCGCCCAGCGCCATGTTCACCTTGTAGATGTCATAGCTGCCGTAGTTGGTCTGTTCGGCCTTGTTCTTGCTGTACATGCCGTTGACGTCCCAGTACCAGCTGCGGTCGGCGGCATGGAAGTCACCGACCAGGCCGGCGGCGAAATAGGTGGTGTCCACTTCCTGCTTGAACACGCGCGCACCGCCTTCCACCGGACGGCGGCCGATCAGGCTCAGGTTGTCGCCCGCTACCAGGTCAAACCCGAACGGGTTGTACGGGTTGAGTGCAGACACGGTGATGTTGTCGGCCAGCGGATTGCCGGTGGCGCCATCGGGGCCGAAGAACAGCGGCTCGGGGCCGGCCTGGTTGGTCGACTCGCGACGGTTGCCCAGTGCCTTGACGTACCACTGCACGTTGTCGGTGATGTCGAAGCGGAACTGGCCGAACAGGCCTTTGCGCTCCGACGGTGTCAGCACCATGTTGTATTCGGCGAAGTTGAAGCGGTCGGCGGTAGCGAAGCAGTGGTAGTCATCCGTGCGGCTGCAGCCGGCACTGCCGTCGTAGCGCGGATTGCTCACGCCGGTATTGGGCACGATGTTCTGCACCGCACCGGTGTTCGGGTCGGTGAACATGAAACGGCCCTGCGGAATGCCGCCGCTGCCGAAGGCCAGACCGGTGCCGGGAATCGGGAAGCGCGACTGTTCGCGGTCCTTGGCAAACACCGGATCCTGCTTGGTCCAGCTGGCGCCCAGGAACAGGCTGAAGCGGTCGCCGCTCTTGCCCCAAGCCAGGTCCACGCCCTTCTGGGTGCCGTCGCCCTTGCTGTACTCGCCGTAGTTCAGCGTCACCTGGCCACCATCGAAATCGCGGCGGGTGATGATGTTGACCACGCCTGCAATGGCATCGGAGCCGTACAGTGACGACGCGCCATCTTCCAGCACCTCGATGCGCTCGACGATGGCCAACGGAATGGTGTTGAGGTCGGTGGCCGAGCCGACGCCGGAGGCGGACGACTCATTGACCCAGCGGATGCCATCGACCAGCACCAGCACGCGCTTGGCCCCCAGGTGGCGCAGGTCGACCTGCGCCGAGCCGGCACCCACGCCACTGCCATCGGGCGGGAAACCGAAGTTGCCGGACGAGTTGAACTTGGCGTTGAGCGCCGAACCGGAACCGGTGAGCTGCTGCAGCACTTCGCCGATCGAGGTCAGGCCGGTGCGTTCGATGTCACCGCGCGTCAATGTCTGGATCGGCACCTGGCCTTCGACTTCAGCGCGCTTGATGCGGGTGCCGGTCACTTCCACCGCATCGAGGTTGGTGGTGGATTGTGCAGCGGCACCCAGCGGTGCCAGGGCCATCACGCACAGCGCGACGGCAACCGCCAACGGGCGGTGGTGCAGGTGATTCATTCGCTCTCTCTCCAAAGGAATGTCGGGACATGGACTGCCGCGCTCCCCCCTGCATGGCGGCAGCGTCTCCTTTGTAAACAAGTGGTAAAAGGCCCGGCGTGACGGTCGACACTCTTTCACGTGGAATTGACGCAATTACAGGCGCTTTGCGTCAAATAGCTACAGTTATGACCTTGCGATGGTGTTCACGGCACGCGGCCTTGATGCCGGCCGCGACATCGCGCGCCGGGAGTTGCCGCATTTATCGAACAGGTCTTTGCCGAACCATTTCAGAAGTAGTCTGAAATTGCTTGATTCAGAAGGCCCCGCTGATCGGTCCGGTGCAGACTCGAACCTCCAGCCAATCGCAGGAGGATCGATCATGAAACCAGCAAGTGGCGCGCCGGGCATTACGATGGTGATGACGCTGCTTCTTTTCCTGGCAGGCGAATCGAGAGCGGGCGGCGTAATCGAGTGCAACGACTGCCCCTCTCCCAGCAATGCGGCCTTGGCCTCGGGAGAGGGACTGACGGTTGTGGTGGATTTCGAGAGAGCCGAGTTGACTGCTTTCGACGTTGAACATGACCCTGAGAGCGGAAAGTGGCGAGCAAATCCGACCCCGGTTCCAGCGCAGATTGAAATGGCTTTTCTGCGGATCCTGGATGCGACGCTGTCAGCGGGGCAAGCGCCGCTCATGCAGCAATCACCGCATGAGCGGCAGTGAGACAACGCTCTATCGCACGAAGGCAATCCGCTCCATACCGGTCGCCTCGGCCGCGGCCAGAATCCTCGCCATGCCTTCGTACTCGGCCGCCGGATCGGTGGCGATGCGCAGCTCCGGCAGGTTGCCGGCATGTTCGCCCACCTGTGCCTGCAGGCGCGCCTGAAGCTCGCTGATCGTCATGGGCTGGCCATTCCAGCTGAGCTGGTTGGCAGCATCCAGGCGCAGCTCGATAGGCGGCGGCGGTTCGGGGCGATCGATCGTGCGATCGGTGGCCTGTGGTAACTGCACGGCAATCGGCCGGGCCACGATCGGCGCGGTCACGATGAAGATGATCAACAGCACCAGCATCACATCCACCAGTGGCGTGACATTGATGTCCGCCAGCGGACCGCTTCTTCCTGCGCTACTGAACGCCATGTGCCGCTCCCTGCAGCCGGGCCGTTCGCCCAAGGCCGACGTTACGACGCCTCCCGTCCCCTGCGGCAGTGGCCTGCGCGGGGTCATTCAGCTGTCGTTGCCGACGCTCGGCGTGCACGCAATGCGAAACTGAATTCAGCCATCGCCCGCTATGCTGGTCGCCATGACCCGACGCACTTCAACTGCCCTGTCCCTGCTGCCCTTGGCCACCACGCTGCTGATCGGCTGCGCCAACGCCCAGTCCCTCGACGCCCAGAACGCGCAGCTGAAGGCCGCGATCGCAGCCGCCGAACGCGGCCAGTTCGATCCCGGCCAGGCCGCTGCACTCAGCCGCCATCCGGCTTACGGATGGCTGGAGTACGCCAACCTGCGCCGTAACATCGACACTGTCGATACCGCGCAGGCACAGGCCTTCCTCAAGCGCTATGACGGCCAGGCCGTGGCCAACACGTTCCGCAGCGTGTGGCTGCCCTCGGTCGCACGCCGCCAGGACTGGCCCACCCTGCTCGCCAACTGGGTGCCCACCGACAACGCCGGCCTGCGCTGTGCGCAACTGACCGCGCGCCAGGTGACGGGCAAGGTCGATCCGCAGTGGATCAGCGAGGCGCAGGACCTGTGGCGCAAGAACGGCAAGTCGCTGCCGGACGGCTGTGATGCCGTTTTCGCCGTGCTGCAGGCGCAGGGTGGCCTGAGCGACGCCCTGCGCTGGGAACGCATCGATGCCGCCGCCGACGCCCAGCAGCCGGCCGTGATGCGCAGCGCCGCACGTGGCCTGCCTGCCACCGACCTGGCGCTGGCGAACAATTACGCTGCCTTTGTCGACAAGCCCAATGCCAGCGCGTTGAACTGGCCGCGCAACGAACGCAGCCGGCGCATCGCCACCGATGGCCTGGCCAAGCTGGCCAAGGCCGACCCGGCCGCCACCGAACAGCAGCTGCCGCAGTACGCCCAGGCGCTGGGCCTGAGTGCCGCGCAGCAGGGCCAGGTGCTATACCAGATCGCACTGTGGACGGTGGCGTCCTACCTGCCCGATTCGGCGCGCCGCCTCAACGCGGTGCCGGAATCGGCGTATGACGAACGCCTGCACGAATGGCGCGTGCGCGAAGCGATGTCGCGCGGCGACTGGCCGGCGGCGCTGACCGCCATCCGCAAGATGGGCAGCAAGCAGCGCAGCGACCCGCGCTGGCGCTACTTCGAAGGCCGGATGCTGGAGAAGACCGGCCAGGCCCAGCAGGCGCAGCCGCTGTTCCGCGAAGCCGCACGCGCACCGACCTTCCACGGTTTCCTGGCCGCCGACAAGCTGCAGCAGGGCTACACGCTGTGCCCGTGGAAGCCGAATGACAGCGCGCAGGCACAGGCAGCGGTCGCGCGCGACCCGGCCATCCAGCGCGCGATGGCGCTGTACCAGATCGACCGCGCCAGCTGGGCCGTGGCCGAATGGAACAGCGCGCTGTCGCGCTTCGATGACACCCAGCGCCGCCTGGCGGTACGTGTCGCGCAGGACAACGGCTGGTTCGACCGCGCCGTGTTCGCGCTCGGCAAGCAGCCGCAGGAACAGCGCCTGTACGACCTGCGTTTCCCGCTGCACCACGACGCCACCATCCGCCGCGAGTCGGCACGCAATGCCATCGACCCGGCCTGGGTGGCTGCGGAGATCCGAGCCGAAAGCACCTTCACTCCGCGTGCGCGCTCGCCTGCCAACGCCATGGGCCTGATGCAGGTGCTGCCGGCCACCGGTGCCAGCGTGGCCAAGTCCATCGGCCTGACCGGCTACGGCGGCGCCGACAGCCTGTACGACCCGGACACCAACATCGCGATCGGCACCGCCTACCTGCGCCAGCTGATGAACAAGTACGACGGCCTGCCGTACGTGACCATCGCCGCGTACAACGCCGGCCCGACCCCGACCGCACGTTGGCAGGGCCAGCGCCCGGGCTTCGATCCGGACCTGTGGATCGAGACCATCAGCTACAAGGAAACCCGCGAGTACGTTGCCCGCGTGCTGGCCTTCAGCGTGATCTACGACTGGCGCCTCAATGGTGATGCGCTGCCGCTGAGCGACCGCCTGATGGGCCGCCTGGTGGACAAGCGCAAGCGCTTCAGCTGCGCGGCCGACGCCGAGCAGGGCGGCGATTGATCACCCTCCTTCTGTAGAGCCGAGCCCACGCTCGGCTGCTGTTCTGTCCGGTAGCGCTACCGCCTGAGCAGCCGAGCATGGGCTCGGCTCTACAAGTCGGGCATGCGATGATCCCGACCATGAAGATCTATC
Source organism: Stenotrophomonas sp. YJH_SMC_27 (assembly GCF_059369815.1). Classification (NCBI taxonomy): domain Bacteria; kingdom Pseudomonadati; phylum Pseudomonadota; class Gammaproteobacteria; order Lysobacterales; family Lysobacteraceae; genus Stenotrophomonas; species Stenotrophomonas sp. YJH_SMC_27. The sequence continues at coordinate 51,120 of NZ_JCAFTA010000019.1, read as the reverse complement.
TTGTCGGCGGCGCCGTGCGCGACCGCCTGCTGCAGCGCCCTGCCGGCGACCGCGACTGGGTGGTGGTCGGTGCCACGCCCGCGCAGATGGAAGCGCAGGGCTACACCGCCGTCGGCCGCGATTTCCCGGTGTTCCTGCACCCGGAGACCGGCGAGGAATACGCGCTGGCGCGCACCGAGCGCAAATCCGGCCGTGGCTATCGCGGCTTCGTGGTCGATGCCGATCCGGCGGTGACGCTGGAAGAAGACCTGCAGCGCCGCGACTTCACCATCAACGCGATTGCCTGTGACGAAGATACCGGCACGCTGGTGGATCCCTATGGCGGTGTGCGCGATATCGAGCAACGCTTGCTGCGCCATGTCGGCCCTGCGTTCGTGGAAGATCCGCTGCGCGTGCTGCGCGCGGCGCGCTTCATGGCCCGTTTTGCACCACTAGGCTTCACCGTCGCCGAAGAGACCATGGCACTGATGCGCGAGGTCGCCGCCAGCGGTGAACTGGACGCGCTGGTGCCGGAACGCGTCTGGCAGGAACTGCGCAAGGCGCTGGTCAGTGAACGGCCCTCCGCCTTCCTGCGCACGCTGCACGATGCGCAGGCACTGGGCCCGATCCTGCCCGAACTGGAAGCACTGTACGGCGTACCGCAGCGTGCTGAATTCCACCCGGAAGTCGACACCGGCATCCACCAGGAAATGGTCAGCGACATGGCCGCGAAGCTCGCCCCCGGCGATGACCTGGTCGGCTTCGCTGCCCTCACCCACGATCTCGGCAAGGGCCTGACCCCGCCGGAGGAATGGCCGCGCCACATCATGCACGAGCAGCGCGGCATCAAGCCGTTGAAGGCACTGTGTGCGCGGTTGAAGATTCCCACCGAACACCAGCAGCTGGCCGAAGCGGTGTGCCGCGAGCACTTGAACGTGCACCGCATCGATGAACTGCGCGATGCCACCGTGCTGGAACTGCTGGGCCGCTGTGATGCGCTGCGCCGGCCGGAACGCGTGGCCCGCATCGCACTGTGCTGCGAGGCCGACAAGCGCGGCCGGCTCGGCTTCGAGGACGCCGACTACCCACAGGGCGAAACGCTCAAGCGCCTGCACCAGGCGGCGCTGTCAGTGCAGGCGCGGGATCTGGATACCACGCATCTGAAGGGCCCGGCCATCGGCGAAGCGCTGGCCAAGGCGCGGGTGAAAGCCATCGCCGCCGCCCGCTGAAGCACCTGGTGATGCCGGCTGCTGGCCGGCACCGATCGCCCGTCTATCGACGACGCTTACGCGAGAAGTGGTCGACAGCATGAGCACCCAACAAGATGGGTTGCATCAAGAGGAACAGCCATCCACCCAGCCGGAGTGTCTCCACCGGATTGAACCGGGTGATGAACGCAGCTACCAGTGCCAAACCCGCAACAAGGCCGATCTCATAGACCCACAGCGATCGGTTAGAACGCCTGCCCACGATGCTCCTCTCCATTGAACAGTACGTACTTGCCTGCCGCCTTAGCTTCCTCGATCAGTGCGCCTTCCCACGGTTGATCGCCGCAGCCCGTTGCTTCAATTGGGTCACAGTGCCGGGTCACTTCCCTGCCCCATCCATGACTACAACCATCTAATTCGTATCCACGCCTTCGAACTCGATCGGAGGTGGCAATCCGAACAGAATTCGATTGGGCGAATACGAGTTGCAGGCCTCGCTGCGCCGGAGAAGCGCCCGCTTTGCCGATGGACTTCTTGGAGGATTGCTTCTGCCCGTTCGCATCGTGACGCATACCAGCCCCGCGTACGCCTTAAACCGCACGGTGAATGGGCGGCCATGCCTGAGAGTAGTCGAATGCCTGATGGGAGCCCTTGGGCTACCGTCAATGGGCTAAACAATGGGGACGTTTCGCCGCGCCTGAGGACCGGAACAGAACATTTCACCGGAGACATGAGAGCCTTGATGCGCTTAAGGATCCGAATAGGAAATTCTGCGAGTTGATGACCCTACGCTCATCGACTTCCTTCCCACTGAACTTTCGCCGCCGCAACCCCAATGCAAAGGAAAAACATGGTAAGACCACGATTAGTGAAGTTCCGAAGAAATGAAATCAGGAGAACAGTAGAATCCCTCCTCAAACTCCCAATCACCCTCGCTCTCACCTTGCTCCAAGAGCCTATACACTTCGGCCACTGCAGCGTGAGACGGCACATCCACGGCATAGAGTAGTCTTTCACCAACGTTAGAGCCTTCGTAGGTACAGCCAAGAACTTCCAGTTCTGACCAACGCATCAGGAAGCGCTCATCTCCTGCGAATGCTGGCAACCTGACTCGATATGTGGAATGCCCCCCCCGAGCGAGAACTCCCACGAACATTAAGCCATCTTCGTCACGCTCCGTCGCGATAGTATCTCCACAACTAACCCCGTATGCATAAAATGGAATATTGTCCAGCACAAGCGAACCATCCGGCAAAAGTCGGACATGCATAATCTCCACCCCGCCGTCATCCAAGGCAAATCTCACCTTCGTCGCTCTGTCATTCATCTTCCACTCCACTCATCGGGGTTCCTTGCCGCCTTGTCTCGATTGCACGTCCTACAGGCGTCTCTCTCGTTCTCAGGACTATTATTTCCACCTCTCGACTTTCGATCAATGTGGTCCCTCTCTCGGGAATTTGGCAATCCTTGCGTATTGGTTGTAGGAACTCCGCAGTAGACGCATGGGACACCCTCCTTGCTCCCCTTAGCTTCGGGAGACTCCTTCGGGAACCGCTTCCCCGCACCAGGCCCTCCAGTTGAGCCACGCTTTCCATCACTTCCAGGCTCTCGATCCGAGACTATCGAACCATCACTCTTCAATGCAGGCTCATGTGGTGCCGGTTTTGACTCCTGCACCAGCTCCCTGATTCCCGCTTCCAGCCTATTGCCAAGTTCCACACGTTGTTCAGGAGTGGTACTTGTGTAGTAGATGGTCGCACCAGCAATCGGAATGAAGACGAAAGGAACGAGCAGTTGCAGCGCGGCCCTCCCATCAGGATCCGTGAACTTGTAGGGATTTCCGTCCGCATATCGGTATCGATTGAATTGGCTAGCTGGCTGTTGATGTGCCGTCACCGGATCCACCGACAGGAATATACCCAACTGCGGATCCATATACCGCTGCTGCATGTAGCTCAGCCCAGTGGCCGAATCGCTCACATGCCCGGTATATCCAGGACCATCATCAACCTGACCACCAACTACTGTCCCGTAGGGTTCATAGATGTGGCGCTTGGTCACTGCGCCATTGGCATCCGATTCGGCCACCACCGATCCAAGCGCATCGGTGTGGATATAGGTGATCGTCTGCGCCCTGGCAGCAGAGCCCCACGCAACCAGAGTCAAGATCAGCAACGTTCTGAAAATGATCGATAGCATCACTGTCGCCTCCCAGACGGCCTTCATGGCAATTCATCGCTCAAAGCCATCCTGCACTACCAACTCGTTGGACGGCCGGGAACAGCCGCTCGCATTACAGGCTACAACCCGGAAGGCAGTGATTTTGGGCATGCCACGCACAACAACTGAGCAGAAAGGAAGCGTGGCCACACAACCCGCCGTTCCGCTGAATTCATAACGCGTGGCGCCCGCAACTTCCGTCCACCCGCCTTGGTAGGTCGTATGTCCCTCGGAATAGTAGTACCAGGCTTCAAACAGGACCGGTGCTTCTGGAATTGGTGGAGGAATGTTCACCGCCGTGACTGCAGCTGGCGAGAAGACACTGCAGCCCGCTTCGTTACATGCGGCAACTCGATATCCATAAGTAGCGTTACTCCTGCCACTGACAGCTCGCTGCTGCGACCCGTCGTTTTGAAGGTTGCCAAAGCCTCCGCCGTTGATCTGCTCCTGCAGCAGATAGCTCGTTGCGCGGTCCACAGACGACCAGTTCACGGTGTAGCTACCCGTGTTGCTCGACGCTGGCGAACTGATCGACGGCGCTGCTGCCGGAGCAATCACCACCTGGACTGCGGATACGCCCGAATATGGTCCGCACCCTACCGAAGCACAGCCTCGAACGCGGTATTCGTACACCCCATGAGCGCGGCCGGAAGCGGCGTAGCTGACGGCCGCCGCACTGGAAATGGTAGCCCAGCCTCCTCCATTGAAGCGCTCATCCAGTTGATACGAAGTGGCGTTGCTCACCGCGTTCCAATTGATCGAATATGCAGACCCCAGCACTTTGGCTGGAGCGTTCAATGCCGGGGCCGAAGTCGGCAGATGAACGGACTTCACTGTCACAGCTTGGGAATAGACACCACAGCCACTCGTGTTGCAGCCACGTGCACGATACCCGTAAGTTCCGCCTGGCTTCGCACTGAAAGATCGGCTGCGCTCTGCAGAATTCTGCACTTCCCCCCACGCACCGGCATCCTTCTGCTCTTCCAACCTGTATGAGGTAGCGCCTGCAACCGCTGTCCAGCCCACAATGTAGTTGCCGCCCGTTGCGCTGGCTGGAGCCGTGATCGTGGGCGCAGCCGTCGGTGCCAACTCAACCACCACTGTCACTTCGGCGCTCCAACCGCCGCACAGTACGGCACGGCAAGCGCGAATCCTGAGCCCATGACTCCCGGCAGGCTTGCCAGTGGTCGACCATGCCAGCGCCGATCCAGAATAGGCAGAGAGCCAGCCCCCCTGTCCGGTTCTCTGCTGCAGCTCATAAGTCGATACACCCACTACGCTCGACCAGCCAACCGTGAAACTCCCAGTACTGCTGAATGAGGGCGCAGTAATCACCGGCACCCCCGGCGCCATGGCGGTCACAGACTTGGCAAGCAGACTGCCATTCAAGTGAATGTACTCCGTGCCTTCACCCGTCCGCTGGTTTTCTTGTCTGCGCAGCACGCCTGCGCTGTCGTAGAGCGACAGGATATCCCCGCCTGGCGCCTGGCTCAGCACGCGACGCCCATGTGCGTCATAAGCATACTTTTCGGCACCTTCAGCCTCGCGCAGGCGATTTCCGAAATCGAACCTGAAGGCCTGTCCATTGCGCGTGGCGAGATTGCCCTGCACGTCATATCCCAGCCCCATGGTGGTTGCACCATCGGAAGACTGCACATTGGTAAGACGATTGTTGCTGTCATACCAGTAGATGTGGTCTTTCACTCCGGCTAATCGAGCTGATCGCAGGTTGTCCAGTGCGTCGTAGCTATAGGTCATTACTCCGTCGCCACCGAATCTTGCTGAGCTCGCCCGGGTGAGCCTGTCCAGATCGTCATACTGCATGGTCCGATTGCGACCCGCGTCGAGAACGTCCTCGATCCTCGTCACGTTTCCGCCGCCGTCGTAGCTGTAGACATCGTCCAGCACACCTGCGGAATCTGTTACGCGCCCAGGCAACTGGCGCGCGTTCTGGGTCATGCCATGGACGATGCCATTTCCATAAGTGAATGCGCGCATACCCCCGTTGGGATGATAGGAAACACCCAATGCAAATCCCCCAACACGCGTGATCTGCCCCAGACCGTTGGGCGCCAGATCAACCGACAGGCCACTGGGATACTGGATGCTGGCCATCACGCCGCGCGCATCATAGCCATAGCCAAGCGCCCAGTTGAACGCACCGGCAATCGTGGCACTCTCGCCCACCAGCAATCGCCGCCGGTTGTACACGTATGTGTTGACGACCGGACTGGTATTGATGGCGTTCCTCGTCGTAACCTGCTGCGGTAGCCCATCTGGGGTGTAGACCCATTGCTGGTCGCCGTTGCCATCCGGGAACGTCAAGGTCCTCAACCGGTTGCGGGCGTCGTAGCCACGGTCTACGCGACGTCCAGAGGAATAGGCACTGGATGCATCGCAGGAGTCGACTGCGGGAAGATTCATTCCCGTGGCTGACCAGAGGATGTTGTCGGACGCGTCGTAGCCAAGCGTAGTGGCACCAGTCTCAGGCTCGATGCTCTTGCAAAGACGTTGATGCATGTCGTAGACATATCGACGTGTCAGCGAGACCGATCCATCGCTGCTACGCTGCGTAACGCTCACCGGATTACCGAATACATTTCTCGGTATATCCAGCACGACGCCTGTAGGCTTCACGATAGCGATCGGGGCCGTGTAGGCCGGCTTATCGAAAGCCTGGAAACTGGTCTGGGTCTGCTTTCCGCGCGCGTCGGTCACCCGGATTCGGGCGCCTGGCAGATACTCGGTCACTGTTACCAGCGTACCCAGCTCACTGTCTTGGATAGCAGCAGTCCTGCGACCGAGCGTGTCGTACTCACTCCAGTTTCCCGTGGTCAGATTCGCTCCCCTGCCCGGGTAAGACGCAAACAACAGCCGACCTTCATGGTCATAGCTGAAGCGCTGCAACCGCTGCGTTTCCGCGATGTTGGCAGCATCGTACTCGCGCGTAAAAACGGGTCGCCAGAGGGCATCATAGATCGTCTCCAAGCGCCCATTTCCAGTTGCGATGTCCTGTCGCCAATGCCCCGCAGGAATGCCGTACTCCTCCGCACCCACCTGTTGAAAGACGCGGGTCATCGGAGTCCAGTTCACCGCATCCCCTGCGGGATAGACGACGCTGGCAACTCGCCCCATTGCATCATAGCCGTAGCTGGTGGCAAATCCACTTTCATCAGTTGCGCTTGCTATCCAACCATTCTCGTCAACCAGAACTCTTGACGTCGTCGCGTCTGCAAACTGCACCAGCCCAGGAATCCCGCGCCTCCACTCGGAGAGTTTAGTGGTGTTGCCGTTTCCATCACGGACCGATGCGACGGTACCGTCTGCATGATAAGTCCTTGTCTGGGTCCGTTTTCCAAATGCGAACGTCTCGACTGGCATGGCATTGGCATCGAAGGCCGCTTCGGCAACTATGGTTGCACTGGCAAGATCGGTCACTCGTGACAGCTGTCCCAACACCCAGTGAACTGTATTGTCGTGATAATCGAGCCGCTCACGAACGGATCCGCTAGGTCCAGTGCGAACTTGCTCCACTGGGCGTGCAAAGCGGTCGTAGGCTGCCGCTTGCCAAGTGTGGGTAGTATCGTCCTGTTGCAACTGTGTCCGCGTAACAGGACGCACGCGAACTGTTGCTGGATCGTTCAAGCTTCCGAGAATCGCACCATACTCCCCAATGAAGGGTTGACCGGCAGCCGAAGCATCGGCCAAGTAGTCACTGGATCGTGTCTGTACCACACGCCCTTGGGCATCGAGAACCTCCTCGCGCAGTTCCCGCCCATCGTTGAGCATGTAGAGATTGCCAAAGGTCAACTTCTGAGTAGTAGCATCCGGGCGACGAACCTGTACGACCTTCGTCTGGATGCACGTCGCACAAGGGTAGACGGCGGGCTCATTCTGGCTTCCCCACAGGTCAGAAGGAGAATTGCCATAGTCATAGGTCCACTGCATGGTCGACAGGCCAGGACCGGTGATGGCCTTGCCGACGATGCTGAGTACATCGAAGAAATGAGGAACACCCAATACGTACTCTGGATCCTCACGGGGATCGCCCTTCTGCATGCATTCGGTGAGATGCACGCCGTGTCGCCAATGCCGTTGATTAACGAACGAAAAGGTACCCGTAGCGCCCGCCGGATGTGTTGCAGTCACAACATAGTCAGCTGACAGCGGAAGGGAGGAGTCCCTACACCACGGCAAGCCTGGCAGCGTATCGATGGGTAGCGGGGCCGACGGCAGAAGTGTTCCTGAGTAGGCATAGCGCCATGAGCTACCGTCTGGACGAGTGACCTTTGTCAACAGGTTTTCCGCCAGGGTCGTCTGGTACTGGAAGCCCCAGGAGCGCCCATTGGCAGTGGCACTGGTCATTCGTCCCTGACTGTAGACAAACCCGATTTCGCGCCCGTCGTTGCTCCAGATCCGCGTGGGCAGGCCCTCGCCGTTGTATGAGAACTGGACCCAGTTTCCGAACCGATCCTCCAACCTGGTTGCCAAAAGGTAATAGCGCGTTCGCTCCAGGATGACTGACACCGGATCGTTGCCACGCGTAGTGGGTACGAGCTTCTGCAACGGTGCCTCACGGCGCGTGGTCAATTGATTGAAGTAGTAGCGCTCACCCGAGGTCGTTGTAAGCCGGAACCCGTCGCGACTACCATTGTCCATAGTGATGCAGTCAATAGCATCGCGCTCTTTGGTTGTAAGTCGGGTGCTCGTTCCTGCAGTAGGCAAGGGGGTGCCTGCGATAATGCCAAGCATGGCAGTGTCGCCTCGACCTGGGAGGTGTACGTTGAGCCCGCTCCAGAACTCCCTGACATTGAAGATGCCGCTGCCCGGCACACTCCCCACAGTGCATACCCTTGCAGGAAGACCGGTGGAATTCGCGTAGGTTACCGCCACATGAGGCACTTCAACATCCCAATTTCCCAGGCCCAACAGGCGAGCATCGTGGTCGCGGATGCTACCTTGCGGCTGCAACTGCATATTCAATCGGCGTGCAAACTGCACGGGCAGATTACTGTTGCCTGGCAGGTCGATTTCGACCACGCGGAACTGCGTGCTTCCGTCGTATAGACTTACGCCCTCGCCGAACAGCCCCGTATCCAAAGTGGACAGCGATTCAGCGTTCTGGATTCGCTTCCGGTATTCCAAATAGGGATGGATACCGTCCGCAACCGACTGAGCCGCGACTGGTCCCGAGATAATAAGACCGATCAAGAAAACTGGCAGCACAGTCGAACGCAACGCAACACGACGCAATGCATCGATCACTAGGCATTCCTTCAGATTTGGATTCCATTTCCCAAAGGCCGGCCTTGCACCGTCCTTTTCCCGAAGGCGACTGCACAATCCTTACGCCGCCCGAAGCGACGCTATCACATTTGTCAGCTGTGTGAGAGTCAGAAAAGACTGACCCTCAATAGGAGAAGACACACTGTCTCTCCCACCAAGGCGCGGGTAAAAGCCTTCGCGGCGGCCCGCTGATCCGCGACAGCCGCGTGCACCGCTATTGGTAGTGCCGGCCGCTGGCCGGCAACCCCAATTCCCTGGATCAGTGCGCCATCCCACGGGTGATCGCCGCCGCACGCTGCTTCAGCTGGGCCACGGCATCGGGAATCATCTCCATGCCCACGTCCAGGCCCGGGTTCAGCACCAGGCCGACGCCGTCGCCGATACCGGCCAGCAGCGCGTGCACCGCGATCGGCATGGCATGCGCAAACTGCGGCAGCTGCTCGTGCCACAGGCCCGCGCGCTCGGGGGCGGTGAATACCGCGAACATCGGTTCGCCGCTTTCGCTGGTCAGCACCAGCGGCGAGATGCTCTCGTCCCAGGCGCCATCTTCGCCAATGGCCTTGTCCAGCAGCACGAACGCCGTCGAGGTCAGCAGGCCATCGAGGAACTGCGCTGCGGTCAGCGTGCCGTCCTGGGCCTGCAGCAGGCGCACCTCGAGGTCGTTGAGGGGGTCGAACGGGGTGTCGTGGTCCATGGTCGCTTCCGGTACGTGATTGCAGGGCAGACTTTAGCAGGCCCGCTCCTCAACCGAGGAATCCATGCCGCCACAGCCAGCCCAACGCCGCCAGACCGGCCACCACCACCAGCATCAGCGGCAGGCCGAAGCGGTGCCGCCACGGGATCGGCACCCCACCCAGCTGCTGGTCCATGGTGTCGGTGTCCAGCACCCAGCCGTGCCCGCACCGGGTGCAGGCCAGCTCATAACGGCGATGGTAGGTGAGGCCGAACAGCAGGTCGATGCGCGCCATCTTGTAGCGCAACTGGGGCGCGAACTCGGTTTCCGTCTGGCAGCGCAGGCAGTGGTGGGCCTCGGTGGGGCCGACCACCACCACCCGCTCCTGCTGGCCGATCAGGATCATGGATCAGCGGCCCTGGCAGGCGGGTTGGGCCAGCAGCCAGGCTTGGGCGGCGGCCACGGTGGCGGCGTCACCCTCGACGCGCTGGTCGGGCTCGATCTTCAAGCCGTCGCCACGATCATTGCGGTCCCGCATCACGCTGGTGGTCAGCAGCAGGCGGCTGCCATCGGCAAGCGTGTGCACGACATTGCCAGTGGAGACACCCGCAGTGGGCTGACCGAAACTCCGCGTCTGCGGACGACCACGCCACGCCAGCGCCGAGGCCTCGCCCGAACTGCCGGTGCGCGGTCCAAACAGCACTGCCACCGGCGCGCCGGGCTGCCGCAGCACATACCCGGACTGGCCGAAGTCCAGCACCGACTTGCCTGCACGCTGCACGGCGGTCGCGGTCAACGTCCAGCGCTCCGGCCCCTGTGCGGTTTCGAACGCCCCCACATCTTCGTTGTTCACCACCGAGGTGCGCAGCAGCGGTGCCATGCCCAGCAGCATCGGCCACATGTTGCCACCGCTGTTGTCACGCAGGTCGACGATCCAGCCACAGCGCATGCCGTCGTCCATGCTACGGATGACCTGCTGCCACCGCGCGGCGCGCTGGATGTTCTGGCGGAACGCTTCCTGTGGCGTCGCGCCGGGCGTGGAGGCATAGCCCTCGATGACCAGCCAGCCGATGCGCGCATCCACCGCATCGGCGGCCTTGGCCCTTTCCACGGCGGCGGCGGCGACCTGCTGAGCGCGCGCAAGGGATTCGCTCTGGCGCTGGGTCGTCGTCCATACGCCATGATTGCCCGTGCTGACCGCAATGGCTTCGCGCAGCAACGCCAGCCGCTTCACGGGGTCGCCCTGCACCGATTGCAGTCGTGTGCGGGTGCCAGGCCAGTCCACCCGGTCGCGATACAGCGCCTGCCGTTCAAGCAGGTTGAGGATCTCGGCCTCCGCCTCCGGCGAGGGCACTTCGATTGCCTTGGGCGTATCGGCCATGGCGTTGGCAGCCACCAGCGCGATCACCAGCGCACCAATGCGACGCACTCCCTTGCGAACCTGCATGTGACGTTTCCTTGTCGTTGAGGCAGGCGCACAGCATAGCCCGCAGGTGATGGCTTTCGCCATGCGCGAACTGTCGTATCTGGCCCCGCCGCGGGTTGCAGCAAGACAGCGTGCACGCGATCAGTAAATTGCAACTTTGCCCATGTCATCGCCACGTAGAACGCGAGAAGGTTGCCTCCGTCGGCGCTTCCTGCGCTGACCGGGATTGGCGTCCTGAATGAAGCTTTTCACGAGCGGGCTTGCAACGTCGTTGCCGGCCCGAACAATGCACCGTCCGTCGTTCTGCGGCGGGCGGTGCGTGGGGATCCCCGGATCCGCCGGCGTCCTTCCTCGTGAAGAGCTTCACCGGCACGCCAACCCGCACCGCCCGCCACCTTGCATCCCGCAGGTGGCCTTGCCTTGTGAGGTTGCTGCCATGAACACGCCCTACCCCACCTATCCACGCCTGCATGCACTGCTCGGTGCTGCATTGCCCGGCCTGCAGCTGTCCACTACCGCAGCCGAAGCGTTGGAAGATGCGCTCACCGAAGTCCACGAACAGGCGCCGCCCTCCGCATTCTTCGCGCGGTTGCACGGCGTCGCTCACAGCCACGGAGCCGACGGCCAGGCGTGGCGCGAGCGGCAACTCAGCGAGGCGCGCGGTCGGGAACTGGCCGAGGCAACGCGCTGCCTTGCCGCATTGTCCGCCTGCGGCGGCGTGTTGCTGGCTGCACAGTCGGCGCGCGAGACGGACGATGCGCAGGCGCAGTGTCCGCCGCAGGTGGAGGAAGGGTTGCTGCATGCGGTGGTGGTGTTGGCCGATCATGCCGGGGCGCTGGTCGCGCCCGAGCTGCTGCCGATACGAGCCAACGAATGCTGCTAGATGTTGCAATCCTGCTGGAAAAATCGCCCCATGAGAAAGCCATCAGATCAAGCCATGGACGACAAGAGATATGAATTACTTCGGAAATTCGTGCAGGCGATATCAGATCGGGATAGCAGCACACTGCAGGAGGACTTTGGCCTGACCTCAGTCATGATTCTGGAAATCTACGAGCTTCTGCCGGTGTACTTCCTAGAAGGTGCCGCCATTTCCATCCCTCTACCTGCGTACGGCGCAGCAGGCGACTTGATACCGTTGATGACCACGTATGACTATGGTGATGGTGACATTGCAGTTGAGTGCTATCTCCTCGGGGATGGCGAGCCCAGCGAAGCCATTCTTCATGTCCATTTCGAGAAAGGTAATCTCATCTACGGATTCATAAATTCATAGCAATTCCCGATCGCCCAAAGCGAACGGCATTTCAGGACGTGTCGACCAAGGTCGACACCCACCGGAACGAGTCATGACATCCGTACCGCGCGCTACCAGTCCGCGCGCAGGCCGATGTTGCCTTCGATGATGCGGCGCTTCTCGTTGCGGTCACCGCCCAGCTCGCGCGTGTAGTCGGCCACCGCGTACGCGCTGATGGTGCGGTTGAAGCGCCCTACCACGCCGACACCGGCTTCGAGCGCGCGTGAGCGCTGCGAATTGATGATCGTGTCGTCGTCGAAGCGGATGCGGTCCTCGCCGGAGCGGCCATGCCGGTAATTCAGCTTGAAATACGGCTGCCAGCCGTTGTCGGCCAATTGATAATCGCCGGCCAGACGCAGGCCGATGCGGCCGGTCCAGGCGTTGTCGTTGTCGAAACGCACGCTCGACACCTCATCGCGGCGGTCGTCCAGCGACGTGCGTTGCCAGATCACCTGTAGCTGCGGTTCCAGCCACCATGCGGACTGCCCAAACCGCAGCAGCGGCTTGCCGGCCTCCACAGACACGCTGGTGCCATCACCGCTCAAGCCGAAGCCAAGCCCGCGCGAGGAACGCACGCGGCCGTCGTAACGGCTCTGCATCGCCACGGCGTCGATGTAGCCGCCGCTGCTGTCGGTGAACGTCCAGTACAGGCCCACGTGCTTGTCGTCCAGGCGGTTCTGGCCCACCTGCACGTTCTCCCAGCCCAATGCCAGGCCGGTGGTCTTGCCCTGCGCGCGGGTGCGGCCGACGAACACGCCGATCTGGTTGCGATGGTTGTCGGAGGCAGCGGCCCACACGTCGAGACCAGCCTGCAGGCCCATCACATCGCCATCGAAGCCGGGCTGCGCATCGCCCTTCCAGTGGATCTCGCTGCTCTGCCCCACCAAGCGGCCCCAGGCGGTGCGGAATGCGCCCTGGTTGTACAGCAGGCGCTGCTCGCCCTGCCGCTCGTGGAAGGTGCCGAGGCTGGCCAGCGAGGTCTCGCGCAGGAGCGGCGGCACCACGGCATAGGTGGCAGTCTCCACGCGGTACAGCGGCACCACCGCGCCCTCGGCGGGGCGTGCACCCGGCGTCGGCGGGGCACCGGTTCCGGGCAGCGCACCGCCGGCCACTGGCACGTCCGGCACGGCTGGATCGCTGGGTGGCGCCACCGGCGCGGGTTCCGGTGGCGGTGGTGGCGGCGCGGTCTCGCCCGCGGTCAGGTCCGGATCGGTGGCGCCTTCGGGCGGCGGCGGCGGTGCCGGGATGATCGGCGGCGGTGGGGCCACTGGAGGCGTCAGCGGTGGCGGTGTCGCGCTGCCGCCACCGTTGGGTGCTGGCGTCGGCCCGGTCACCAGCGTCGAACGCAGGTACCAGTTCTCGGCGGTACCGGCACTGACACCGCCCTTGAACAGGAAGTACTCGTAGGCACCGGCCGCAACCGGTGCGAACAGCGAGAACGCGCCCGGCGCGGTGCGGCCACCATTCAAGGCCTGCACCACCAGGATGCCATCGGCCAGCGTGGCGGCGCCGCTACCGCCGGCATTGAGCACGCCGATGCCGGTGGTCCCGGTGGCAGTACCGCCGTCGATCACCAGACGGTCGCTGGTGGACTTGTCCGCGCCCAGCACGGTACGCAGGTAAAGGCCACCGCCATCGCCTCGATAATTGCCACGCACGGTGAACACGTCGCCCGCGCCGGTACCGGTCAGGTCGATGCGCCCGGCATTGACCATCTCCACCAGTGCGCCACTGTTGAACGGACGGATGGCATGGCTGCCACTGCCCGCATACACGGTACTGGTGTCATCCACGGTGAGCGTGCCGGTGCCGGTTGCGCTGTCGCCCAGCACCAGGTCGCCATCGAAGCTCAGCTCGGTGCTGTTGGTCAGGCTGATCGTCTCCCAGTTCTGGAAGCGGCCCACGCCCGTGGTCTTGACGTTGCTCAGGTTGAGCTGGTCGATGCCACTGCCGCCGTCGAACAGCGGCACCGCACCTAGGTTGCCTTGGTTGAGGTTGCTGAGGTTGGCCACGTCGTTGTCCGGGCCCATGTCGATCGCGCCGTAGACGATGCCGCCGCCATTCCAGTTGAAGGTGTCATCGCCGGTACTGAGCAGTACCTGCCCGCGCACGGTGCCGTCGGTGATGGTCACGCTGTCGTTGCCGCCGCTGACGCTTATGTTGCCGCCGATGTAGGCGGTACCCGAGATGATGATGGTATCGGTGTCGAAACCGGTCACCACATTGCCATCCACGGTGCCGCCGGACTGGTCCCACAGGTTCTTGTCCAGCTTCATGTTGACGCGGCCGATGCGGCCACCGGTCATCCACGCCTGGTCGCCATCCTCGAACGCGCCGATGATGCGGCCACCACTCATGCGGAAGGTATCGATGTTGTCGCCCTGCTGCAGCGCGCCGATCGTGCCGCCACTCATGACGAAATCATCGCGGCCACTGCCCTGCGCTACCAGGCCGGTGACGGTGCCGCCGGTGACGGTCATCTGGTCATCGCCGTTGCCCTGGTCGACGCTGTCGATGGTGCCATTGCCCAGCAGCAGCACATCGTTGCCATCCCCTTGCAGGACGCCGCCGCTGATGCTGCCGGCCTGCATGTCCAGGCGGTCGTTGCCTGAATCGAACTGTACGCCGGTGCGCCCGCTGATCGTTCCGCGGTTGACCAGCACGCTGTCGCCCGCACCGACGAACTGCAGGGCGGTGTTGTTGCCGGTGCTGATGCTGCCCGCATTTTCGACACGGCTGCCGCCACCGAGCTGGACCGCCACACCGCCCACCGAACTGATCGTGCCCAGGTTGGACAACAGATGCCCACCAGCACCAACAAGCGAAATCGCGCTGCTGCCGCCGCTCTGCTGCAGTTGTGCCGTGTTGGCGATATTGATGGTGATGCCGGCCGCGCCATTGGCCGTGATGGGAACAGTCTGCGGGTTCGGCGCATTGGCATCGCAGGTGACCGTCTGGCCGGCGACGGGGGCGGCGCTGTCACAGCCGGCCCAGGCGACGCTGGCACTCAGCAGCATGACGGACGGGACAGCCAGGGCCTGCAGCACGGAAACGGTGAGGCGGCGCGGACGGAAAGCGCGCGGAACGGCACGGGACATACAGCACTCCTGGACAAGGGATCAGGAACTGCGGATATGCGGTACTGCGCAGGCAGTCTGCCGTGTGGTGAACGGTTTCGATAGGTGAAATTGCGTGGCGGCCATCACAGTTCAGTTGCGAACTTGATCGGCCATCACCCCACCTCCACGTGGCTGAAATTATTCATCTTTGCAGCGGTCACAGGCCGCGCGGAGAGCATCCACGCATGGCGTGGATGAGGTGCCATCAGATCTTCAGATAGATCTTCCGCCGGTCCAGCCACCATGCCACGCCCCACCACAGCGCGACAAACACCAGCGCCTGCAGCATGGACGCCAGCTCCAGCGCCTGCGGCATTGCGGTGGCCAGTCGCTGCCAGACCCACCCCCAAACCCCGGTAGCCATCAGCACCACCGACATCACCGATGCGCCCAGATACGCCGTGATCGCATTGACGCCGAAGCGCCGGCCCAGCGCCGGCCAGCCCTTCTGGTCGATCAACAGGTGGCCCAGCCACAGCCCCAGCGCCGCCAGGCCACCGGTCCACAGCACGTAGCTGGGCGTCCACAACTGCTTGTTCAACGGCAGCACCACCGCCAGCAGCAGGCCCAACACCGCAGTCGCCACACCCAGCCCGGCCAGCGCCGCGGCACGTCCGCTGCGCAGCAGGCCTCCGGCCAACAGCCCGAGCACGGTACTGGCCAGCGCGCCCAGCGTGCTCAGCAATCCTTCCGGGTCATGGCCCAGCCCGGCATCGGCGTGCCATTGATAGATCCACGGCGCGAACAACGCGGTATCCAGGCGGCTGGCCGGGTTGGTCCATGGCGCCAGGTCACCGATGCCCAGCAGCAACACGGTGTACCCCACCAGCAGCGCGATCAGAGCGCCCACCTGCACGCGCGGCCGCGCGTAGACCGCCAGCACGCCCACCAACGCCGCACACACCGCGATGCGTTGCAGCACGCCCCAGATGCGGAAGTGATGGGTATCCAACGCCCACCAGATCAGCAGGTGCAGCAGCGCACCGGCCAGCAGGATGCGCAGCGCGCGCTCCAGCACGCCGCGCGCCAGTGCAGGTCGCGCCGACACGTCCAGCGCGCGCGGCGCTACGCTGAACGCCATCGACACGCCCACCAGGAACAGGAAGAACGGGAACACCAGATCGGTGGGCGTGCAGCCATGCCATTCCGAATGGCGCAGCGGTGCGAACACCGCACTCCAGTCGCCCGGGTTGTTGACCAGCAGCATCGCCGCCACGGTGATGCCACGCAGGGCGTCGATCGAGCCCAGTCGGCGTGGCGGCGTCGGGTTCATCAGGCGGCCTCGTACTGTCCGGCAATCCAGGTGCCACGCACCTGCAGGGCATCATCCAGCAGCACCAGGTCGGCCTGGTAGCCCTCGGCGATGTGCCCCAGGCGGTCGTCGACGTTGAGGAACTGCGCCGGGTAAGTCGAGGCCATGCGTGCGGCTTCGGCCAGCGGCTGGCCGAGCAGCTGCACGGTGTTGCGCACGGCGGTGGCCATGTCCAGCGCCGAGCCGGCCAGCGAACCGGCGGCATTGCGCACCACGCCGTCGATGGCGGTGATGGTTTCGCCGTAGAGCACGTAGCTGGGATCATCGGCACCGACCGGCGGCATCGCATCGGTCACCAGCAGCACGCGGCCGCGCGGCTTGGCCGCCAGCGCCACGCGCAGGCTGGCCGGATGCACATGCACGCCATCGACAATGACGCCGATCCAGCTGTCGCGGTCTTCCAGCGCAGCGCCCACCGCACCGGGCTCACGGCCCTGCAGCGGCGACATCGCGTTGTACAGATGGGTGAAGCCACGCACCCCAGCATCCAGTCCGGCGCGAATCTCTTCGTACGTGCCAGCAGTGTGGCCAGCAGCAACGATCACGCCACGTTCGACCAGCGCACGGATGGTCTCCAGCGGCACGCGTTCCGGCGCCAGTGTCAGCAGGGTCACGCCGTTGTCCAGCGAGGCGGCCAGCGCGATCTCTTCTTCGTCCGGCACGCGGAACTTGCTGGCATCGTGCGTGCCCTTGCGCGCCGGCGCGATGTACGGGCCTTCCAGGTGGATGCCGATCACGCCCGGCACGCCCTGCGCGATGGCCTCGCGCATCGCACCGATGGCTTCGCGCATCACCGCCACGTCATCGCTGATCAGCGTCGGCAGCATCGCGGTGGTACCGAAACGACGATGCGCCTGCGCAATGGTGCGCAGCGCCGCCACGTCCGGCGTGTTGTTGAACAGCGCGCCGCCACCGCCATTGACCTGCACATCGATGAAGCCGGGCAGCAGCCAGCCGCCGTCCAGATCGATCTGCTCGGCCGCCTGGCCCAGCTGCGGTGCAGCGTCAGGCAGCAGCGCGCTGATGCGACCGTCCTCGATCACCACCGCCAGATCGTCGCGGAACTCCTCGCCAGCCAGGATGCGGGCGTTGCGCAGGACCGTGGCCATCACACCGTCTCCGTAACCTTGTTCAGATGCGGCGGCAGATCCGGGTTGAAACCACGGCGCAGCGCCAGCGCATTGATTGCGCGATAGAAGCTCTGCACGGTCAGCAACGGTGCGCACAACGGATGCGGCGCTGCAGCCACCGGCAGGTTGCCGCCGGCCCCGGCCAGCCACACCTGCGCGCCCCGGGCAGAAAATTCCTCGACCACCGCGCGGGTGCCGGCGCCGGTTTCATCGGGCTGCGCGAAGGCCAGCACCGGGAATCCACGGTCAACCAGCGCCATCGGGCCGTGCTTGACCTCGGCCGAGCTGTAGGCTTCGGCATGCAGGCTGCAGGTTTCCTTGAACTTCAGCGCCGCTTCCTGGGCCGCCCCCAAGCCCAGGCCACGGCCGAGCACGAACAGGTTGGTGGCCTCGACCAGGCCTTCGGTCACCGCGCTCCAGTCGCACTGCCACGCCTCACGCAGCGCGTCGGGCAGCAGGTCCAGCGCCGCACGCAGGCTGCTGTCCTGCTTCCAGTACGCGGCCAGCTGCAGCAGCGCGGCCAGCGACGCCAGGTAGCTCTTGGTCGCCGCCACGCTCTTTTCGGCACCTGCGTGCAGCGGAATGACCGTGTCGGCCAGCTGCGCCAGCGGTGAATCCTCGACGTTGACCAGCGCGATCACGCGCGCACCGGCCGCCTTGGCGGCCTCGGCGTTGCGCAGCAGGTCCGGGCTCTTGCCCGACTGCGAGATGACGATGAACAGTGCGCCGCGCAGCTGCAATGGTGCGGCGTAGACCGACCCCACCGATGGCGAGGCCGACGCGACCACCAGGCCCAGCTGGGTTTCCAGCAGATACTTGCCATAGGTGGCGGCATGGTCGGAGCTGCCGCGTGCACAGGTGACCACGAACGGCGGCGGTGCAGCACGCAGGCTGGCGGCCAGGGTTTCGATGATGGCGTGGTTGCGCGAGAACTGGCGCGCAACCACGTCGGCCGCTTCAGCGGCCTCGGCGAACATCAGGGTGGACGTGGGGTCTGACAGCGACATGGCAGGCTCAGGCAGGATCGGAAGGAAGGGGGCGTGCGCCGGCGGGGCGCATCGGCGCGGTCGAACCACGCACCACCAGCTGCGGCACGAAGCCCTGGTTGTGCAGCGGCGCCGGCGCGTCGTCGTAGGCATCGCTGCGCAGCTGCGCGATCAGCAGGCGCGCGGCGTGGCGGGCGATGTCTTCGGTGGCCTGCTTGGCGGTGGTCAGCGGCGGCCACGACTGGCGCGAGAACGGGCTGTCCTCGAAACCGGCAATGGACAGGTCGTAGGGCACGTTCATGCCGGCCGACTTTGCGGCTGCCAGTACACCGGCGGCGATTTCATCGTTGGAACCGAAGATGGCGGTAGGTGGCTCGCGCAGCGCCAGCAGGCGGCGCGCACCGCGGAAACCGTCATCGAAGGTGTAATCGCCCTGCACCACCAGGTGCTTGTCCACGGTCATGCCGTAGTCCTTCAGCGCGGCTTCGTAACCGGCGTAGCGCTCGCCCGAAGACCGGTGCGAGCTGCCGCCCCAGAGGAAGCCGATGCGCTGGTGGCCCAGCTGGATCAGGTGCTCGGTGATCTCGTAGGCGGCCTCGCGGTCGTCCACGAACACACAGGCGCCATCGGCCGGGTCTTCGGTGGCGGCAATGATGCGCACCAGCTTGATGCCGCGCGCGGTCAGCGCCTGGATCAGGTCGCGGCGCTCGGACATGGGCGCGGTCAGCACCAGCCCGGCCAGGCGCGAACGCTGCACCCAATCGGCCAGCTCGTCGGCCAGCAGCGGCGAACTGGAATCGCAGGGGTGGATCTGCAGGCCGAAACCGGTCTCGCGGCACGCGGCCAGTACGCCGTTCTGCACGCCGATGATGTGGTACGGGTTCGGGTTGTCGTAGACCAGCCCGATCACGAAGGTAGTGCCGCTGCGCAGGTTGCGCGCGGACGGATCGGGCTCGTAGTCGAGCTCGGCGATGGCACGCAGCACCCGCGCACGGGTGGCCTGCATCACCGAGGGCTCGTTGTTGATCACCCGCGAGACCGTCTTCAGCGAGACCTTGGCCTTCTCCGCAACGTCCTTGATGGTCGCTCTGCGCATGGGTTTTCCCTGGGGTTGGCTGCCGTCCATCATCGCCGATCAAGCCTTGTCCTGCGGCAGGCCGGCACGATGGCCGATCACCGAGTAGAACAGGATGTACAGGTAGCACGGCACCATCAGCAGCACGAACACCAGCTGGAAGTCGATGTGCTGCTTGAGCACGGCGAACAGCTGCGGAATGATCGCGCCGCCGGCAATACCCATCACCAGCAGGGCCGAGCCGGTCTCGGTGAAGCGACCCAGGCCGCGGATCGCCAGCGGGAAGATCGCCGGCCACATCATGGCGTTGGCGAAGCCCAGCAGGGCCACGAAGGCCACCGACACGTAGCCGTGGGTGGCCCAGGCGCCGAGGCAGAACACCACGCCCAGCACCGCCGAAATGGTCAGGTAGCGCGACTGCGAGACCACCTTGGGGATCACCAGCAGGCCGACCACGTAGCCGATGAGCATCGCGCCGAGGGTGAGCGAGGTGAACATCTTGGTCTGGTCCAGCGGCAGGTCGAAACCATGACCGTAGGTACCGATCGCATCACCGGCCATCACTTCCACGCCGACGTAGACGAACAGGCAGAGCACGCCCAGCCACAGGTGCGGGAACTGGAAGATGCTGCTGCGCTCGGCTGCGCCGGCGGCCGTCGGGGTGGCGTTGGCCTCGGAGGACTTGATCTCCGGCAGCGGCGAGAACAATACGGCGACGGCCAGCAGCACCAGCAGGCCCGCCATGGCCAGGTACGGCGCATGGATCTTGGCGGCGAACTCATTGAGCAGGGCCACTTTGGTGACCGCGTCGGCCGCCTGTACCTGCTTGTCCAGGTCACCGATGCCATGCAGTACCAGGGTGCCGATCAGCACCGGCGCCAGCATGCCGGCGATCTTGTTGCAGATGCCCATCAGCGCGATGCGACGCGCTGCGGTCTCGATCGGGCCGAGGATGGAGATGTAGGGATTGATCGCCGTCTGCAGCAGGGCCAGCCCGCTGCCGATCACGAACAGCCCGCCGAGCGCACCCGGGTACCAGCGCTGGGTCGCGAACTCACCGAACAGCGCGGCCCCCCCGGCCATCACCAGCAGGCTCAGGCTCAGGCCCTTCTTCATGCCGGTGCGGCGCAGGATCCAGGACGCCGGCAGGGCCAGGAAGAAATAGGACAGGTAGAACACCATCAGCACCAGGAAGGCACCGACCTCGCTGAGTTCGAAGGCCAACTTGACGAAGGTGATCAGCGGGCCGTTGAGCCAGGTGAAGAAGCCGATCAGGAAGAACAACACGCCAACGATGGCGATGGAGGTGGCCACGTTCGGGCGCGCGCTTGCAGCGGGGACGGCGGACATCAGGAGGGCTCCTGCGGCGACGGCCGCAGAACGCGGCGTCGGAGAGTGGCTGGGAACAACGTTGTCACATTCTTTCGATGGACAACGGCGGTTTGTCAACTTCCATGCACGCCTGCCTGAACCTCGTGCTGCATTGCGCAAGTCCACCGCGGTACGCCCCGCTGAATGCGCGGCAGTCCTAGAGCCACGTGCGGCAATGGCTCCCACGTGAAACTCGCACTCACACCATGTAAACGTTTACTGCACGCCGCGTTCGTTGCAACGCAGCAACGAAAGTGTCACGAACTCGTTGACATCGTTGTCAGCGCGGTTACAGACTCCGCCACAATCGCCGCCCCGGTTCCGGGCCGGCCCCACCTGACAGCAGGAGCCCGCGTGACCGCCAGCCACCCCGCCCCGGCCCATGTCCTGTCCCGCGTTGCGCCCTCGTTCCTGGCCGCCGACGTCGGTGGCACCCATGTGCGCGTGGCCCGGGTCCAGGCCAGCGGTGATGCCGCCCACCCGGTGCAGGTGCTGGAGTACCGCAAGTACCGCAATGCCGACCACGCCGGCCTCAGCGCGATCCTGTCCGACTTCCTCGGCGAAGGCCCGCGGCCCACGCATTGCGTGGTCGCCAGCGCCGGCTACGCCCGCGAGGACGGCACCGTGATCACCGCCAACCTGCCGTGGCCGCTGTCGGCGCGCCAGGTGGAAGCCGACGTCGGCCTGCAGCGGGTCTACATCGTCAACGACTTCGAAGCGGTGGCCTATGCCGCCGCGCAGGTGGACGCCAGCGGCGTGCTGCACCTGTGCGGGCCGGACACCGCCACGCGCGGCCCGACCCTGGTGGTCGGCCCCGGTACCGGTCTGGGCGCCGCGCTGTGGATCCCCACCGCGCACGGCCCGGTGGTGCTGCCCACCGAGGCCGGCCAGCCGACCCTGGCCGCCAGCACCGAACTGGAAATGGCCATCGTCCGCCACATGCAGCGCGACCGCGCCCATGTGTCGATCGAACATGCGATCTCCGGCCCGGGCCTGATGAACCTGTACCGCGCGGTGTGTGCGCTGCAGGGGCGGGCACCGACGCTGGCCAGCCCCGATGCAGTCACCGCTGCGGCCATGGCCGACAGCGATGCGCATGCGCGCCAGGCGCTGGATGTGTTCTGCGGCCTGCTCGGCAGCACCATCGGCGACATGGCCCTGTTCTACGGCGCCCACGGTGGCGTCTACCTGGCCGGCGGCATCCTGCCGCAGATCCGCGAATACCTGCGCGCCAGCACCTTCGTCGAACGCTACCTGCAGAAGGGGCCGATGGGCGAAGCACTGGCACGCATCCCGGTGAAGGTCGTCGAGCACGGCCAGCTGGGCGTGGTCGGCGCTGCCAGCTGGTACCTGCAGCAATCGGCCGCCTGACACCGCAACAGGCTTCAACGCAATCGCAGCACGCAGTACGTGGCACGCCAACGCACGGGACTTCGCCGCCGCCCCGCGCATGTCATCGCAACCGTAACCGAACACCGCCGCCGGCACCCAATCGAGTGATGAGGAGAGACATCATGAACACCCGCAAGACCCTGCTTTCGGCCGCCATCGTCAGCTGCATCGCCTTCAGTGCGCACGCGCAGCAGGCGGCCCCGACCGCCACCGATCTGGACACCGTGACCGTTACCGGCATCCGTGGCTCGATGGAAAAGTCGCTGGACACCAAGCGCGAAGCCAATGCGCGTGTGGAAGTGGTCACTGCCGAAGACGTGGGCAAGCTGCCCGCGCATAACGTGGCCGATACCCTGCAGCGCCTGCCGGGCGTGAACATCAGCTCGTCCAGCGCCGATGAAGGCGGTTTCGACGAAGCCGACCGTGTCAGCCTGCGCGGCACCAGCCCGAGCCTGACCCAGACCCTGATCAACGGCCACAGCGTCGGCTCGGCCGACTGGTTCGTGCTCAGCCAAGGTAGCAATGTCGGCCGCAGCGTCAGCTACACCCTGCTGCCGTCGGAACTGGTGCGCTCGGTGGAGGTGAACAAGTCCTCGCAGGCCAAGCTGCAGGACGGCGGCACCACCGGCACCGTCAACATCCTCACCCGCAAGCCGCTGGAATTTTCCAAGCAGATCACCGCTGAAGCCTCGATCGGCGCGGTGCGCTCGGACCAGGCCAAGTCGACCGACCCGCAGCTGTCGGGCCTGTTCAACTACAAGAACGACGACGGCACCTTCGGCGTGATGGTGCAGGGGTTCAGCCAGAAGCGTGAACTGCGTCGTGAAGCGCAGGAAATCCCGTCGGGCTTCTTCAAGATCGACCCGAACGGCACCGTAGCCAAGTCGAACCCGGACCTGGCCGGTGTCTATGCGCCCGCCCTGCTCGGCTCGACCCTGTTCGAGCAGACCCGCGAGCGCAAGGGTGGCCTGATCTCACTGCAGTTCAAGCCGGCCGACAATCTGACGCTGGGCCTGGAAGGCTTCAGTTCCAAGATGGAAGCCAACAACTACAACCGCAACTTCATGTTGTGGGGTAGCAAGATCATGGGCGACGACAAGGACGACGCCGGCGTGATCACCCGCCCGGGCCAGGCCCCGCTGCCAGGCTATGTGGTCAAGGATGGCGTGCTGACCAACGCCAACTTCGCAGGCGTCGCCGGTACGCCGTACGCGGTGTACGACATGATCTACCGCGAGGCCACCGCCAAGAGCAACTACATCACCCTCGATGCCGACTGGCAGATCAACGACAGCCTCAACGCCAAGTTCCAGGCCGGCAGCACCAAGGGTACCGGCACCACGCCGCGCCAGTTCATCGCGGAAGTGACCGTGGCTGACGGCGGCGGCGCCAACTGGACCACCCACGGCAACGGTTCGCCGGTGGACTGGAACGTCGGCGGCGACATCAGCCCGAACGGCGTGACCAGCTTCGGCACCTGGGGCAACCAGGAAGTCACTGCCGAAGACAAGGAAAAGTGGTTCACGGCGGACTTCAATCAGTACTTCAACGATGGCGGCGTGCTGAACTCGCTCGACTTCGGCGTGCGCTATGCCGACCACAAGCGCGAGGCGCTGTCGCCGGAAGGCGCAACGCCGGGCGCGATCTGGGACGCACTGAAGGGCGCCCCCACCGGCAGCTTCCCGGGTGGCTTCGCCGGCGGCATCGGCGGCAATTTCCCGCGCAACATCTGGTACTACACCCCCGGTGCGCTGAAGGACGCAGTGCTCAACAACTCCACCTGGCTGGCCGGCAATGACGGCCCGACCGGTCGCCACAACTATGGCGCCGAGTGGAAGGTGGCCGAAAAGAACTTCGCCGGCTATGTCCAGGCCAACTTCAGCGGCGACCGTTGGAGCGGCAACGTCGGCCTGCGCTACGTCAACATCAAGCAGGACATCGACACCTACCAGGCGGTCAGCGATATCGCCAACGCCGACGTCAGCAGCCTGTTCGGCAAATGGAAGGCGCTGTCGTTCGAAAACAAGCACGACCGCATCCTGCCCAGCGCGAACCTGAAGTTCGATCTGGCCGATGACCTGGTGTTCCGCTTCGCCGCGTCGCAGACCCAGACCCTGCCGGACTTCTCGGCACTGGGCGCATCGTCCTGGGGTTCGGACCTGACCAAGGTCGGCGGTGGCGGCAACCCGAAGCTGAAGCCGGTGCTGTCGACCAACTTCGACGCCAACCTGGAGTGGTACTTCATGCCGCGCGGCCTGGTGTCGCTGGGCGCGTACTCGATGAACCTGAAGGACTACGTGGCCTTCGGCACCCAGACCCAGATGCTGTACAGCGAGCTGAGCAACCAGCTGGAGGCCTACCAGGTCGCCGTGCCGGTCAACGCCGACGGCAAGGTCTACGGCATGGAGTTCGCCTACGAACAGCCGCTGGGTGAGAACTTCGGCCTGAACGCCAACTACACCTACGCCGACGGCAGCACCTCCCACACCTGGGAAGACGGCAGCAACAACCTGCTGGGTACCTCGAAGAACACCTACAACGTGGGTGCCTACTTCGAGAATGATACCTTCGGTGCGCGCGTCAGCTACACCTACCGGTCCTCGTTCCTGATCGGTCTGAAGGGCGCGAGCCCGTACTACCAGGATGATTTCGGCACACTGTCGCTGTCGCTCAGCTACAAGGCGACCGACTGGATGAGCGTGAGCTTCGATGCGCTGAACCTCAACAACCCGACCCTGAAGTACTACCAGAGCGCCTCGATCCCGAGCGCGTTCTATGAGAACGGTCGCCAGTACTACCTCAACTTCCGCTTCAAGTACTGATCCAGCGGCGGCAACATCGCCGAGTCGTGCACGCACGCCGGGCCTGGTCATTCCGGGCCCGGCGTTTTTCATGTATAGCGTTCATCGCACCGTTCCAAGGAGTCGTTCCGATGGTCAAGCCTTCCCGCGCCCGGATGCGCAGCGCGCTGCTGGGCAGCCTGATTGCCCTGCTGCCGGCACTGCCGGCGCTGGCCGCCGATCCCACGCCGGCCACCGAAGCACCCGGCCCGCAGCTGCGCACCGGCAGCCTGATGCTGATTCCCGCGCCAGCCACCGTGCAGCGCGGCCAGGGCAGCGGCATCACCGTACGCGCCGATACCGCGCTGCACGCCGAAGGCGAAGCCGCGCAGCGCGTCGCCACCCAGTTCACCGACCTGCTGGCGCGCAGTGGCGGTCCGCGCCTTACGCCGGCCAAGGGCAAGACGGCAGCCGCCCCGGGCGGCATCCGCTTCCAGATCGTGCCCACCTTCCGTGACAGCGGCGAGAGCTACACGCTGGAAAGCACCGCGCAGGGCGTGGTGATCCAGGCCGGCAACGAAACCGGCCTGTTCTACGGCGCAACCACGCTTGCCCAGCTGGCCACGGGCGGAAGCAACGGCGTGCTGCCCGCGGTACAGATCCAGGACGCGCCGCGCTTCAGCTGGCGCGGTTTCATGCTCGACTCGGCACGGCATTTCCAGAGCCTGGACGAGATCAAGCGCGTGCTCGATGCGATGGCCGCGCACAAGCTCAATACCTTCCACTGGCACCTGACCGATGACCAGGGCTGGCGCATGGAGATCAAGCGCTACCCCAAGCTGACCGAGGTGGGAAGCTGCCGCCTGCCGGCGGGTGATGGCGGCGTCGATCCGGCCAATGGCCAGGAGCATCCGTACTGCGGCTTCTACACGCAGGAGCAGATCCGCGAAGTGATCGCCTATGCCGCCAAGCTGCATATCCAGGTGATTCCGGAAATCGACGTGCCCGGCCATGCCACCGCCGCGATTGCCGCGTACCCGGAACTGGGTTCGATCGACACCCCGCTGAAGCCGATCAGTGAATGGGGCGTGTTCCCGAACCTGTTCAACGTGGAAGACAGCACCGTCACCTTCCTCGAGAACGTGCTGGAAGAAGTGATCGAACTGTTCCCTGCGAAGTACGTGCACGTGGGCGGCGACGAGGCAGTCAAGGACCAGTGGGAAGCCTCGAAGCAGGTGCAGCAGCGCATGCGTGCACTGGGCATCAAGGATGAAATGGCCATGCAGAGCCACATCATCAAGCGCCTGGAGACCTTCCTGGAGAAGCACGACCGGCGCCTGATCGGGTGGGACGAAATCCTCGAAGGCGGCCTGCCACCGCAGGCCACGGTGATGTCGTGGCAGGGCACCGAAGGTGGCCTGGCCGCGGCCAGTGCTGGCCATGACGTGGTCATGTCGCCGGTGGGCTACCTCTATCTGGATTACCTGCAGACGGCCTCGCCGAACGAACCGCCGGGCCGCCCGGCCCAGGTCAACCTCGGCAAGCTGTACAACTACGAGCCGGTGCCGGCCGAGCTGGCGGCCGACAAGCGCCAGCACATTCTCGGTCTGCAGGCCAACATGTTCACCGAGCACACGCGCACCTACGCACGCCTGCAGCACAACCTGTTCCCGCGCCTGGCGGCAGTGGCCGAGACCGGCTGGAGCACGCCGGAACATCGCGACTTCCGCGATTTCCTCGCGCGCCTGCCCGCGCAGCTGCAGCGCTACCGCGCCTGGGGCCTGGCCTACGCGCAGACCCCGTTCGAAGTGGGCGTGGACTACACCAACAACCGCGCCGCCAACACGGTGACCGTGTCGCTGGCCAATCCGCTGGGCTATGAAGTGCGCTACAGCACCGATGGCCAGCCGGTGACGGCGCAGTCGCCGCTGTACCAGCAGCCGCTGACCGCGCAGCTGCCCGCTACCGTGCAGGCCGCCGCGTTCTACCAGGGCCAGATGCTGGCGGCGAAGCCGACGGTCGCGGCGTTCAGCGCACAATCGCTGCTCAGCCGCCGCAGCGATGAGCTGCTCAGCTGCGTGGGCAAGAAGGGGCTGGTGCTGCGCCTGGAGGACGATGGCCCGCGCGAAGGAAATCGCGCGGTGTTCAACGTGGATATCTTCCAGCCCTGCTGGCGCTGGCCGCAGGCGCAGCTGGACGGCGTCGGCAGCGTGGAAGTCCGTGCCGGGCGCATCCCCTACTACTTCCAGCTGGCCCACGACGAGCCGAAGCGTCGCTTCGAAAAAGCGAGGCGCGCGCATGGCGAGATGCAGGTGCGTCGCGGAGATTGCAGCGGCAAGGTGCTGGCCGAAGTACCGCTGCCGGCCACGCCCGATGCCGATGGCTTCGTGACGCTGCGTGCGGCGCTGCCGAAGGGGACGCAGGGCACCGGTGACCTGTGCATCAACTTCACCGGCGACACGCGCCCGGCGATGTGGGTGCTGGATGAGGTCACGCTCAGGTAGGTGCCAACCTTGGTTGGCGCTTTGCGGCCGGATCCACGCATGGCGTGGATCTACTGTAGAGCCGAGCCCATGCTCGGCTTTCCGGTTGAAAGGCAGCCGAGCATGGGCTCGGCTCTACAGGAACCTCACCCTCGCCAGCGCAGCAGCAGGTCGCGCAGCGGGGTCAGGGCCGTGACCATGCCGACCAGCACGCCCACCGTGTTGGCGATGGCGTCCATCGGGTCGGCCATGCGGTTGCTGGTCAGTGCGCCCTGCGCGAACTCGATGCCGATGCCCATCAACACCAGGGCCACGCCCACCCACAGCAGCGGCCTGCCGCGGCGGAACAGCTGCACAGCGCTGCCGGCCAGGATGAAGTAGGCGACGAAGTGCTCGCCCTTGTCGCTGTTTTCCGGCAACGGAATCGGCGGTGGCGGGATCAGGCAGACCACAATCACCAGCAGCACGGCCAAACCCCACAGCACGGCCCAAAACCGCGGCCGCCGCAGCGGCTTGATCACCGGCAACACCTCGCTCACAGGCGCCAGCTCAGGTCACCCAGTTCGAAGGCCGGTTCGAAATCGACGCCACGCTGCAGGCCGATGGCCTGGAAGCGCTCGCCCATCTCGGTCGGCAGGGTCAGCTTCTTCACCTGGTCGCGCAACTGGATGCGGCCGACCTCGTCGGTGCGTTCCTCGGCCAGCAGCAGCACCTGGTCCAGGCCGTTGCCGAGCAGGAAGCTGGCCTGGCTGCAGTAGCCCGCCAGCTCGAAACCGCCGTGCATGCCGGCCTCGGCTATCGCGGTGAAATCCACCGACGCGGTGATGTCCTGCAGGCCCGGCCAGCGGTGCACGTCGTTGTGCACGTGGTGGCGGTAGAACGCGCGCACGGTGCCCTCATCGCGGTCGTGCTGGTAGAACTCGCTGCGACTGTAGCCGTAGTCGACGAACAGCATCGCACCACGCTGCATGCCACCAGCCACCGCCTGCAGCCAGTACGGCAGCTGCGGCAACACTTCGGAACGGTAGCCCTCGGCGAAAGGCTTTTCCAGGTAGCGCTCGATATGGCGCACCGCACCGTTGAGCAGGATGTCGGCCGGCTGCGCACCACGGATGAAATTGCCTTCGGCGTCCAGCTCGACGGTTTCCTCGTAGACCTCGCCATCGCGGATCAGGAAGCGCGGGGTCGGCAGCGCGTCGATCACCTCGTTGGCGAACACCACGCCTTCCCAGTCCTCGTCGAACGGGCGGTCGACCCAGTCCACGCGCGCGGCCAGCTCGGCCGGCAGGTTCTGCTGCAGACGCTGCTGCTGGCGCTCGCGCAGATCGGCACTGGGTTCGAGGATGGCATAGCGCGACGGCAGCGCATCCAGCTCGGCCAGGCGCAGCAGCACTGCCTCGGCGAAGGCGCCGGTGCCGCCGCCCAGCTCCAGCATCCGCGCCTGCGCGCCGAGCTGGGCGAACACCGGCGCCAGCGCATTGGCCACGCTGCCGGCAAACAGGCTGCCAAGCTCGGGCGCGGTGGTGAAGTCACCACTGCCACCGAACTTGCTGGCGCCGGCGCTGTAGTAACCCCAGCCAGGGGTATACAGGCACAGCTCCATGAAGCGCGAGAAGGGCATCGCCCCGCCCTGGGCAAGGATCTCGGCGCGCAGGGCGGCGGCCAGCTGGTCGCTGTGGGCCAGGGCATCGGCTTCGGGCAGGGGGAAGGTGGGCTGCATGGCGTCTTCGAATGCGGTGACAATGGTGCACAGGATAGCCGAGCCTTGGAGGACCCTCGATGAGCGATACCCACCCCGTGGTCCTGATCACCGGCAGCGCGCGCCGGATCGGTGCGGCCATCGCCCGCCAGTTCCACGCCTGTGGCTGGTCGGTGGTACTGCATGCCAACACCTCCAGCGCCGAACTGCAGCAGGCCGCGTTCGATTTCGACAATGTGCGGCCGGGCAGCGTGCTGGCCCTGCAGGCCGACCTGCGTGACGCCGACGCCCTGCCCGACCTGGTGGAACAGGCCGTCACCCACTTCGGCCGCCTGGACGCGCTGGTCAACAACGCCTCCAACTTCTTCCCCACCCCGCTCGGCCAGGTCACCGCCGAGGCGATGGACGCACTGTATGCAGTCAATGCACGTGCGCCGCTGCTGCTGTCACAAGCGGCGGCGCCCTACCTGCGCCGCCAGCAGGGCTGCATCGTCAACCTGACCGACCTGCACGGCACCGATCCGATGCGCGACCACATCGCCTACACCATGGCCAAGGCCGCGCTGGAGATGGCCACCCGCGCACTGGCACTGGAGCTGGCGCCGAAGGTGCGGGTCAACGCGGTGGCGCCGGGTGCGATCCTCTGGCCGGAACAGGGCAAGGACGATTTCGCCCGCGAGGCGCTGCTGGCGCGCACGCCGCTGGCGCGGATCGGCACGGTCGAGGAGATCGCCGAAGCGGTCTACTGGCTGGTGGCCGAAGCCAGCTTCGTCACCGGCCACACCCTGCGCGTGGATGGTGGGCGCACCGTCAGCTGAAATCTTGCCGGCCAGCGGCCGGCACCACCGGTAGCGCCGCGCCATGCCCGGCGAGCGCAGCGGCAACAACAACCCATCATTCCAGGTCCACCACCTCGAACGCCTCGCCAAACTGCGCGTGCGCCCGCCACAGCGTGGCCAGGTCCTGCCCGCTGACCGGGTCGATGAAGCCCGGCGCGATGTCCGCCAGCGGCTTCAGCACGAAGGCATGCTTCAGTTCCGGGCGCGGAATGCGCAGGTGGCCGGGGCCTTCCACCACCAGGTCGCCGTAGAACACCACGTCGATGTCCAGGGTCCGGTCGGAGAAGCGCGGCCCGCTGCGATCGCGGCCGTGCGCGTCTTCCAGCGCGTGCAGCCAGTCGTCCAGTTCCTGCAGCGGCAGGTCGGTGTCGATCGCCACGGCGTTGTTGAGGAAGGCCGGGCCGTCGAAGCCGACCGCGGCAGTACGGTAGGCCGGCGACACCCGCAGCGCGCCGAAACGCTCGCGCAGGGCCGTCACCGCGGCGTGGAGGTAGCGGCGGGGCTGGACGTTGCTGCCCAGGCTCAGGAGCACGGTGGTCATGCGGTTCAGGTGACGGCACTTGGGGGGCGTGGACATGCCGTCGTCACGGCGGCCTGCCTACAATCCGGGACGCACATGATAGGGCACCGACATGACCTATTGCGTTGGAATCGAGGTGGACGAGGGCCTGGTCTTCGCTGCCGACACCCGGACCAATGCCTCGCTGGACGATGTGCGCGTGCATCGCAAGCTGCACGTGTTCGAATATCCCGGCCAGGCAGCCTACGTGCTGATGGCGGCTGGCAACCTGGCCACCACCCAGCTGCTGGTGTCGCGCCTGGGCCGCGACGCCGCAGAGCGGCGCGTGCCCAACCTGCGCGACATGACCCACCTGTTCGAAGCCGCCGCGTATGTGGGTCAGCTGCTGGTGGACAGCCAGGTGCACAGCAGCCACAGCGAACACGGCCATGACGGGGTCAACACCCAGGCCACGCTGATCTTCGGCGGCCAGATCGCCGGCGAGCGGCCCGGGCTGTACATGATCTACCCGCTCGGCAACGCCATTGCCGCCTCGCCGGAGACGCCCTACCTGCAGATCGGTGAATCCAAGTACGGCAAGCCGATCCTGGATCGCATCCTCAGCCCGACCACGCGGCTGGAGGACGCCGCGCGCACGGCCATCGTCTCGCTGGACTCCACCATCCGGTCCAACCTGTCGGTGGGCCTGCCGATCGACCTGGCGCTGCTGCGCGACGGTGAACTGCGTATCGGCCGGCAACTGCGGCTGGGCGCGGATTCAGCGCTGTATGCCGATATCCACCAGAACTGGTCACGGCGCCTGGAACAGGCGGTGGACGCCCTGCCGCGGTTCCCCTGGGAAACCGTGGATTGATCGACCTGACCTGCCGCCGGGCATGGCCCGGCGCTACCGAAGGCGGTGGGTAGCGCCGGGCCATGCCCGGCGATGCTTACTCAGCCCAGCGCTTCGGCCACGGCGCGGAATACCTGCTGCATCTGCAGCGGCTTGTGCAATACATGCACCTCCACTCCGGCCGGGAAGGCGTCGGCCGAGACCGGCACCGCAGGGTCTTCCAGCACCAGCGCCGGGCCGCGGTAACCGAGCGCAGCCATCTCGCCCAGCAGCTGGCTGGCCGGCAGCAGCTTGGAGCCGGCATCGGCAATCACCAGCGCCGGCATTGCCTCCTGCTGCATCCAGCGCAGCGCCGCCGGGCCATCGGAGGCCAACTGCAGCTGGTAGCCCTGGCTGGACAGCGCGTTACCGAGCAGCGACAGGCGCGTGGCTTCCCCATCGACCACCAGGATCGACTGGCCGCTGCCCAAGGCCACCAGCTGTTCGATCGGCTCGCTGCCGTCGATGATCTCGTGCATCGGCAGGCGCAGTTCGAAGCAGGTGCCCTGTCCCGGCTGGCTGCTGACATGGATGCTGCCACCAGCGCCCTCAACAATGCGCTTGCAGGAGATCAGGCCCAGGCCAGTGCCATCTGCCTTGGTGGTGAAGAATGGATTGAACAGGTGCGACAGCGTGTCCGCATCCATGCCAATGCCTTCATCGGCAACGCAGATACGCATCCAGTCCACGCCATCGCGCTGGCCGGCATGGCTGGCGGTCAGGCTCAGTCGGCCGCCGTTGGGCATCGCCTGGATCGCATTGAGTGCCAGGTTCAGCATGACCTGCTGCAGTTCGGTGTAGTTGGCATCCACTACCAGGCCTTCGTCCTGCACCTGCAGTTCCAGGCGCACGGCATCGGGCACGTTGCTGCGCAACAGCAGGGCCACCGCATCGAACAGGCCCTTGATCTCGATACGCTCGCTCGGCTTGCGCGAACCGCGCACGAACGACAGCATCGATTCGGCCATCTCGTGGCCGCGGCGGCCACACTCGGCGATGACGTCGGCCAGGTGGTGCAACTGCGGATCGTCGGTACGCGCCTTCAACAGGTCCGGCATGATCAGCAGCGGCTGCAGGATGTTGCGCAGGTCATGGCTGAGGCCGGCGGCGAGCAGCGACAGGCTTTCCAGGCGCTGCGCGCGCATCAGTTCGGTCTCCACCCGTGCGCGCTCTACGGCGCTGCGGGCATCGCGGATCGCACGCGCCACCGCCGACGGCAGGCGCGCCGGCTGGTGCTTGATGATGTAATCGTTGGCGCCTTTCTGCAGCGCCGCCACCGCGTTCTCCTCACCCATGGTGCCGGAGACGAAGATGAAAGGGACTTCCGGCGCCGTCTCGCGCACGATGCGCAGCGCATCATCACCGGAAAACCCCGGCATGCTCAGGTCGGACAGCACGATGTCCGGCTGGAACGCGGCCAGTGCCTGGCGCAGCTCCGCCTCGCTCTCGACGCGCTCGAAACGAGCGTCCAGGCCCGCATCGAGCATCTGTTCGGACATCAGCTCGGCATCTTCCGGTGAGTCCTCCACCAGCAGGATGCGCAGCGCCCCCAGGGCAGGACCGGTCAGGGGCATGGGCTCACTCGAGTTCCGGTGCCTGGTTGATCAACGCCCAGAACTTGCCCAGGGTCTGCACCGCACCGAAGAACTGGTCCACGTCCACCGGCTTGACCACGTAGGCATTGACCCCCATGTCCCAGCTGCGGGCCAAATCACTTTCCTCGCGCGAGGACGACAGGATCACCACCGGCAGGCGCTTGAGTTCTTCGTGCTCGCGGATCTGCCGCAGCACTTCCAGGCCGTCCATGCGCGGCATCTTGATGTCCAGCAGCAGCACCGCCGGCAGGCCTTCCTCGCGGTTGGCGAAGGCGCCGCGGCGCAGCAGGTAGTCCATCACTTCCACGCCATCCTCGACGTGCACGATGGGATTGGCCAGACGCGCCTCTTCCAGGGCGTCGATCGCCATTTCGGCATCGGCCGGGCTGTCTTCGGCGAGAAGAATGGTGCGCAGAGTCGTCATGCAGAGGGACCTTGTTTGTCCGCGTCGGTCGCGGGGGGCAGGTAGAAGTGGAAGGTGGCGCCGACGTCCGGTTCGGCCTCGGCCCAGATACGGCCGCCATGGCGGGTGAGCACGCGACGGACGCTGGCCAGGCCGATACCGGTTCCGGGGTAGTCGCTGGCCTTGTGCAGGCGCTGGAACACACCGAACAGCTTTCCGGCATAGGCCATGTCAAAGCCTGCACCATTGTCGCTGACCGTGAACTGATGGCCGCCGTCGGGCTGGGGCTGGTAATCCACGCGGATCTTCGCCGGTTCGCGGTTGCCCGAGTACTTCACAGCGTTGCCAAGCAGGTTCAGCCAGACCTGGCGGATCATGTTCTCGTCACCCACCACGATCGGCAGCGGCGCGATGTTCCACTCCACCTGGTGCACGTGGCCGCTGGCCTCAGCCTCGGCCTGCAGATTGGAATCGAGCATGGCGCGGGTATCGGCCACCAGCGACTGCATGTCCACCGCCTGGTGCCGCATTGCCGCACGGCCCAGCCGCGAATAGACCAGCAGGTCGTCGATCAGCGCGGCCATGCGCCGCGCCGAACTGGAGATCACTTCCAGGTAATGGCGGCTCTTGTCATCGGCCGCATCGCCGAGATGGCGCGACAGCTTGTCGGAGAATCCAGCCACGTGGCGCAGCGGCGCCCGCAGATCGTGCGAGACCGAGTAACTGAAGGCTTCCAGTTCCCTGTTGACCTCGGACACCTGTGCAACCTTGCCTTCCAGCTGGCGGTTCAGTTCCTCCACACGCAGCTGCACCGCACGCTGCACGGTGACGTCGCTGACCGTGAGCAACACCACTTCGTCATCGGTGTCCGGCAGCGGCATGCGCCGAGCGTTGAGCAGCATGTAGCGCACCAAGCCATCGGCGGTGCGCTGTTCATGCTCGAAGTCCCAGAGTTCCCGGCCGCGCAGCAGCACATCGGACAGTCGCTGGCGCATCACCGGGTCTTGCCACGCACCGTTGCCGACGTTATCCAGCACCAGGCCCTCGGCGCGCTCATCCTGCAGACCATACAGCTCGGCGAAAGCAGGATTGTGCAGCTGCACGCGCAGATCGCGGTCGAGCAGCACGATCGGCTCGCGCACCGTCTGCAGCACCGACGCTGCACGCGCGGCCGAACGCAATGACTGCCGCTCGGCGTGCAGGCGTCGGCCGATCTGCCGCTGCAGCAGCCACAGCACCAGGCCGAGCAACGCCAGCTGGACCACCAGCGAACTCCACGACACCAACTCGGTCTGCTTGCGCTGGCGGGCGGCCTGCTCGGCGCGCTGTGCCAGCAGCTTCTGCTCGCTGGCCTGCAGTTCCTCCACCAGCCCGCGGATCGGATAACGCGTGCTCAGGTCCTGCACCAGCTCGCGCTGGTCACTGTTGGGCTCTGACTTTGCCAGTTCGCGGGCAAGCGCCATGCGCCCTTCCAGCATCGACTCGATGCGGCCGATGCGGATCAGCTGCTCAGGATTGTCGCGGGTCATCCGGCCCAGTTCAGCCAGGCGACCGGGAAGTTCATTGGCTTTGGCCATGCGCTCGCGCAGGCCAGGCGCGTCCACGCCCTTGGACAGGGTCAGCGCGGCCGATTCGACATCGCGTACATCGGCCTGCAGCTGCTGCAAGGCCACGCCGACAGCCTGGGTATGATTGACCCAGGCCATCGCATCTTCGCTGTCCTGCTGCAGGTGGCGCAGTGTCAACCACGGCACCACGATGATCGCTGCGGCGGCCAGCGCCAGGGCGGGCATCCGCCAGCGGTCCCAGATGTCATCACTGAAAACCAGCGCCATAGTTCCTCATCAACACGGCCGCAAAGCATGGGCCGTACCCGGCCCCAGTGCGGCGGAACCGGCAATATAGCGCAGGCGGGTCAAAACTCTGGAGTTTCCAGCGCCGCTGGCTGAACGGCTGGTACTTCGGCGCTGTACGGCCGAGCCCACGGTCGGCTGGAACCCAACGGCAGCCGAGCACGGCTCGGCTTCACGCGGGAGTGGGCGCCCCATACCGGGGCGCCCACTCCGCCAGGTCAGCGCTTGGCAGCAGTGCTGACCTTCAGTGCAGCGGCATCGACGCGGGTCACGCCCTTGATGCCCTTGGCAGTGGCAACCGCCTTGTCCTTCTCGGCCTGGGAGGCCACCGCGCCGCTCAGGCTGACAACGCCGTTCACGGTTTCCACCTTGATCTCCGTGCCCGGAACGTTGCTGCTGGCCAGCAGGTCGGCCTTCACCTTGGTGGTGATCCAGGTATCGGTCACAGGCTCATTGGAGTCATGGCGATCAGCATGCGTGGCCGGATGGCTGCTGGTCGGCGGGCTCTTGGCAGCGGGATCCTTTGCAAATGCAGCCGAGGAGGACAGCGCCAGGCCCAGCGTCAAGGCAGAAGCAATCAGTGTGCGGGAGGTATTGCTCATCGTGTCGTACTCCTTCGGGATGTGCTGCCAGTCTGGACAAGCCGCCGTAGAGCAGGCGTGGCGCTGCGGTCATGCCGCCGTGAATCGGACCGTTTCCTGGGGCAACGGTTCAGTTTGGCCTGTCACCACCCGTCGTATACCCTGCCCTTCCCACAGCCGGAGCTCTGCCATGCGCCCCGACCTGCAACTGGCCCTGATCGGCTACGGCCTCGCCGGCCGCGTCTTCCATGCGCCGCTGATCCAGCACACACCCGGGCTGGCGCTGCACAGCATCGTCAGTTCGCAGCGCGACACATTGCTGCGCGCGTTCAGCGACGTGCACGTGCGTGCGATGCCGCAGGACGTGTTCGACGATCCGGCCGTGGACGCAGTGGTGATTGCCACACCGAACGCGCAGCACGCGCCGCTTGCAATCGCGGCGCTGGCCGCGGGCAAGCACGTGCTGGTCGACAAGCCGTTTGCGCTGGATGTCGCTGAAGCCGAAGCGGTACTGGCTGCGGCACGCAGCGCCGGCCGCATCGCCACCGTGTTCCAGAACCGGCGCTTCGATGCGGATTTCCTCACCCTGCAGGCGCTGCTGGCCGAAGGCGCACTCGGCGACGTGGCCGAGTGCCATGCGCATTTCGACCGTTACCGGCCGCAGGTGCGCGATCGCTGGCGCGAGCAGGACGGGCCCGGTAGTGGCCTGTGGTACGACCTGGGTCCGCATCTGCTGGACCAGATGCTGGTGCTGTTCGGCTGGCCCGAGGCGATCGATGCGGATCTTGCCGTGCTGCGCCAAGGCGGCAGCGGCATCGATTACTTCCACGCCGTGCTGCACTACCCGCGGCATCGCGCGATCCTCCATTCCGGTTCATTGGTCGCGGCACAGACCCCGCACTTCAGCGTGCATGGCAGCAAGGCAAGCTGGATCAAGCACGGCCTGGACGTGCAGGAGGCGCAGCTGCGCCGCGGTGTGGCACCCGGTGCGCCAGGCTGGGGTATCGATCCGCGGCATGGTGAGCTGGTGCGCTGCGATGCCGAAGACAACGTGCAGCGCACGACGGTGGACAACCTGCCTGGCGACTACCGGCGGCTGTATGCGCAGTTCGCCGCGGCGATGCACGGCGACGGCGAAGCTACGGTCAGCCCGGTGCAGGCACTGCAGTTGATGCAGTTGCTGCAGGCGGGCATGGACAGTGCGCGCGAAGGGCGGCGAATCGCGTTGGGGTGATCGGCAGGGCTGCGCCCTGCACCCGCAGAAGCGGTAGTGCCGGCCGCTGGCCGGCAACCTCAACAGCAAAAGCCGGCTATCCGTGGGATGGCGGGGTGGGTCGGGTTGCGGGGGACGCCGTAAATCCGTCCCTGGAGGCTTGGCCGCGCCATCCATGCCGCAGACACCCCCGCAACCGCCCCCACCTGGCCTTCGGCACTTTCCCGCGATCTGCCAGTAGATCCACGCCATGCGTGGATGACGTGCAAACAATCGGAAAATGCTTTTGCAGAGTCGAGCCATGCTCGACTGCCCCTGGCGCCATGGGGGTCAGCGCCCTTTCCTGCGGAAAGGGGTCCGACCCCGATTGCTTACGACTTCTTGATGGCGTGCCCACCGAACTCGTTGCGCATCGCCGACAGCAGGCGGTCGGTGAACGAGTTGGATTCGCGCGAACGCAGGCGTTCCAGCAGCGACAAGGTGATCACCGGGGCCGGCACGTCCAGCGCGATGGCTTCGGCGACGGTCCAGCGGCCTTCACCGGAATCCTCCACATACGGCGCGATGCCATCCAGCGACGGATTGCGCTTGAGTGCTTCGGTACTCAGGTCCAGCAGCCACGAACGCACCACGCTGCCGTGCCGCCAGACTTCGGCCACCTGGGCAAGGTCCAGCTCCATCTCCTGCTTGCGCTCCATCAGCGCGAAGCCTTCGGCGTAAGCCTGCATCATTCCGTACTCGATACCGTTGTGCACCATTTTGGTGAAGTGGCCAGCGCCGGATGGGCCGACACGCGCCCAGCCGCGGTCCTCGGCCGGTGCCAGCGTACGCAGCAGCGGCGCGATCTGCTCCACCACCGGCGCTTCGCCACCGACCATCAGGCTGTAGCCCTCCTGCAGGCCCCACACGCCTCCGCTGGTGCCGCAGTCGACGTAGCCCAGGCCGTCCTCGGCCAGCGCCTTGGCGCGGCGGATCGAGTCCTGGTAGTTGGAGTTGCCGCCATCGATGACGATGTCACCCTCGGCCAGGTGCGGGGTCAGCTGGCCCAGCGTCTGGTCGACGGTTTCGCCGGCCGGCACCATCAGCCACACCACGCGCGGCACCGGCAGCGCGGCCACCGCGGCGGCCAGCGAATCAACCACCTCCAGGCCGGCCTCGGCGGCGCGCTGGCGGGCCCCTTCGCCCGGGTCGTAGCCGACCACGCGGTGGCCGCCGCGATGCAGGCGCTGGGCCATGTTGGCGCCCATGCGGCCGAGGCCGATCATTGCAATATCCATTGTTTCACCTTCAGTTGGGGTCTAGGGTCAGGCTGCCTGGCCTGCCGGTAGCCGCGCAGTGGCGCAGCTGCGCCTCGCGCCAACGCCGGTAGAGCGTGGTATGCAGATTGTGCACCGCCAGGTCGATCGAAAAGGGGGTTCGCGGGTTGCGGTCAAGCAGGCGGGCGATGTGGTAGCCGATGGGACGTATACCGCGCGGATGCACATAGATCACGAACTGCTGGTAGAACGGATCGTCCAGCAGGCGGTCCATGCGTGCCAGCGTGGCGTGGTAGCGCGGCGCAAGCGCCGCGCGCACCTCAGGGTCGCGCTCGAACAGCAGGCGTTCGAAGTAGCGCTGGCCGGTGCGCGGGATGTCCTGCGCGAGTTTCCATAGTTCGACGTTGCGCTGGTCGTACCAGGCCAGGCCGCCATGCGTGGCCAGCGCCCGCGCAGCGTCCTCGCCCACCTCGACCACCACGAAGTTCTCGGCCTGGTTGCTCAGGTCGTCCAGCGTGCCCTTGTCGTATGCATGCTCGATGAAACCAGGCACACCGACGAACGCCTGGCGCCCCATCGCCGAGGTACGCACTGCCTTGCCATCGGCGAAGAAATCGCCGGCATGCGCGCCAAGCAGGATGCTGTCGGTCCCATGCAGGGCGAGAAAGGTGCCGATCGACAGCTCATCCGCAGAGAACTCGGTATCGAAGGCAGCATCGCCATACAGCTCGCGCTGGGTGGCCAGCTGCGCGACCTGGCGGCCGACACCGCATTCGGCACGCACGGCACCGTTGTAGAACGCCTGCAGCGCCTTGCTGTTGCCCGCGCTGGGAACGAAACCGCGGCCAAGACTGTGCGTACGCTGCCAGCCTTGAGCGCGCGGGCCCTGCAGGCCGAAACCGATCCAGCCCATCTGCAGGCCGGAGAAGCGGAAGCGGGTGTTGGCCTGCAAGGCCGAGGCGGCGCGTTGCGTGGCCGCCCCCAGCTGGAACGCATAGGCGCAGATCGTGGCCGGATCGTCCAGCAACTGCTGCAGCAGCGCTTGGCGTGCAGCAGCGGACATGTGCGCCGGCCAGCGCACGTGCAGATCGCCTGCTGCCTGCGCCTCGGCCAGCGACGCACGGGTGCACACCGCGCCACCATGCACCTGCGGCTCCTTCAGCGCGGCCTCGTCGAAGCGCCAGCCCAGCCGCAGCAGCAGCCCCTGGGCGCAGTCGCCGGCTGTGGCCGCCACGCCCATCACAGGCGCGAGCAACAGGGCCGCGCCCATCAGCCAGCCGTGCACGTTCACCCTTGGTCCGTGCGGACCGGCGCGGGCTCAGGAACTGCTGCGGGTGGTGGCGGCGGTGGCGTGCCCGCAGCCTGTGGCAGGTACTGCTGCAGGCGCTGGAAGAAACGGCGATAGAAATCGGCGTCGGTAACCGTGCTGCTCGCCACTTTCACCAGCGAATCGTCATTGCTGCCGAACGGCAGTGATACCGAGCCCAGTGCACCGACGCCGACACTGGCGGACGTCGGGCTCTTCTTCAACGCATAACGGTCCTGCACGGCGCTTACGAACACCAACGCCTGATCGCCCCGGGGCGCACAGGAGATGCGCAGCACCAGCTGCTCATGGTCGTCTTCGCGCGGCTGGAAGTTCTTGTTGCCTTCCACCTGTGCGTCATCGGCACGGGCGATGGCGTACCCCTGGCTGAGCAGGGTGCGTCGCGCCGCTTCACAGGCATCGCCGGGGCGGCCATCGACGGTACGCGAGAACGTGTCGCCGGAATCGAAGGATTCGCGCAGCAGCGTGCTGTCGGCGGCACGGCCACCACAGGCCGACAGGATCAGGGCGCTGCCAAGCGCCACAACAGCACTGGAAACGAGGGAGGACCGCATGGGTGCTCCTGCGAGGACGGTACCGGCAAGGGTAGCCCCGTTGCTGTGTGCGGCAGGTCGAAAGCACCCGCGTCAGGCGGCCCCGTTTGCAGCCGGTTCATGCACGAAAAAAGCAGAAGGGCCGGCAATGCCGGCCCTCGGGTATCACATACCGTGTCCGGCTCAGTCCGCCCAGCGACCGGCGCCGGTCGACTGCGGCAGCACCTGTGCCGACAGCGGGCGGTCGTTGGCCAGCAGGTTCACCGCATCGGCCAGGATGGACGCCGACTCGCGCAGCAGCGGGTCCGGGCGCTTCTCGGCCGCCTTCTCGCGCGCGGCGTCCTTGACGATGTCGCGCTCGTTGCCCGTCAGGCCGTCATCGCTGCTGTCATCGGCCAGCGGGTCCAGGGCCAGGCCCAGCTCCTTGCGCTGCAGCTGGCGTTCCTTGCGCTGGGCATCCTGGCGCTCACGCTCGGCGCGGCGCGTGGCCTCGTTGAGCGAAATGTACTTCTTGGCCGCCTCGGTGCGGAACTGTTCCACGTCCTCGTTCCACCACTGGAACTCCTTGTCGGTGGCGATGCGTGCGTCGTGGCGGATTTCCAGCTTCGGCAGCAGCGGCGCGAAGTTGCCGTACTGGGTGTGCGGCACGGCGGCGATGCGGGTCCACGGCAGGGCGTTGTCGTAGGTGCTCTCGCCGAACTCGGTGGCGTCGACACTGGCCGGGAAGGCCAGGTCGGGCACCACCCCCTTGTGCTGGGTGCTGCTGCCGCTGATGCGGAAGAACTGGGCGATGGTCAGCTTGACCTGGCCAAAGCGCTGGGTCTCGCCGCTCGGCCAACGGTCGAGGTCGACGATGTTCTGAACGGTGCCCTTGCCGAAGCTGGTTTCACCGATCACCAGGCCACGACCGTAGTCCTGGATGGCACCAGCAAAAATTTCCGAGGCCGAGGCCGAACCGCGGTTGATCAGCACCGCCAGCGGGCCATCCCACGCCACGCCCTGGTTGCGGTCGCTGTTGACGGTGACGCGGCCACCAGACTCGCGCACCTGCACCACCGGGCCCTGCTCGATGAACAGGCCGGTCAGTTCGATGGCTTCATCCAGCGAACCGCCTCCGTTGTTGCGCAGGTCCAGCACCACGCCGTCCAGCTTGTCGTTCTTGAAGCCGGCCAGCAGCTTGGCCACGTCGCGGGTGGCCGAGGCGTAGTCGGCCGCATTGCGGCGACGGCCTTCGAAGTCCTGGTAGAAGGTCGGCAGCTTGATCACGCCGATCCTGCGTGCCGGCTCGCCATTGGCGGCCGGGATGGTCATGGTCTCTCCCTTCGCGGCCTGTTCGGCCAGGCGCACCTTCTGGCGGGTCAGCACCAGGGTGTGGTGCTTGCCGTCGGCACCCTCGGCGGCCGGAATGAATTCCAGCTTCACCTGGGTATCCTTGGCACCGCGGATCTTGGCCACGACGTCGTCGATGCGCCAGCCGATCACGTCCTCGACCAGGCCGGACTTGCCCTGGCCGACGCCGACGATGCGGTCACCCGGCTTCAGCGTGCCATCCACTGCAGCCGGGCCACCGGCGATGATCTCGCGGATCACCACCATGTCGTCCTGCCGCTGCAGCTGCGCACCGATGCCTTCCAGCGAAAGCGACATCGCCTGGTTGAAGTTCTCGGCGGTGCGCGGGGTGAAGTAGTCGGTGTGCGGATCGACAGCGCTGGTGTAGGCGTTCATGAAGAACTGGAAGACGTCCTCGCCCTTCAGCTCGTTGACCGACTTTTCAAGCGTGGCATAGCGCTTGTCCAGCGTCTTGCGGATGTCATCGGGCTTCTTGCCGGCCAGCTTAAGGCGCAGCCAGTCATTCTTCACCGACTTGCGCCACAGCTCATCCAGCTCGGCGCTGCTGGCGGCCCACGGCACCTTCTTGCGGTCGTACTCGAAGCGCTCGTCGGTGGTGAAGTCCGGTTCCTGCTTGAGCAGCTTGCGCGCGTAGGCCACGCGCTCGCCGACGCGCTGCTTGTAGACCGCAAACACCTGGAATGCCGGCTCCAGCTCGCCGCCGCGAATGGCCGAGGAAATGTTGGCTTCGAACGGCGCAAAGCGCGCCACGTCGGCCTGCGTGAAGTACTGCTTGCCGCCGTCAAGCGTCTCCAGGTAGCGCTTGAACACGTCCTTGGACGTGGCCTCGTCCAGCGCGCGCGGGCGGTAGGCATAACGGCTGTCGGACAGCAGGCCGTACACCAGCTTGGAGGTGGTCACCTGATCGGCGGTTACCGCAGCGGGCAATGCCGGCGAGTCGGCCTTGGCCGCCAGCGCCAGCGGCGCCACCAGCGCCAGGGCCATCAGGAATGCGGGGGCTTTGAATTTCATTGACGTGCTCGAAGGCGCCTTGCCAAGGGGGAGACTGCGGGGTGTTAAGACACCACGACAGTGCCGAAAGTTGCCGGGTTTGTCACCCGGCCGCGCTCGGTGGAAAACCAGCCTAGCCGGGCCGGTGTAGCAAATTGTGAATGCATGTAGAGCCGAGCCCATGCTCGGCTGGCCGGCAGCAAGCAGCCGAGCATGGGCTCGGCTCTACGGCAGGCAGAGGTGTGCGGACCAAGGGTCCGCACCCACAGGAGAAGTAGCTCCCACCCACCGGCAGGGTGTCAGGAAATGCCGGCGCCCTTGGCCTGGACGTCGGCGTGGTACGACGAGCGCACCATCGGGCCGGAGGCCACGTGGCTGAATCCCAGCTCGTAGCCGTAGTCCTCCAGCGCCTTGTAGTCCTCGGGAGTCCAGTACTTCAGTACCGGGTGGTGATGCGCGGTCGGCTGCAGGTACTGGCCGATGGTGATCATGTCCACATCGTGCGCGCGCAGGTCGCGCATGGTGGCCTTGATCTGTTCGAAGTCTTCGCCCAGACCCAGCATGATGCCGCTCTTGGTCGGCACGCCCGGGTGCTGCGCCTTGAAGTTCTTCAGCAGGTTCAGCGACCACTGGTAGTCCGCACCCGGGCGCACATTGCGGTACAGGTCCGGTACGGTTTCGATGTTGTGGTTGAACACATCCGGCGGGTTCTGCGCCAGGATCTCCAGCGCGCGCTCCATGCGGCCCTTGCCACGGAAGTCCGGCGTCAGCACTTCGATGCGGGTACCCGGCGACTTTTCGCGGATGGCGGTGATGCAGTCGACGAAGTGCTGGGCACCGCCGTCACGCAGGTCATCGCGGTCGACGCTGGTCACCACCACGTACTTCAGGCCCATGTCGGCCACGGTCTGGCCGAGGCTGGCCGGTTCGTTGGCATCCGGCGGCTTCGGGCGGCCATGGGCCACGTCGCAGAACGAGCAGCGGCGGGTGCAGACCTCGCCGAGGATCATGAAGGTGGCGGTGCCATGGCCGAAGCATTCGTGGATGTTCGGGCAGCTGGCTTCCTCGCATACGGTCACCAGGCGGTTTTCGCGCAGCTTGGCCTTCAGGTTCTGCACGGCATTTCCCGAGGGAATGCGCACGCGGATCCATGACGGCTTGCGCAGCACCGGCGCGTCGGCGAACTGCACCGGCGAGCGGTTGATCTTGTCACCGCCCAGCTGCTTGACCCCGGCCTGCAACGGCGCGGCGGATGGGGAGTCGCCCTGCACGATCTGCAGGGGAATGGAACGGGCGGTGGTTTCAGTCATGGCAGTTCCGGGAGCGGTCAGGCGGCCGCAGAAAGATCGGGCAGTTCGTGCGTGGGCTGGAGCAGCAGGCCGAACTGGCGGGCCAGGTGCTCCAGCAGTACCGGCTTGACGGCCTCCATGCCGGAGGGCCCGCCCAAGTCTACTACCGAGGTCACCTGCAACCCCTGATAGCCACAGGGATTGATGCGGTGGAAGGGTTCCAGGTCCATGGCCACGTTGAAGGCCAGCCCATGGAAGGTGCAGCCGCGCCGCACACGGATGCCGAGCGCAGCGATCTTGGCACCACCGACGTAGACGCCCGGGGCGCCCTCGCGGCGTTCGGCACCGATGTTCCACTCGGCCAGCGTATCGATGAGGGCCTGCTCGATGCGGCACACGTAGTCGCGGACCCCGATCCCCAGCCGCGGCAGGCGCAGCAGCGGATAGACCACGATCTGGCCGGGACCGTGGTAGGTCACCTGGCCACCTCGGTCCACGTGCAGCACCGGGACCTCACCCGGTGCCAGCACGTGCTCGTCCTTGCCGGCCTGGCCCAGGGTGAACACCGGGTCGTGCTCGACCACCCACAGCTCGTCGGCATCGTTGTCGTTGCGCTGGTCGGTGAAGCGCTGCATGGCGCGCCATACCGGCTCGTAGGCCTGGCGGCCGAGGTCACGGACCACCGCCGGACGCGGCGCGCGGTGTTCCGGGGCGGCTTCGGCCGGGCAGCT
Source organism: Stenotrophomonas sp. YJH_SMC_27 (assembly GCF_059369815.1). Classification (NCBI taxonomy): domain Bacteria; kingdom Pseudomonadati; phylum Pseudomonadota; class Gammaproteobacteria; order Lysobacterales; family Lysobacteraceae; genus Stenotrophomonas; species Stenotrophomonas sp. YJH_SMC_27. The sequence goes on along the minus strand of NZ_JCAFTA010000019.1, from coordinate 6,333 downwards.
GTCGGCTACAGCGTCCACTTCACTTCCGGGTGGTCGCGCAGCGCCTGGTGCGCCAGGTCGTACTGCTCGCGGCTTTCGGCCTTGAACACGATGCGGACGGACACGTACTTGCCGTTGGAGGAGTGCTTCCAGCTGATGCGTTCGTTGACCACATCGATGCCGGCAGCCAGCAGCAGGCGGGGGAGCTCATGTTCCAGGCCGCGGTTGGCCGGGCCCATGGCGCTGAGCTCGAACTGGCCGGGGAACTGGAAGCCGTGGTCGGGGTTGTCGGACTTGATTTCCATGAAGCCATTATCGGGCCGCAGGGCAACAAACCCAAGAGTATTCATCAACGTCAAACGGCGCACTGGTGAGTCGCTGCGTTGCAGCTGAACAGACGTTCAGCATTGGTCATTGCCCCAAAGCCCGCTACAGGAGGGTTCAGGATTGTCCTCACGAGACAATGTCGTTTTCGGAACAGACAAGTGATTCGAACGCGCTCGTTCCGTCACGTCCCCGCGAGTACCGTGTCGCGGCATACAACGACAGACAGAACAAAGCCCTCCCAATGAGTCCCCCTTCCCACCGCCGCCTTGCGGCCCTCGGCCTGTACGGCCTGCTGGCTGCTGCCCTCCCGCTTGCCGCCCAGGCGGCCGAACAATGTGGCCCGGACGCGATGCGCGACCATCCGCCGCAGGTCAATTTCCGCGTCGACAACGACCTGTTCGGCGGCCGCCACCAGGACCAGGGCTATACCAACGGTGCGCTGTTGACCCTGGTCTCCCCCAATCTGGTCGATTACACCGACGACCCCTGCCTGCCGCGCATGGCGCGCTGGGTGAACCGGTACCTGGAAGGGCTGCATCCGGGCAGGTTCGAACAGCAGAACATGATCTTCAGCATCGGCCAGGGGATTTTCACCCCAACCGATTTCAGCCGCAGGGACCTGATCGAGGACGACCGCCCTTACGCCGGCGTGCTGATCGCAAACTTCGGTTTCAATGCGCGCAGCGGCGACCGCCTGCAGACCACCCAGCTGACACTGGGCGTGGTCGGCCCGTGGGCGCAGGGCAAGCAGGTGCAGAATGCCGTGCATGAAGTGTTGGGCGACGAGAAATTCAAGGGTTGGGACAACCAGCTGCACAACGAACCACTGTTCATGCTGACCCATGAGCGCATGCGCCGCTGGCCGGGCGATGCCAGCGTCAATGCCGACGGTTGGGGTTGGGACGCGATCAGCCACTACGGCGGGTCGATCGGCAACCTGGAAACCAAGGCCAATTTGGGCGGTGAAGTGCGCTTCGGCTGGAAGCTGCCGGATGACTTCGGCAGCACGCCGTTGCGCCCGGCAGGTGAGAACACGGCGCCGACCCGCGGCGGCCGCCCAAGCGGGTGGTCCTGGCACCTGTTCGCGACCTCCGACGCTGCCTGGGTGATCCGCGACATCACGCTGGATGGCAACACCTTCCGCAACAGCCACAGCGTGGACAAGCGCCATGTGGTGGCCTACGGCGGGTACGGCGTGGCGGTGATGTACGGCCGCTGGAAGTTCGCTGCCGCGCGGTACCACAGCACGCGCGAATTCAACGGCCAGCGCCAATCGCCGGTGTTCGGCAGCTTCACCATCAGCCGCTCGCTGTAGGCGAGGCGCTGAGGGTGAAGCGGGTAGGTGCCGACCGTTGGTCGGCACACCGGTTACTGCATCGCTCGCTGCAAGTGAGGCGCTGCCGGTAGTGCCGGCCGCTGGCCGGCTCTCGCATTTCCGGATTGATTCATGGGGAGCCGGCCAGCGGCCGGCACCCCCCCCATCCGCATCCGACATCCCGGAACGAAAAGGCCGGCATACGCCGGCCTTTTCATTCACCACGCCGGGGCGTGGATCATTCCGATTCCCACCACATCCAGAAGCTGTCCCACAGGCGCTTGAAGAAGCCGGCCTGTTCGACGGCAGCCACGGCAACCAGCGGCGCTTCGGCGACGACCTTGCCGTCCAGCGTGACCTTCACGGTGCCGATCTGCTGGCCGGCAGTGAACGGTGCCTCCAGGGTCTTGGGCACGTCGATGCTCGGCTTCAGGTCGTTGTAGCGGCCGCGCGGCACGCTGACCAGCATCGGCTGCGCCACGCCCAGCTGCACCTTGTCGGCGGTGCCCTTCCAGACCTTGTGCTCGGCCACGGGCTTGCCCGGCTCGTACAGGCGGTGGGTCTCGAAGAAGCGGAAACCCCAGTTCAGCAGGGCCAGGCTGTCATCAGCGCGCTGCTTTTCCGACGCACCACCCAATACCACGGCGATCAGGCGCTGGTCGCCGCGCTGCGCCGAACTCATCAGGCAGTAACCGGCTTCGGAGGTGTGGCCGGTCTTGATGCCGTCGACGCTGCCATCTCGCCACAGCAGCAGGTTGCGGTTCGGCTGCTTGATGTTGCCGACCTGGAATTCCTTGATCTTGTTGTACGCGTAGGTTTCCGGGTAATCACGCACCATCGCGCGGCCCAGCAGTGCCAGGTCATAGGCGGTGCTGTGGTGGCCTTCGGCGGTCAGGCCGTGGGCGTTGACGAAGTGCGAGTTCTTCATGCCGATCTTGGCGGCGTAGCTGTTCATCAGCGACGCGAAGGCTTCTTCGCTGCCGGCCACATGCTCGGCCAGGGCGATCGCGGCGTCATTGCCGGACTGGATCGCCATGCCCTTTTCCATGTCTTCCAGGCGTGCGGTCTGGTTGACCGGGAAGCCGCTGTAGCTGCCATCGGTGCCGGCGCCGCCTTCGCGCCAGGCGCGCTCGCTCATCATCACCTGGTCATCCGCACGGACCTTGCCGTTCTTGACCTCGGCGGCAACCACGTAGGACGTCATCACCTTGGTGATGCTGGCCGGGGCCAGCTGCTCGTGGATGTTTTCGCCAGCCAGCACCTGGCCGGTGGCGTAGTCCATCAGCACCCAGGCCTTGGATACGCTCGGCACCGGCGCCGGGGGGGTGGCAACGGTGGCCGGGGCGGCGGCGGCAGGCGCAGGCGTGGCCGGGGTCGGCAGCGGCGTCTGGGCGGAAGCCAGGCCCACCACCAGGGTGGCGGCCAGGGCGGTGGCGGCGGAACGGAAATTCATTGGACAGCAGGCTCCAGGGGACGGCCAGGAATGGAGGGTGGAACGAAGCGGCCATTGTAAGGCCGGGCGAGCCTGGGCCGGCAGCACCAGCCCAGGCGGGTCAATCCTTGACGATCTGCGGCGAACCCAGGCCCAGACCGGCGATGCGGCCGACAAGTTCCGCGGCACTGGCATGGTCGCTGGCGGGAACGCGCAGCCGGAACAGGGTGCGGCCACCGGCGGCGATGTCGCTGATGGTCGCGCCGACAATGCCGGCCGCGTTGAGCTGGCCCATCGCGCGGTTGGCATTGTCGCGGCTGGAGAAGCTGGCGACCTGCACCATCACCGCGCCGACCACCTGCTGCGACAGGCTGGGGGCTGCTGCGGTGGCGGGCACCGTACGCACTGCGGCCGGCGCGACCGTGCGCGGCGCGGCGCTGGCGACTGCAACCGGCGCCATTGTGGGGCTGCGCACCGGCGGTGCGCTCGGCGGCAGGCTGCTGACCGCCACGTCCGGCACCGCGCTGGCCACGCCCTGTGTGGTGGCCGGCTGGCCACGCGCAGGCGTGGCGTCGGCCGGAAGGCGCTTGACCAGGCGATCGATGTCGCTGTCGGCGGTGGCACGCGCAGCCGTTACCGGGCGCGTACTGGCCGCCGCGACAGCCGTTTCGGCGGCACGGCGCTCGCGGCGCGACGGCTTCTGCGCCAGCAGGTTGCCCTCGCCCGGCTGCAACGCGCGCACCTCCACATTGCCGGTACCGCGCTGGGTGATGCCCAGCCGCACTGCGGCGGCATAACTGAGGTCGACCACACGGCCATCATGGAACGGGCCACGGTCGTTGACGCGCACGATCACCGACTCGCCGTTGTCCAGGTTGGTCACACGGGCGAAGCTGGGCAGCGGCAGCGTCTTGTGCGCGGCGGTGAACTGGTACATGTCGTAGACCTCGCGGTTGGAGGTCAGGCGGCCGTGGAACTTGGCGCCGTAGTACGACGCGGTACCGCGCTCGACATAATTGCGGGTGTCGTCGAGCACCTTGTACGACTTGCCCAGCACCACGTACGGCGACTTGTTGCCGATGGCCGAACGCTCTTCGGCGGTCACTTCCGGCTCGGGAATGCAGGCGACGTTGGGAATGTAGTCCGGGGTGCTGTCGCGCACGCCTGGCTTGTACAGCCCCCCGGCGGTGTAGTTGCCGCGCGTGTTCGGGTCTTCCTTGGCCGCGGCATAGGGCGAGCCTTCCGGGCAATGCGCCGGGCGCGAGCCCCGACCCTGCACCACCGTGCCGCTGGGCTTGCCACCGTGGCCGGCCGTGGCCGGCTTCTTCGGCGCACTGCTGCAGGCAGCCAGCGCGAGGACGATCAAGCTCGGGACCAGCCATCTGATGTTCATGCCGGGGGCAGCTCCTGTCCGGCGATGGCCTGCGACAACTGGAACACGGCCATCGCGTACATCTTCGAGAGGTTGTAGCGGGTGATCGCGTAGTAGTTCTGGAAGCCCAGCCAGTACTGCTTGCCGGTGCTGCCCTCAAGCGTGATCGGCGTTGCGGTGGCGCCCGGCTGCACCGTAGCGCTGGGCTGGTAGCCGCGCTGGGCTAGGTCGGCCAGCGACCAGGTCGGCATCCATTCGGTCGGGTTGAACTCCTCGCGACCCGGCGCCAGCGTGGCCGGTACGGCCACCTGGCCACCACGGACCCAGCCGCCCTTCTTCACGAAATAATTGGCGATGGACGAGAACACATCGTCGTAGCTGGTGAACAGGTCGCGACGGCCATCGCCATTACCGTCCACGGCGTAATCGAGATAGCTGGACGGCATGAACTGGCCCATGCCCATCGCACCGGCATAGCTGCCCTTGAGCGTGGTGATGTCCAGCTTTTCCTCACGGCCCAGCTCGAACAGCTTGGCCAGCTCATCGCGGAAGAACAGCTCGCGGCGCACTTCGCGCTCCAGCTTGGCCGGGTCGCCACTGCGCGGGTAGTAGAACGCCAGCGTGTACAGCGCATCGAGCACGCGATGATTGCCCGCATTCTTTCCGTAGCTGGTTTCCACGCCGATGATCGCCACGATCACCTCGGCCGGCACGCCGGTGCGCTGCTGCACGCGATCCAGTTCGGCACGATGCTGGGCCAGGAACGCGCGGCCGCCATCGATGCGTGCCTTGCTGATGAACATCGGCCGGTACTCGTTCCACGGTTTGACCCGTTCGGCCGGACGCGACATGGCGGCGATGATCGGCTGGCGCACCTGCGCCTGGTCGAGCACGCTGCTGATCTGCTCCGGCCTCAGGCCATAGCGCTTGGCGGTATCGGCAATGAAGCGGGCCCGTGCAACCTCGAACGGCACCGGGGTGAGATCGACCGGCGGTGCGGTGGCGGCAGCGGCTTCAGGCGCGGCCTCGGCCGGACCATGGGCCTTGGCGGACGGCTGGCGCGGCGTGCTGCTGGCCTGCGGCGAAGACGGTGGGGACTTCGGCTGGGTCGCGCAGGCGACCAGGCCGAGGGTGAGCATGCAGGCCAGAGTGCGTCGAATCATCGTCGCAGGTTAGCAGGTCATGGATGAATTAAAACCCCTAACACCATGAATCACAACGATTTGCCCCGTTCAGCGGGAAATGTGAAGACGTCGTGATCGGGCTTCCCCATTCAGATAGAGGTGGCCGGTTGCGTCCCCATCCCCGCAGACGCAACCGGCGACCGGATCCGGTCGGTACCTGCGCGGCTGCCGCTCCCCAGTGACAGTTCCCCGCGCTCCCTGTACCCGTTGGATCAGTACTGCTCCCGCCCGACGCCCCCTCGCGCTGCATCGATTGACGGCGCGCCGTGCCGAACGGGCCGCCATTGTGCAGGCCGATTACGACAAGTCCATTGATCAAGATCAACGCGGCGTAAAAGTGTGAACCAGCTAACGTTTTTTGCGGACTTTGGTCAGCGGGTGTGCTGTCGTGCAGCGTTGTGAGAACGCTTCCATAACTGGCGTTGCGCAGAGTCAGGAAGTTTCCAGCCATCGGCGCAGCCCCTCGTGGGTGGTGTCTGGGTGGTCGCGGAAAGGAGAAGCCGCGGGTGGGCCGGTCGGGTTGGGTACGCGGGGGACGCCGTGAATCCGTCCCTGGAGGCTTGGCAGCCGCATCCATGCGGCTGACTGATCTGGCCCCCCGTCAGCGGACGCCAAGAAGCGATACTTTGATCGCACCTGGAGGTCCCTTATGTCCCGTATCACCCGTCGTAGCTATACCGATGAGTTCAAGCACCAAGCCGTGGAGTTGGCCGAGTCGCTCGGG
>NZ_JCAFTA010000018.1:0-85532 GCF_059369815.1 Stenotrophomonas sp. YJH_SMC_27 | reverse complement strand
TTGGATCCGGAGGGTGTGAGGGGGATCAGTCCCAGTGCCGGCCGTCGTCTGTACTGAGCGACGCTTCCAGGAAGCACTGGTGCGTATCGGCCATGCGGTGCATGTCATCGAGCAACGTGGCCAGGATTTCATCCAGATCCCTTTCGGGATCGGTGGGAGCAGTCAACTGGTACTCGCTGCTGGCGGTGTTCAGGCGCACAGCCTGGAACGGGGCCAAGCAGATCTCTTCAATTCGGCCTCGGGCCTTGGCCGCGCCGCGGCCCGTGCGGGCAAACGGGGTCAGCACCATGCGCAGGCGCAGCTGCAGGGCCGATTTGCCCTCCGGCGCCGGCAGTGCCATCGCCGGTACCGGCACGGTTGGACTGGGCAGGCTTGCTTCAATGCGGTCCCGGGCAAACGGGTCACGCCCGTCCAGGTAACGCATGGCCGACTGCACATCGCGCCAGCCCACGTACTCCATCAAGGCCTTCATGTCCCAGCCTTGGTCGTTGGCCCAGCTGGCAAAGCCGCGGCGCAACGAATGGCTGCTGTGGAGCCCCGCATCGGCAAAGCCGGCACTGGTCAGCAACTCGCGTAGCAGGCGCACCAAGCTGTTGGGATGCAGGCCCTCGGCGCTCACCTGGCCCCATTGGTTAACCGCCCGAAACACCGGCCCTTCGTGCAGGTCGGCCGCCTGCAGCCACGCCTGGGTCGCCTCCACCGGACATAACCGCGACAGCGCCGGCACCTTGTAGGTGACGCCGGCTGCCTGGCGATCACCCTTGCTGCGTGGCAAGAAGCAGGTCATCCCCTGTCCCGGCACCAGCGTGAGATGGGCCACGTCCAGACGCAGCAGTTCATCGCCACGGAATCCCCGCCAGAACCCGAGCAGCACCAGCGCTCGGTCTCGTTGATGGCGCAGCGCCGCCGGCCCATCGCCCCGGGCATGTGCCGCAGCGATCGCCGCGGCCAGCCAGTCATCGAGCTCGACCAGCCGCCGAATCTGGAGCGGCGCGGCTTGCTTGACCTGGCCCGGGTGCAGGGTCTGGATGCCTTTGAGCACCTTGCGCACCAGCGGCGATCGGGTCGGGTCGACAAAGCCGTGGTCGCGGTGCCAAGAGGCGATGGCCGCCAGACGTTGGCGGAGGGTGCTGGTCGCCAAGGTCTGCGCATAAGCGGCCAGGTACCGGGCCACGCTGTCAGGTGTCGCTGGGAGGTGGCCTTGCCATTCAACCTCGAAGTGCCGCAGCGCCGACGCATAGCTGCGCACCGTGTTCTGGCGCGTGGCCGCATCGAGGTAGCGGTCCAGTTCGGTCACTGGCGCGTGGCCTCCACCGAGGTCGTCTGGCGCAGCGTCGACAGGATGGTGCATTCCGCCCGCTGCCCGCCATGGCAACTGGCAATCACCCGTTCCAGCTCGCTGGCCATGCGCTGCAGGTCGGCCATGCGGGCGCGCACGTCGGCCAGATGGCTGCGGGCCAACCGGTCCACGTCCCCGCACGAAAGCTCCTCATCGCCGGCCAGCTGCAGCAGGCTGCGGACCTCCTCCAGGCTGAAGCCCAGGTCCCGGCCACGCGCAATGAAGCGCAGCCGCTCGATGTCGGCCGGGCCATAGACCCGGTAGCCGTTGCCCGTGCGCCCCGGGCGCGGCAGCAACCCGATCCGCTCGTAATAGCGAATCGTCTCCAAGTGGCATCCGCTGGCGTCGGCAGCCTCACTGATTTTCATTCGTAGTACGCTTGACTCCGTAGTAGCTACGGACTTTACGCTGAACCCGTATCCGCCGCCACTCCGGCCGCGGCGCTGCATGTGACGACCATGCCACTGCCCATCGCCTTGATTCGCTACTGCTTGATTGCCTTGCTGATCGGCTGGGTTCTGCCCGCTTCTGCTCAGGCGGAGCCTGCCGCAGCAGACCTGCGCCAAACCTGGCAGATGCTCGATTACATCGCGGTCGACTACCCCGGCGCGGTCCAGGCCGGTCGCGTAATTGCCCCCAACGAATACGCCGAAATGAGCGAGTTTGCCGGCGCCGTGCGCAGTCAGCTGGCAGCATTGCCCGGTGGCCAGAACCAGCAGGAGCTGACGGCCCAGGCCGACCGCCTGGTCCAGGCGGTGGCAGAGAAGGCCGACCCGGCGCAAGTGGCAACGTTGGCGCGCGGGCTCGGCACGACGCTGTTGGCCCGCTACCCGATCGGCGCTGTTCCGGCGAGCGCGCCGAAGACCTCCCAGGCCGCGTCCATCTACAGCCAGCAGTGCGCGGCCTGTCACGGCCCCACAGGTCACGGTGATGGCCCCGCCGCGCAAGCGTTAAGTCCGCCGCCGATCGCGTTCACCGATGCCACTCGCGCCGCGCAGCGAACGCCGCTGTCGTTGTACGAGGTCATTTCCCAGGGTGTGCCGGGTACCGGCATGGTCAGCTTCTCTGGGCTGTCAGAAAGTGATCGCTGGGCGTTGGCATTCTATGTGGGCAGCTTGGGGTACTCCTCGCAAGCCAAGGCTCAAGGTGAGGCGTTATGGCGCACCAGTGCCGAGGCCCATACGCACATTCCCTCGCTCGAAGCGCTGACACGCACGCGAGAGGCCGATCTTGCCACCACGATGCCCGCCGATCAGGCAAACGCGATCATCGCCTACCTGCGTTCGCAGCCACAGGCAGTAAACGAAGCGGTACCAGGAGCCGATCGCTTTGCGGTGGCGCGGCAGCGACTGGCCGCCAGCCAGCGCGCTTACGCTGATGAGGACCTGGCTCAAGCCAAAAAGCTTGCGCTCTCGTCCTATCTGGATGGTGTAGAGCCGCTTGAACCCACGCTGGCCACGCGCAATCCGTCATTGCTGCGAGAGATCGAGACGGCCATGGCAGGCTACCGCGCGCAGCTGGATCAGCATGCGCCCGCGGCTGACGTTGCCGGGCAGGCAGCGCAAATTGCCCAGCTGTTTGATCGCGCGGACGTGGCGCTGCAGGACACCCGAATAGGCGCCAGCACCGCGTTTCTAGGCAGCTTTACCATCTTGGTACGCGAAGGACTGGAAGCGCTGCTGATCGTGATTGGTATCGTGGCGTTCTTGCGTAAAGCCGAGCGGTCTGATGTGTTGCCGTATGTGCATGCGGGTTGGATCTGCGCGTTGTTGGCAGGCGCAGCTACCTGGGCAGTGGCCACTTACTTTGTTGATATCAGCGGTGCGAACCGGGAAGTCACTGAGGGCGTCTCGGCCTCGTTCGCTGCCGCTGTCCTGCTCAGCGTAGGCATCTGGATGCACCAAAAGAGCCTTGCAGGGCGGTGGCAGGAGTACCTGCACGCCAAGCTGACGACTGCGCTGACACGGCGCTCGGCTGTTTTCCTGTTCATGCTGGCCTTTGTCGCGGTGTACCGCGAGGTGTTTGAGACGATCTTGTTCTACATCGCGATGTGGAGCGATCAGGCGTCCACCGCCATCCTCGCAGGCCTGGTGGCGGGAATCGCGGTGTTGGCTGCGGTGGCGTACTGGATGCTGCGCATGAGCAGGCGGCTGCCGATTGGCCGGTTCTTTTCGATCAGCTCGATTCTCATCGCGGTGATGGCGGTCATCCTGATCGGTAAAGGCGTGGCCGCGTTGCAGGAAGCGGGCTGGATCTCTCAAACACCGCTCGCGTTGCCGCGCATCGAGTGGATCGGCCTGTATCCCACCTGGCAGTCGCTGCTGGCGCAGGTATTGGTAGGCACCGCCGCCATCGTGGGGTTCCTCGCCAATGCCCGTTCCGGTGTGCGTAGACAGCCAGGCGCAAACAAGCAATGAAACAACACAGCAGAGGACCAAGACATGAGTGATTGCGGGTGCCACCACGAAGCCAAGAACAAGGAGGAGCGACGCATCCTCTGGATCGCCTTGGTCCTGAATGCAGCGATGGCCGTGATCGGCGGCATTGCCGGCTGGATTGCCCATTCCACCGGGCTGCTGGCTGACGCGCTGGACATGCTGTCTGACGCCACCGCCTATGCCATTGGCCTGGTCGCTATCGGGCGCACGGCGCGCTTCAAGGCCAACGCCGCGTGGGTCAGTGGCAGCGTGCTGCTGGTGCTGGGCGTAGGCGTGCTGGTCGAAGTCGGCCGCCGGGTGATGTACGGCGCCGAGCCGGTCAGCGGTTGGATGATCGGTACCGCTCTGGTCTCGCTGGCCGTGAACCTGAAGGTGCTCCGTATGCTCGCCCCCTTGAAGTCTGGCGAAGTGCATCTGCGAGCGACCTGGCTGTTTACCCGCGCCGATGTGGTGGCCAACGTTGGGGTGATTCTGGCCGGCCTGTTGGTGTGGTGGCTGGCCAGCCCCTACCCGGATTTCGTGATCGGCGCCCTGATCGGCCTGTATGTGATCAAGGAGGCTTTCGAGATCTTGGGTGATGCTCGCCGGGCGCGTGCCGACGCGCGCAAAACGCCTGCATGACAGCGCTTGGCCGGCTGAGCTGTGGCCTGCGCTGGCTGCTGCTGGCGCACTTGGCCGTGGGCCTTGTGACGCAGCCGGTGCTGGCAGTGGTTGGCGAGCTCCATGCTCAAACCCATCTGGCCGCGGCCGACCATGACCCGGCAGTGGCATCACCAGCTTCCGAGCGTGGCGTAGACGCCGCGCTGCACCGGCTACAGCAGCTGGTGCTGTGCTGTAGCCAGGCCGCGCCGGCTCCAGAAATAGTGTTGGCCATTGCTCATATCGGCCGGCATTGGCCGTCGGCGACAGCCCATGCGGACAGATATCGGCATGAGCACCTGCTCGCGCCGTTCCGGCCGCCGATCGCAGGGTGATGCGCGCCGGCGTGCGCCGGATCCCTGTTGGCTATCGAAAATTCTGGAGTACTTCATGCATGTGCGATTGGCGGCCCTGGCCGCGTGGCTACTGTTGAGCGCGGCGGCAACGCCGGCGACAGCAGAAGAGCTGATGACCTTGGACGACGCGTTTGCACGCGTGGCCCAAACCCACCCCGAGCTGCGCCTGGTCGATGCGCGAGCCACGGTGCTCGCTGCCGAGCGCGACCAGGCCGTGCAGCGGCCACCGTGGACGTTGGGGGCGGAGGTTGAAAATGCGCTGGGCACGGGCGCGGCCCGTGGCCTGGACAGCGCGGAGTTGACCTTGAGCCTGAGCTCGGTCCTGGAGCGCGGCGGCAAGCTCGACGCCCGCCGCACCTTGGCCCAAAGCCGGATTGATGCACTGGCCGTGCAGCGCGAGACCGGGCGGCTGGACCTGCTCGCCGAGACGGCGCAGCGCTATTTGGCCGTTGTCGGTGCCGACCGGCAACGCAGCCTGGCGAACATGGATGTCGGCCAGCGCCAGCGGACCGTCGCCGCTGCCCGGCAGCGCCTGCAGGCTGGCGCGTCTCCCGAATCGGTGATGCTCACCGCACAAGCAGCACTGGCGAGAGCAGAATTGACCCGTGATCGGGCCGAGCAGCAGCGCATTGCCGCCCGGCAGCACCTTGCTGCCCTCTGGGGCGAACGTGCTCCGAGCTTCGAGGTGGCCGCGGCGGATCCCATGACCCTGCCGGCGATCGCGTCCATGCAGTCGCTGGCCGAGGAATTGGAGCGCACTCCCGAGTTGGCGCAGTTTGCCGATGCCCGCCGGATCGCGCAGGCACGACTGCAGCTGGCGCGTTCGGCGGCCTCGCCGGACTTGTCGTGGCAGCTGGGCGTGCGCCGCCTGCAGGAGACTGACGACACCGCGCTGGTGGCCAGCCTGTCCATGCCACTGGGCAGCCGCAGCCGCGCGCAGCCGGAGATCCGCGCCGGCGAAGCCGAGCTGGAGGTTCTGACGATCGAGCGCGAGGCCAAGGGCCTGTCGCTGTATTCCACGCTGGTCGAAGCCCATGGTCGCTACACCGTGGCGCAGGCCGAGGTGGCACGGCTGCAAGGCGAGGTGCTGCCGAAGTTGGCCCGGGCTGAGCAGGCCGCCGAGCGCGCCTATCGCGCCGGCGCGATCAGCTACCTGGAATGGGCACAGCTGCAGTCCGAACGCACGGCCATGGCCCAGCAGCAGCTGGACGTGGCGCTCGATGCGCAGCGCGCCCTGATCGAAATTCAACGCCTGACCGGCCAGGCGCTTGTCGCGCCGCCGGCGGCTGCTTCCACCGGAGAGACCCCATGAATCGCTTTTCCTGGACCGCACTGGGCATGGCCCTGATGATGCTGGCCGCCTGCAACGCGTCGGCCCCCAACGAAGCGTCCGAAGGCGGCGCCGCCGCTGAGGGCGAAGAGCACGGCGAGCACGAGGAAGCGCCGCTGGAAACCAAGATTGCCGCCAAAGCTGCGCAGGCAGCGGGTATCCAGGTCGCACCGGCAGGCCCCGGTGAGATTGCTGACGAGCATGAGGTGCAAGGGCTGTTGACCCCGATTGACGGTCGCATCGCGCAGGTCACGGCACGCTTCCCCGGACCGGTCCGCTCCGTGCGTGCGGGCGTGGGTGATCAGGTACGGGCCGGCCAGGCACTGGCCACGGTAGAGAGCAACCTGAGCCTGACCACCTATACCGTCACCGCGCCGATCAGTGGCGTGGTCATGGCGCGCACGGCCGCCGTAGGCATGGCCGCCGCTGAGGGCGCGCCGCTGTTTGAGGTCGCCGACCTGTCCACGCTGTGGGTGGACCTGCACATCTTCGGCGCCGACGCCCAGCACATCGGTGCTGGCGTGCCGGTGACGGTTACCCGCTTGAGCGATGGCGTCACCGCACAGACCACCTTGGAGCGCGTCCTGCCCGGCACCGCCACCGCCAGCCAAAGCACCATTGCGCGCGGCACGGTGGCCAACACCGATGGCCTGTGGCGGCCGGGGTCGGCGGTCAAGGCGCGGGTCACCGTGGATCGCCAATCGGCAGCGTTGGTGGTGCCGATCACGGCGCTGCAGACCGCAGAAGACCAGGACGTGGTCTACGTGCAGCAGGGCGAAACCTACCACACCCGGCCGGTGAAGCTGGGGCGCCGCGACGCCGAACGCGCCGAAGTGCTGGAAGGCCTCAAGGCCGGTGAACAGGTGGTGGTGGCCCAAAGCTTCCTGATCAAGGCCGACATCGAAAAGTCCACCGTGGAAGAAGAATGAGGCCCGCCATGCTCGAACGCCTCATTGGGCTGTCCATCCGCCATCGCTGGCTGACGCTAGTGCTCACCGCTGCGCTGGTTGCGCTGGGCGTGTGGAGCTACCGTCACCTTTCCATTGACGCCACACCCGACATCACCAACGTCCAGGTCCAGATCAACACCCAGGCCCCGGGTTACTCGCCGCTGGAGGCCGAACAACGGGTCACCTTTGCCATCGAAACGGCCATGGCCGGTCTGCCCAAGCTGGACTACAGCCGCTCGCTGTCGCGCTACGGGCTTTCGCAGGTCACCGTGGTGTTCAAGGACGGCACCGACCTGTACTTTGCCCGCCAGCAGGTCGCCGAGCGCCTGCAGCAGATCGCTTCCCAGCTGCCCGACGGATTGGACCCGGAAATGGGGCCGATCTCCACCGGGTTGGGCGAGATCTTCATGTACACCGTGGAGGCCGAGCCCAACGCTCGCAAGCCCGACGGCACCCCGTACACCGCCACGGACCTGCGCACCCTGCAGGACTGGGTGATCCGGCCGCAGCTGCGCACCACGCCCGGCGTCACCGAGGTCAACACCATCGGCGGCTTCGAGCGGCAGATCCACATCACCCCGGATCCGGCCCAGTTGGTGGCGCTGGGCTTTACGTTGAACGACGTGGTCGCCGCGGTCATGCGCAACAACCAGAACATCGGTGCCGGCTACATCGAGCGCAATGGACAGCAGTTCCTGGTGCGCGTGCCTGGCCAGCTGGCGAATCTGGATGCGATCGGCAACATCGTGCTGGATCGCCGCGATGGTGTGCCCATCCGGGTGCGCGACGTCGCTAGCGTGGGCGAAGGCAAGGAGCTGCGCACGGGCGCGGCCACCCAGAATGGCCACGAGGTCGTGGTCGGTACCGCCTTCATGCTGTTTGGCGCCAACAGCCGGGAAGTCTCCCAGGCGGCCGCGGCCAAGCTGGACGCTGCCAACGCCAGCTTGCCTGCCGGCGTCCATGCCAAGGCCGTCTATGACCGCACGGCGCTGGTGGACCGCACCATCGGCACGGTGTCCAAGAACCTGATCGAGGGCGCGCTGCTGGTGGTGGTGGTGCTGTTCCTGCTGCTGGGCAATGTGCGCGCCTCGTTGATCACTGCGGCGGTGATTCCGCTGGCGATGCTGTTCACCATCATCGGCATGGTGCGTGGCGGCGTGTCGGGCAACCTGATGAGCCTGGGCGCGCTGGACTTCGGCCTGATCGTGGACGGTGCGGTGATCATCATCGAGAACTGCCTACGCCGGTTCGGGGAGGCGCAGCACGCGCTGGGCCGCCAGCTCAATGATGAAGAGCGCTATGACCTGACCGCCTCGGCCACCGCCGAGGTGATCCGTCCCAGCCTGTTTGGCCTGGGCATCATCGCCGCGGTCTACCTGCCGATCTTCGCGCTGTCCGGGGTGGAAGGAAAAATGTTCCACCCGATGGCGATCACGGTGGTGCTGGCCCTGACCGGTGCCATGGTGTTGTCGCTGACCTTTGTGCCGGCAGCGATCGCCAGCTTCCTGCGCGGCCGTGTGGCTGAGCACGACAACCGCCTGATGCGCTGGTCGCGCGCCCGTTATACGCCGCTGCTGGATTGGGCCCTGCGTCGGCGCGTGGTGGTGCTGGCCGGCGCGGCCGTGCTGGTGGTGGGCTGTGGCGTGCTGGCCACCCGCTTGGGTTCGGAGTTCGTGCCGAGCCTGGATGAGGGCGACATCACCTTGCAGCCCATGCGTATTCCCGGCACCAGCTTGGAGCAGTCGGTGGCCATGCAGGAAACGCTGGAGAAGCGCCTGGCCCAGTTCCCGGAGGTGGCCAACATCTTCTCCAAGATCGGCACCGCCGAGGTGGCCACCGATCCTATGCCGCCGTCGATGGCCGACACCTTCCTGATGCTCAAGCCCCGCGACCAGTGGCCCGACCCGCGCAAGCCCAAGGCCGAGCTGGTGGAAGAGCTGGAGGCGGCGGCCAAGGAAATCCCGGGCAGCAACTACGAGTTCACCCAGCCCATCCAGATGCGCACCAACGAGTTGATCTCCGGCGTCCGTTCGGACGTGGCGGTCAAGGTCTACGGCGACAACCTTGACCAGTTGACGCGCCTGGCCAGCCGGGTCGAGCGGGTCATGCGTAGCGTCCCCGGCGCCGAAGACGTCAAGGCCGAGCAGGTCTCCGGCCTGCCGCTGCTGACCATCACGCCAGATCCGGCGGCATTGGCACGGTATGGCCTGAACCCGGGCGATGTGCAGGAAACGGTGGCCACCGCCATTGGGGGCAGTGTTGCCGGCCAGTTGATCGAGGGCGACCGCCGCTTCGACCTGGTCGTGCGCCTGCCCGAAGCGCAGCGCCAAGACCCCGCTGTGCTGGCAGATCTGCCCATTCCGCTGCCGGCAAGCACCAGTGTCGATGAGTCCAGCCGTCTGGCCGCCGGCGCCAATGGGGGGCCTCGCACGGTGCCGCTGCGGGAAGTGGCGAAGATCCAGGTAGAGCGCGGGCCCAATCAGATCAACCGCGAGAACGGCAAGCGCCGCGTGGTGATCACCGCCAACGTGCGCGAGCGCGATCTGGGCGGGTTCGTCGGCGAGTTGCGCACACGCATCGGCCAGGATGTCGCGCTTCCAGAGGGCTACTGGATCGATTACGGCGGCACCTTCGAGCAGCTGATCTCGGCCACCCAACGCCTGGGCGTGGTCGTTCCGGTGACACTGGCGTTGATCTTCGCTCTGCTATTCATGGCCTTCGGCTCGGCCAAGGATGCGGCCATTGTGTTCAGTGGCGTGCCGCTGGCGCTGACCGGCGGTGTGCTGGCACTGGCTCTGCGCGGGATTCCGTTGTCGATCTCTGCCGGCGTGGGCTTCATCGCGCTGTCGGGCGTGGCCGTACTCAACGGGCTGGTCATGATCGCCTTCATCCGCCGTCTGCGCGAACAGGGCGATCCGCTAGACGACGCTGTGCGCGACGGCGCCCTTGGACGCCTGCGACCGGTGTTGATGACCGCCCTGGTAGCCTCGCTGGGCTTCCTACCCATGGCCTTGAATGTCGGTGCTGGCTCGGAAGTGCAGCGGCCGCTGGCCACTGTCGTCATCGGCGGCATCGTCTCATCCACCGCATTGACCTTGTTGGTGCTGCCGGTGCTCTATCGTTGGCTGCATCGCGACCGAGCTCCCCGCGCCGGTAGCACTGCTTTGGAGTCCCCATGAACGAGCTCAACCTGGAACAGGTCCGTGCGGCGATGTTTACCGACCCGGGCGTGAAAGCGGTGGACGACCTGCGCCTGGTCGCCGGTGAGCATGGCCGTGCGATCGCGGCCACCATCACCGTCGCTGCGCCCTCGGTCGACCTGGACCTGGTGCATGCTGTGATTGCCCAGGTCCTGGCCGATCAATTCGGCATCGATCAGATCATGCTGTGTTTCAACGACCCGGGCCCGGTACCGCCGCCGCCCACCGCGGTGCCGTTAAAGAAGATGTGATCGCAGCCCCTGGCTCTATGCGTCTGCGCTGGCAGGCGCATAGAGCTGATGACCCGGCAACGCGCACGCGCCGGCATACACAAAGGCCACGCTTTGCCGCACGCACGTCAGCTATTACCGCGAGCCTAAGCTGCGCCCCAAGCGAATCTGCGATGAGGCGTCCCATGGGCAGCACGGTACACGAAACAGCAAGTAGCGATGCTCGGGTTCGCTTGTACGCACTCAACGCGTCTGCGAGCCCGAGAGCTGCTTCAACCCAATCGCGGAAAACAAGGTGTGTCACGAAAGTATCCCGTTTTTCAGAAGATTCGCACTCTCCGCCCATGCCGACGGGCGCCAACGAACTACGGCGTCTGCAGCCATGCCGGACCTTACTCAGCCCGGGTCGAGATCAATGTGCTGTAAGTACTCGGGGATGCATGCAGACCAATGCAGCTGCCGCTCAATGGCTAACCTCTGAGCGTCGGCAGCGTCTGGCTCTCCGTGTGTGATGAAAACCC
Source organism: Stenotrophomonas sp. YJH_SMC_27 (assembly GCF_059369815.1). Classification (NCBI taxonomy): domain Bacteria; kingdom Pseudomonadati; phylum Pseudomonadota; class Gammaproteobacteria; order Lysobacterales; family Lysobacteraceae; genus Stenotrophomonas; species Stenotrophomonas sp. YJH_SMC_27. The sequence continues at coordinate 74,529 of NZ_JCAFTA010000018.1, read as the reverse complement.
GCCGCGGAGTCGTCTGTGCCGTGCGCAGCCAGCTTAGAAGTTCATCGGCGTCGGCGTGGGCAGAAGCTGCTTCCACCTGTACCACCTCGGCACGTATCGGCACGTCCTGACCATAGATTCGCAGTAACTTGTCACCGCGCACCAATGCCGCCCCGCGCGTTCCCCCTGCCTGGAAGCCTGGCAAAAGGATCATGTTGCGACAATCCGGGCCAAAGGCGATGAGATGATGAAGAATGCGTCCCCCGGTCAGCATTCCACTACCCGCGACGATGATCATAGGGCCTTGCCGAAGGTTGAGAGCCTTGGATTCCTCGATGCTATTGACGAGCCGGGTTGCCGCGTGCAACCGCTCCAGTGCGGCGTCATCCAGCAGATGTTCGTTTCTGTATTTCCCATAGAGCAAGGTGACGTCCTTTGCCATGGGGCTGTTCAAGTAGATCGGGGCGCGCGGAATCCGCCCTTCCGCCTGCAGGGTGGCGATCACGTGCAACAAGAGCTGGGCGCGCCCCACCGCGAACGCCGGTATCATCACCACTCCACCCCGCCCGAGGGTGCGCCGGATCGGCTCGATAAGCAGGTCCGTCAAAGACGTCGTCGGATGGCGCCGATTGCCGTATGTCGATTCGACCACGACCCAATCCGATGCCGGCAGCGCCCAGGGAGGGCGCATCACCGGATCGTTCGAACGACCGACATCACCACTGAACGTGATGCGCCTGCCCCGATGGATCAGCGATACCGATGCGGCGCCAAGGATGTGTCCCTGTTTGCGAAACGTAGCCGTTACGCCAGGCACCGGTTCAAAGGGATCGGAAAAGTAGACGACGCGCATTAGATCCAGGCACCGTTGCGCATCCTCCTCGGTGTAGAGCGGCTCGGCCGGATGGTGTTTCGAGCTGCCACGCTGATTGGCGTGGCGCGCCTCCTCCTCCAGCAGGCGCGCGGCGTCGGGGAGAAGTGTCCTGCATAGATCCCGGGTGGCCGGTGTGCACCACACGGATCCATGGAATCCCTGCTTCATCAGTCGTGGCAGATATCCGCTGTGATCCAGGTGCGCGTGGGTGAGCACCACCGCATCAATGGATGCGGGATCCACCGGAAACGGTAGCCAGTTCCGCAATCGCAGCGGTTTGTATCCCTGGAAGAGCCCGCAATCCACCATGACGCGGGCGCCACCGGCCTCTATCAGGTAGCGTGAGCCGGTGACAGTATCCGTGCCGCCCAGGAACGAGACACTGAGGCGGGTTGCATCGTGAGGCGGATTGTTCACGTACATGGATCACCTGGGAGGGCGTTGGATCAGCCGTGCGGCAGGCCAAGCCGGCGTTGCTCGGCAGCCGATGCCCGGTACGGGAGAACTGGGTGGCCAGCGGGCTTCACGCCGATCTCAGTGGGCGAGAAATACTGGTATCGGACTGTGCCGGATCAGTGTGCGGGTAACGCCGCCAAACAGGAATTCCGAGGCACGGGATCTGCCGTAGCCGCCGGCGACAATGCAATCGGCGCCGCTCTCCTTCACGAAGTTCAGTATGGCCGGTCCTGCTCCACCTTCCTCATAGCCGCGGTGCACAGGCGAGGCTGAGACGCCGTGGCGCTGTAGATGAGTCACCAGGCGCAGAGTCGCGTCTTTCTCCCTGCTGGGTTCGCCGGGACCGGCATCGATAGACAACAGGTGTACACGCTGTGCAGCGACAAGCAACGGCAAGGCATCATGGACCGCGCGAATGGATTCCCTCGTGCTTTTCCATGCAATTACAACGTCACGCGGCACCGCATCGCGTGCTTCCGGTGGCACGAGCAGCAGCGGCACGCCCGATTCCACCAGCAACGAGGAGACAAGCGTGTCCTCAATGCCGGGGTCATCGCGATGCAACCCCAAGATGGTCAGGTCAACGCATCGTGACTGAGGCATCACCTGATCCACAGGCCCCTCCCACACCCTCTCGTTCGCGGACACGAGCCAATCTACCCCTGCGCCCGCCAGCCGCTCCTCCAGCGACGTGGCAAGCATCCTGACCGTTTCCTTGGCCGGCTCGTGCAGAGCGGTGTAGACGGCAGGGTAGTACATCCAACCCGTCGCTACCGGCACAACTACACTGGCCCCAGCCAGAGCTACCAGACGGCTCCCCTGCTCACGCGAAAGCGCCGTGGCCAGACCCAACGCCTGCTCGTGCAGGCGCCCCAAGACGAAGGGCAGCAGAATGTCGCAGTACATGATCGGTCTCCCCGGGGTGAAGGAGTCGTTAGCTTGAGCCCCGCGCGACGAATGAACTTGATCGAAGTCAACGAAAGTTCCCCTGGATCGTTGACTTGGATCAAGTCATCCCGGGATTCGTTCTGGACAAATGCCCGAGCAGAATCGCCATTGACCGATTCCAGTGGGCAACCAAAAATGCTGAGCATCGTCCAGGATCCGGCAGGCACCGCCGCGGGGCTGATTACCGCCTCTGTCGTGGGCGCCCTTGTTGGACTGGCCTGGCAGCGAGCAGGCGGGAGGATGGCGGCGGCCCACACGCGCTTTGGGGGCAGTGTTGTGCTTGCGCTGGTCGCGATCTCAGGCGGGTTGGGAGCGCTGCTGGGAGGCGCGGCGCTGGTAGCTGGCGCAGTGCTGCTGGGCCTGGCAGTCTGCCCTCGCCCACGACACTCCCAGGCAGCCGCGGCCAGTCTGATTGTGCTGCCTGCCCTGTATCTGGTAGGCGCCATTGCGGTAAGCGCACCTGCAACGGCGATCCTCGCCGGCAGTGCCATCCTGGTGATACTGGTTGGGGGCCCTGCCCTGATACGGAAGGTGAATGCGAAGGTTTCCAGCCGTGAGCTTCGGGACGTCGCAACGGTGCTGGTTGCTGGCTTTCTGATTCTTCCCTTGCTTCCAGACCGCACCGTCGACCCTTGGGAAGTCATCAACCCGAGTCGGCTCGGCACACTCATCGTGGCGCTGATGGCAGTCAGCGTCGGAGCGCACCTGGCGCTACGCCATCTGGGGCCCCGGTCGGCCTTGGCCTTGACCGGCTTCGCCGGTGGGTTTGTCTCCAGTACCGCCACCATCGCGGCAATGGCGGACGGGGCGCGGTCGTCGCCCCGGCTGGCGCCTGCATTCGCAGGAGCAGCCTTGCTTTCCAACGTGGCCATGATTCTGCAGTTGGGCCTGGTAATGGGCACGCTGGCACCTGCATTACTCGCCTACAGCATGGTCCCGCTGGTCTGCTCGGCAATCGTGGCCATGGGGATAGCATTGGCATTCGGATGGCGGTCCTTGCTCAGTACCTCAGCGGTGTCCGGGCTGGCCATCGTGCGGCCATTCAAACCGTTGGCGATCGTGGTTTTTGTTGGGCTGATCGTCATTCTGCTTCTGGCAGCAAGTCTGCTGCGAGACTGGCTGGGTGACGAGAGCCTGCCCTGGACTCTGGGCATCTCCGGCATTGCCGACGTACATGCCGCCACCGCCTCTGCCGCCCAGATGGTTGGTGCGGAGCGGATCAGCAACGGTATCGCGATACAGGCGATCACCATCGCACTCGCGACCAACTCATTGCTGAAATGCTTGATCGCCGCGGCAAGGGGCGGATGGCGCTTCTCTGCTCCGTTGTTGATCGGGACCAGCCTGATCGTCGGAACGTTCGCTGTGGCCGCCGGGCGTAGCGGGTGATCGTCAACACCTTGACCCACGTCAATATCTCCGTGCAGGACTGGCGGAGAATGCGGGGCAACGCCGGCCTCTGTGTCCAACAGCCAAGATGGATATTCTTGTCCCTTTGACGGATACGCCCGCTGATGCTTCTGCCATGCAGCTGGCAGCAGCGCTTGTCGGCGCCCGTGGCGGGCACATCACGCTGGTGCAGCCAGTGGAATCTCCCTTGCCCGACGTTGCACGCGCCGAAGTCCCGCCCAGAGTCGCCACGCTCTTGCGCCGGGTTGCGCAGTGGAGCGTTCCGCATGACATCCAGATCGAGGACGGGCGCGCGGAACGTCCTGTGGACGCGATTGCCCTGCGCGCACAGGGTTTCGACCAGGTGATAATGGCGTGCGCCGGACATGACCACGCCGAGCGCAGGCTGCAACATGCTCAGTTCTCTTCACTGGTTAGCCGATCCGGACGCCCCATCCTGGCATTGCCAGGGAGAACCCGTTTCGACGGAATCTTCAAGCGGGCCGTCATCGGCTGGAGTGCAACCCCCGAATCCGCTCGCGCGGCACATGATTTCCTGAGATTGGATTTCGCGTGTGCCCTTGTGGTTACCACCGTGGACGGAAGTGACCGGGTCAATGAACATGCTCAGGCGTTCATCAACAGTCTGATGCGGCAGGGGCGAGAAGCGATATTTACTCCCGTGTCGTCAGATGGGGGGAGCGTGGCTGAAGCGCTACTGGGCCACGCATTTGATAGCCAGGCGGATCTACTCGTCTGCGGCGCCTATGGCCATTCGCGCGCGCGCGAATGGCTGCTGGGGGGAACGACGAGGGAGCTCTTCGAGCGCACCCTCACGCCCCTGTTCCTGTCACGTTGACGCACCAGGATGCCAGAGCCATGTTGAAGGATATTCTTGTGCCTTTGTCAGACTCATCAGCAGATGACGCGGCCATCCGCTTCGCCGTCGAGATCGGCAGGTCGCAGGACGCGCGGGTGCGCATCATCGAAACGGTCGACCTGCCTCCGCCGGCGATCGGGACTGCTGATCCGACGCCCCGCGCATCGTTCCTGGCTGCCCAGGACGCATGTCGGCGGGAGGCCTCGGAAAGAGCCTCAAGGATCAGGGCCAGAATCGCAGAGCACCCTGGTGTTTCCGTAGAAGTTCACGAAGCGGGCATTGAATCTCCTGCAGAGCTCGCCGCTCGACTGGCCTTCTCTGCGGATCTGGCCATTGTCGGGGGCTGGTCAGGATTCGCCAAGGCCGACCCAGCGGGCGTGGCCCTGTTCAATGCGCTGCTTTTTGACGCGGGAAGGCCCGTTGTGGTGGTGCCGCCGCATTGGCGGGCAAGCGACCACTCGTGTGCGATTGTGGGTTGGAAAGACACCCCAAACGCATGCCGCGCCCTGCACAGCGCGATCCCATTGCTACAGCAGGTGCAGACTGTCCTTCTGGTGGAGATATGCAGCCATTCGGACGAGATGGAGGGTGCTGCTGGCACTGTCACAGCTTCCCTCATTGAACACCTCCGGAGCTGGGGCATCGCCGCATCGGCCACCCGGCTGCTTGCCAGACACCGCCGTTCCAGCGAGGTCCTGCTCGATCACGCCCGCGCGACCAAGGCGACGTTGATCGTGGTTGGCGGATACGGACACTCCCGCCTGCGCGAGCGGACCATCGGAGGGATGACGATGGAGCTATTGCAGGGGGCGACCATTCCGGTCCTTTATGCCCATTGAGTACCCCCAACGCCAGGATCGTGCCTCGGCAGCGGCGAAAGGCAGATTGGGGAGCACGCAGTCGGACTCCTGGCGCTTCGCGCTGTTCTGCCTTGGAATCTACATAGGGTGCTGGCTGCTTGCCGCAGTCGAACCCTACCACCGGCGCGACTGGTTGCTGGAGAATCTGCTGGTATTCATCGCCATTCCCTACGTTGTCTTCCAGCAGTGGAAGCGCCCGTTCCGGCCCGCAACCAATGTCTCGCTTCTGCTTTTTCTGTGCCTGCATGCCGTGGGCGCTCATTTTACGTACTCGGAAGTCCCTTACGACGCTTGGGCGCAGAAACTTGCGGGCTACAGGATCACCGACCTGTTCGGCTGGGATCGCAACCATTTCGACAGACTCGTTCACCTCGCCTACGGCGTATTGGTCTTTCCCGCGGCGAGAGAGCTCTACGCAAGGCGTGCTGTGGCCAGCGAGCTGACGCTGACCCTGATTGCCACTCAGTTCATCGTCGCCACGTCCGCTGCCTATGAACTGATCGAATGGGGCGCGGTTCTGGTGGTCGACCAGGACCTTGGAATGGCTTATCTCGGCATCCAGGGCGACGTGTGGGATGCGCACAAGGATGTGCTGTTGGCGTCGGCTGGAGCGATCATCAGCGCGGTGGGTGCCAGCGTACGGCACGCCACGTCTGCTCACTCCCGGTCGTCGGACTGATCCACGCAGAAGATCCTGTGCATGGCAACCAGCATCGCCTCAACGCGGCTGTCATTGATGCGATAGAAGACTGAACGTGACTCTCGCCGGGTCGTCACCAGATGCCGTTGACGCAGTTCGGCGAGCTGCTGGGAAAGGGCCGGCTGTCGGATGCCGGTGGCCTCCTCGAGGGCGCCGACGGTCGACTCCCCTTGGGACAGCTGACAAAGCAACAGCAGACGCGACGGCGTGGCCATGAAGCGCAGCAACTCGGCCACTTCAGGCGCCCGTTCCTTCATGTCGGCCAGGTTGTTGGCGGTGAGGCGGTTGGTCAAGAGCGGTTCACCAGAAAGGAGAGCTAGAGCGTACCTGTTAATCCGCACGCCAGCTGAACCGGACAAAGGACACGAAGCGGCACTTACATAGTTTACGTAAGTATGTATTAATATCCATCATACAACCACCGGGAGCGAGTCGTGAACAGGCCTGTCGTCGTCGATTCTTCATTGGAGAGAGCTCAAAACATCGTGCGTGAAGCGCGAGGTGGCCACACGCCTTCGCCTTGCGTGAAGACGTTCTTCGACCCCGCCACCTTTACGGCCAGCCACGTGGTACGCGACCCCCGGTCTTCGGCGTGCGCCATCATCGACAGCGTTCTTGATTTCGATATGCCCTCTGGACGCACCTCGACCGACTCCGCCGCGGCGCTGGTCCAGTACATTCATGACGAAGGGCTGCAGGTTCAGTGGCTGCTGGAAACGCATGCCCACGCCGATCACCTTTCCGCTGCACCGTGGTTGCAGCGGCGGGTCGGCGGAACGCTTGCCATTGGCGAGCACATCACCGGCGTGCAGGACACCTTCGGCAAGGTTTTCAACGCTGGCAAGGAGTTCAAGCGCGACGGGAGCCAATTCGACCATCTGTTTGCCGATGGCGCGGAGTTCACCGTTGGGAATCTCCAGGCAACTGCCTTGCACGTGCCAGGCCACACCCCTGCGTGCATGGCCTACGTCATCGGGGATGCGGTCTTTCCGGGCGACACTCTGTTCATGCCGGACTACGGCACGGCCCGCTGCGACTTCCCCGGTGGCTCGGCCCGCCAGCTCTATCGCTCCATCCAACGTCTACTGGCCCTGCCGGATGACGCCCGGGTGTTCCTCTGCCACGACTACAAGGCCACGGGCCGGGATCGGTTCGCATGGGAAACCACCATGGGCGCGGAACGAACCGCGAATATCCATGTGCATCAAGGTGTGACGGAGGACATGTTCGTGGAGATGCGTGAGAGCCGCGACGCGACGCTCCCCATGCCGCGCCTGATCCTGCCCTCAGTGCAGGTCAACATGCGCGCGGGCCATCTGCCCGACCCGGATGACAACGGGGTGCGCTACCTCAAACTGCCGGTGGACCTGCTATGACCCTCCCCTCTTTGGCGTGGTACTGGCCCGTCATCGGCGGCCTGATGATCGGTACGGCAGCGGGTGGATTTCTGCTGCTGACCGGTCGCATTGCCGGCGTCTCCGGCTTGCTTGCAAACACTCTTGGCCTGTCGTCCGCTGGCGACCGCTCCTTGTCGGCCCTGTTCCTGGCAGGGCTGCTGGTGGCGTCCGGGCTGGCGCTCGCGGTCAAGCCCATTTCGCTGCCGTCGCTTTCAATCTCCGCTACGCCGTTGTTGGTGTTGGCCGGGCTGCTGGTCGGCTTTGGAACCCGCCTCGGATCTGGCTGCACGAGCGGTCACGGCGTTTGCGGCCTGGCCAGGCTGTCACCACGCTCCATGGTTGCCACGGGCGTTTTCATGCTCATGGGCATGGCGACCGTGGCGGTTGTCCGCATGATGATCGGAGGCGGAACATGATCCGGCTGGCGGCAGTTCTGTGTGGCGCCTTGTTTGGCCTGGGCCTGGTCGTCTCGGACATGGCCAATCCCACGCGCGTACTCGCCTTTCTTGACGTCACAGGCAGGTGGGATCCATCACTGGCACTTGTCATGGCCGGGGCGCTGATTCCGTCAGCGATCGCCTATCGATGGGTCCGCGCACGCAATGCTCCTGTGCTCGCTGCGGCGCTGCACATTCCCAATCAGCGTCAGATCGACCGGAACCTGGTCATTGGCGCGGCAGTGTTTGGCGTTGGGTGGGGGCTGGCAGGCGTATGCCCGGGCCCGGCCATTGCACTGTTGCCAACGGGTCAACCCTTTGCACTCGTTTTCGCGGCCGCCATGGTCGTCGGCATGCTCCTCCACTGGCTCCTCCACCGTCCCCGCTCAACAGAGAATTCGCCATGAATCTGCACTCACTTGCGCCGAGCTTGCATGTGACCGACCAACTGGTTCCCACCGACATACCTGCCTTGAAAAAGGCGGGCATCTCGAGTGTCATCTGTAATAGACCCGACGGCGAGCAGCCGGACCAGCCCGATCACCTTGCACTGCAGGCGGCCTGCTCCAGGGCGGGCCTGGGCTTTGCCTATCTGCCCGTCGTGCCTGGCGGCATCACCGATGGACATGTGCAGCAGTTTGGCGTGCTGCTGGAACAACTGCCTGCACCCATCGTCGCTTACTGCAGGACCGGCACCCGCTCGACGTCGCTATGGGCCCTATCCCAGGTTCGTAACGGCGGAGCTACGCCCGAACAGGTGCTGTCCATTGCCGGTGAGGCTGGTTACGACCTGTCCTCTCTTGCTTCGCGCCTGCGAGGCGCCCCCTCTTCCGCTGCCTAACGGCCAACTGACATGGAAACCCTTTCCCTGTTGCAGCTCGCGCTGGGTGGACTCTCCGGCATTCTGGTGGGCTTCGTACTCGGGCTGGTCGGCGGAGGCGGCTCTATTCTGGCTGTCCCGCTCATGCTTTACCTGGTGGGCATCGACAGTCCACACGTCGCCATCGGTACCAGTGCATTGGCGGTTGCTGCCAATGCACTTTCCAACCTTTTCGTTCATGCCCGCCGGGGAAACGTGAGATGGCCGTGCGCGTCGGTCTTCGCGTTGGCAGGCATCGCTGGCGCCTATCTGGGCTCCAGCTTAGGTAAGGCCGTGGATGGGCAGCGACTATTGTTCATGTTTGCCCTGCTGATGGTCGTGATAGGCATTCTTATGCTGCGCAAACGCAATGCGGAAGGTGATGCAAGCGTCCGCCTCAGCAAAGGGAACATGCCGGCACTGCTCGGATTAGGGGCGTTCTCCGGGGCACTCTCCGGATTCTTCGGTATTGGCGGCGGCTTCCTGGTTGTCCCTGGGCTGATGGCCGCCACGGGCATGCCGATGCTGGCCGCAATAGGCAGCTCCCTCGTAGCTGTCTCCGCTTTCGGTCTGACGACTGCCATCAACTATGCTCAATCCGGCCTGGTCAACTGGCCACTTGCTGCCGCATTCGTCGTTGCTGGAAGTGCGGGCGGAATCGCCGGAGCGCGCGCATCAGCAGCGTTGGCAGAGCACCGTGGAGTGTTGAATGTTGCATTCGCGCTACTCATTTTCATGACGGCGGCTTATATGCTCTGGCAGATGCCCTGACTACCGCGCCATCGCCCAACCCGCCATGGCAGCCAGCAACACCACCACGATCGGCGGTGCACGCGCGACGACCAGTAGCCCGAACGCAACCAGCGCCATCGTGACATCCCATCGGTCATGGATCGCACTCGTCCACACCGGGTCGTACAACGCTGCCAGCAGGATCCCGACGACCCCGGCGTTGACGCCTGCAATTGAAGCCTGCAGATCCTTGCGGTGGCTTAGCGACTCCCAGAAGGGCAGCACTCCTACGAGCACGAGAACGGCAGGCATGAAAATGACCGCCAACAGCGTAAGACCTCCCGCCCAGCCACTCAACGGACCCGCGGCCATGGCCCCCAGGTACGCTGCGAATGTGAAAAGAGGGCCCGGCACCGCCTGCGCCGCACCGTACCCGGCGAGCAGATCTGCCGTGCTCACGGTGCCGCTCTGGACAACCGCGGTCTGCAGCAATGGCAGCACGACGTGGCCGCCGCCAAAGACCAGGGCGCCGGCGCGGTAGACCCCCTCCAACAGCATGGCCAGGGGGGATCCGCTCGCCGCGGCCCACACCGGCAGCAGAACAAGTGGCAGCACCAGTAGCACCAGTGCCACCGTGCCGGTTCTTCGCGAGACGGGATAGCCGCCGTCTGATTGGCCGGAAACTGGTGACTGCCACAACGGAAACGCCCCAGATCCCACAGCTGTCCGCCCGTATTTCCCCACAAGGACGCCCGCGATTTCCAGATCTCCCCCAAAGATGCCCTTGATTCCTGGATCCGCACCTAAGACGCCCTCGATTTCTGGCTCCACATCCAGCTCGCCCTTGAGTTCCCAACTGCGCACCTGATCGGTCAGAGCTTGTCGCCTGCACTTCCCAGTTCCGCCAGTCGCGACATTGGTCGCAAGAACAATTAGACGAGATCTCGGGCCTGAACGTGCGAACAGTTCAGCGGGTTGAGCAGGACTACAACACCGCGACTTCCCTGGGTGACGCGCCACGCCCCGCTCCACCTGCTCAAGCGCGTCGCTCGCCCCCTGACCAAGCTTTGACCTTAACTGGGCGTCGGTGACTCCCTCCCGTTCTGGTCGGCATCTGGGCCTTGTAGCGGCTCAAGCGCTGAGCTATAACGCCTTAGCCAGTCGCTATAAAGCGCCGGTGTTGTGCCCGCATAGCCAATAGGCTCCGGGTGCCCGAGGTCCACCCAATGGGGGCACGGGAATCCTTCGATTCCGGAGCCATCCATGACCGCCAAACGCCGCAGATCCCTTCGCACTTCTGCCTTCTACGCCCAATCGGGCCGTTGCTTCTATTGCGGCCTGCCGATGTGGCTCACTGCACCCTCAGAGCTCGGGCTGAAGGCCAGTAAGGCCCGAGCCTTTCAATGCACCGCCGAGCACCTGGTGGCCCAACAGGACGGGGGCAGAGACGTGTCCGGGAACGTGGTGGCCGCGCATAGCCGGTGCAACCAGGGCAGGCACCAGCGGAAGGGACCAGCCCCTTCCGCTGAAGCGTTCCGGGCGCTGGTTCAGACGCGGCTGGCAATGGGGAGATGGTGGTCCCGACTGCCATCAGGGATTGCACGTGCTTCCGTATGGCCAATTGAATTGAATCTTTGCAAGGAATCGGCAGCTGCTTGCCTGATTCGCTAGTCCACACTAGTGGCGCCCGGTTGCGGTGCTAGAACGGCGAGTCTGCTGCGAAATGGTCGCGCATTGGGCCTAACAAGGTCTGCGACCCTGTCAACACGTCCGAGAATTCCACCTGTCGCCACCTTCTCGTTCCAATATCGTTCCATCCACTCGGCTTTATCCAGGATCTTACCCGGAGCGCCTAGCAGCCTCTTGGCGATGAAATGCCGGATGAGAGCGGCCTGGCTATCGAGAATCACGACGCCCGCCCTTGGATTAGAGTCATAAGCGCTGTACGAGATCAGATAGTGGACATAGTGGCGGTCTGGCTCTTCGTCATCCCACGTCAACAGGTTGCTTAACCCCGCAGCGCGAGCATCCGATCGCACCTCTTCGCTCACGAGCACCATGGGATTGCGTGCTTCCTTACATTCCATGCGATAGGCGTCCAGCATCGCCGGTCCGAAGATCATCTGAGAATCATGATGAATGCTTCCAACTGTGAGCCCTCCACGTATCAATATATCAACCACTAGCAGGTTCTCGGCCAACATTCTGATGCAGCTCAGGATGTCGGCAAGGCCAGCAGGAGAGCGGCTGCTTGATATGACGATGCAGTCGCTGAAGTAAGTGAACAAAAGTCCTGTTGCTGGGTTGCAGCACGCTGTGTTCTTTAGTCTGTCGATGGCCTCTGCTATTTCATCAAGCTTGCTCATGTCGGCTGCCGACTCTTGGACAAGTGCGGAGAACCCGAGCATGTCGATGAAGGCGACGTACTTATCTTGGTAGAGCATGAAGAACTCCTTAGATGGTCGTGCCCATGGTGCCGAGGGCGGTTCCATTTGACCAGCGGGTGCGGGGCACGTCATAGGCCATGGAGCAATGTCAGCGACCTGGCTCGCGCACTAGTCTCGCAGAGGCTTGTTACGGCGCATCTTCGCATCGGATAGAAGCGAGCGAACGAGAGAGTTGAAGTCCATCCTGGCCCTAAAAGTTTCCTTCACCCTTGGTTAAACGAATGTCCGCTTTCGGTCAGAAGCGGACCAAAGTAGCCGGTGCTCTTCGCAGCCCGTACGCGACTTGGAGTCATATCATCAATCTGTATCAGGGCTCAGACCTAAGTGCCTGATGGTCCAATTCAGCGACACTATCCAGCTTCGGCGTCATCGCACACTTCGGGATACAGCCAGCGCGATCCGCTTATGGAACCAAACCGCACTGTGCCTTACTCTTAAGGAACATTGCCAACGGCAACCTTCGGCAATTGAATTTAGAGAATCCGGGCGGTTCATCCCGCGCGGCCCGTTAATGTCTACAGCTGTGGAGTTGTGAATGGCAGAAGATCAAGGTGGTGAAGAGGTAATTAGGGAGATAGGGAAGGCGCTAGCCCTTGCGTCTGAGCTTGATCCACAAATTGTTAGATCGCTTCGCTCCGCGATTGTTCAGGCGATGTCTGATTACGAGGACGACACGAATGCACAAGCTGCAGCCGCACTTGCGGCGGTTCTCGATTTTAGACCTGTGACGACCCAAGACGCCCTCTCGCAAACCTTGGGTGAGATCGGGAAGCTGGTCCAAGGTCTCACCGGACTGGAGGACGTTCATTACACTGTTGAGACACCAGAAGGTCGCCGAGTTCGCTCAATCCGGTCACATCTACCAACTGTATCACCCCAGCGTTTGACGGATCACGAGCAGGCAGATCTTGAGGCCTATATCGCTCGATATCTGCCACCGGACGACCCTCGCGAGGAACACGCGCCACGAGGACCGCGACTGTGACGATCAGTAAGTTAGCAATCCTCAACGCTGTGAAAGCAGCCATTTCGCGTGCTAAGGCGAGCGGGTCTCCCTACGCGCAAGGAAAGGCTTACGAACTTCGGGTGCTGCTTAGGCTTCTGCGAATCATCGATAGTGCGGGCTACAAGCTCACGTGTACCCCCAAGATGGCAGGCGTCCTGACGTTTGGAGGATCTCCATGCAAAGCAAACCATCCGGATCACGATTACATCAGTGGATCTACGTCTACTGAGAAGCTCGAGATTAGGATTTCAGTGCAGGTCACCACACTAAGCCATAGCTGGAAAGGCACGACGGTGGTCAAAGCGGCTGACCGTCACGAGATTGACGTCGGTGTATATCGTCCGATTAAGACCCGTCGCTATCCCGCATTTACGGAGTTACTTCTTGGGGTCTCGTGCAAGACTGGCGGCTGGAACAAGGCGTACGTCCGCGAGGCGCTAGGTATGCGTAGGGAGCTAGGATTCCTCACATCACCTAGGACGAGCTTGACGAGCTCAGCTCCGTGGTTCATCGCAACAGTTCCCTGCGATCCTCCGGTTCCCTTTGCCTTGTACGCGACCAACGCTGGGTCCGCCGTGTATGCGTCGTTGGCAGCTTTGGGGCTCTACGTCGAGCACTACAAGGGGTAGCGGAAACAGGCTTTGGAGTACGGATCAACTCAGGTGTGTCGAGAACGATGCCCGCTTTGGGTCGAAGGCGGATGCCATCACCCGGCCGGTCGCCGCCCAATGTCCGCTTCCGGCCAGAAGCGGACATCCACCCTGCCCTCGATAAACATCCCAAATCCACGGACGACCTTGGTCTGCTTTGGCCTTCTGCCTTAGGGCCAGACCTGAACTTCGATTTCAGCCCCTAGCGTATTTGACTCCCGCGACCTAGATCTCTCCTAGATCCTTGAGCAGGGCTTGCCCCTTCTGCAGAAACCCAACTAGCAGTCGACCTCCTGCTACTTTCCGGCCCAATTGCCCATTGAGGTAGCTGACCTGGAGACGCGCATGGGCCAGCAGATCCACCTGGGCCATGCTAGGGGTCGCGGCCTGGAGCGGTTCGCCCGGCGACGCCATCTGCCCCCCGATCGGCTGGACAACGCAAGGGCGCCGGCTGTCACTCTTCGCATACGCCGTGGCCATCATCCGGCCGTTCTTCAACGACCATCCACCAAGCACCAACTCGGTCCCGAGTTGCTCGATCGGCAATCCCGCTTCGCTAACCGCTTTCTCAAAGTTCGGCCAGAGTTGGTCCACCACCAGCCCTAGCTCGGCAGATAGCTGTTCTATTGTGAAATCTGCGCGGAAGCTGGCCTGCAGTGCAAGCTCGTAGATGCGGAGGAAGGGGGAACCGCAGAATTCGGAAAAAATCGTACGCTAAGCTAACGGTGTTCTCGTGACAGCTCTTTGACTAGGCTTTCTAAGGGGTCGTCTCAGAAAACGGAAAATAAAGCACGCTAAGGCATAGCCGAACCTGCCAAGCTTGCTCCACCCTGTAGTGACGCGATCAGCGGGCAGGAAACGTTCCCCCTTCGCGCATGGCAGGTGCGCACCAACTCAGACAGCACGGCCTCCATGCGCGCCAGGTCAGCCATTTTCTCGCGCACGTCCTTGAGCTTGTGCTCGGCCAGACTGCTGGCTTCCTCGCAATGGGTGCCATCCTCCAGCCGCAGCAGCTCGGCGATCTCATCCAGGCTGAAGCCCAGCCGCTGGGCTGATTTCACGAAGCGCACCCGCGTTACATTCGCCTCGCCATAGCGGCGGATGCTGCCATAGGGCTTGTCAGGCTCCAGCAACAAGCCCTTGCGCTGATAGAAACGGATGGTCTCCACATTGACCCCGGCCGCCTTGGCGAAAACGCCAATGGTCAGGTTCTCCAAATTGTTTTCCATATCGCTTGACTCCGTACATGAGTACGGAAGTAAGGTTACGCTATCCAATTTCAATTCGAAAGGACAAGCGCATGTCTGAACCAAAAACCGGGCGCGGCGCGCTCTTCACTGGAGGGCTTGCCGCCATCCTCGCCTCGGCTTGCTGCCTCGGGCCGTTGGTTCTGATCGCCTTGGGGTTCAGCGGCGCTTGGATCGGCAACTTGGCGGTGTTGGAACCCTATCGCCCCATCTTTATCGGCGTGGCGCTGGTGGCGTTGTTCTTCGCCTGGCGGCGCATCTACCGGCAGGCAGCGGCCTGCAAACCGGGTGAGGTCTGCGCGATTCCCCAAGTGCGAGCTACTTACAAGCTCATTTTCTGGATCGTGGCCGCGCTGGTTCTGGTCGCGCTCGGATTTCCCTACGTCATGCCATTTTTCTACTGATCGGAGTTCACCATGAAGAAACTGTTTGCCTCCCTCGCCCTCGCCGCCGTTGTTGCCCCCGTCTGGGCCGCCACCCAGACCGTCACGCTGTCCGTACCGGGCATGACCTGCTCCGCCTGCCCGATCACTGTCAAGAAGGCGATTTCCAAGGTCGAAGGCGTCAGCAAAGTTGACGTGACTTTCGAGACACGCCAAGCGGTCGTCACCTTCGACGATGCCAAGACCAGCGTGCAGAAGCTGACCAAGGCAACCGCAGACGCGGGCTATCCGTCCAGCGTCAAGCAGTGAGTCACTGAAAACGGCACCGCAGCACAACGGACGTCATTGTCTGGCGCCACAAACGATAAAAGATCTGTTGCATGACCCATCTAAAAATCACCGGCATGACTTGCGACTCGTGCGCGGCGCACGTCAAGGAAGCGCTGGAAAAAGTGCCAGGCGTGCAGTCGGCGCTGGTGTCCTATCCGAAGGGCACAGCGCAACTCGCCATCGTGCCGGGCACATCGCCGGACGCGCTGACTGCCGCCGTGGCCGGACTGGGCTACAAGGCAACGCTAGCCGATGCGCCACTGGCGGACAACCGCGTCGGACTGCTCGACAAGGTGCGGGGATGGATGGCCGCCGCCGAAAAGCACAGTGGCAACGAGCCCCCGGTGCAGGTAGCGGTCATTGGCAGCGGTGGAGCCGCGATGGCGGCGGCGCTGAAGGCCGTCGAGCAAGGCGCGCAGGTCACGCTGATCGAGCGCGGCACCATCGGCGGCACCTGCGTCAATGTCGGCTGTGTGCCGTCCAAGATCATGATCCGCGCCGCCCACATCGCCCATCTGCGCCGGGAAAGCCCGTTCGATGGCGGTATTGCGGCAACTGTGCCTACGATTGACCGCAGTAAGCTGCTGGCCCAGCAGCAGGCCCGCGTCGACGAACTGCGGCACGCCAAGTACGAAGGCATCCTGGGCGGTAATCCGGCCATCACCGTTGTGCACGGTGAGGCGCGCTTCAAGGACGACCAGAGCCTTACCGTCCGTTTGAACGAGGGTGGCGAGCGCGTCGTGATGTTCGACCGCTGCCTGGTCGCCACGGGTGCCAGCCCGGCGGTCCCGCCGATTCCGGGCTTGAAAGAGTCACCCTACTGGACTTCCACCGAGGCCCTGGCGAGCGACACCATTCCCGAACGCCTTGCCGTAATCGGCTCGTCGGTGGTGGCGCTGGAGCTGGCGCAAGCCTTTGCCCGGCTGGGCAGCAAGGTCACGGTCCTGGCGCGCAATACCTTGTTCTTCCGTGAAGACCCGGCCATCGGCGAGGCGGTGACAGCCGCTTTCCGTGCCGAGGGCATCGAGGTGCTGGAGCACACGCAAGCCAGCCAGGTCGCCCATATGGACGGTGAATTCGTGCTGACCACCACGCACGGTGAATTGCGCGCCGACAAACTGCTGGTTGCCACCGGTCGGACACCGAACACGCGCAGCCTCGCGCTGGACGCAGCGGGGGTCACTGTCAATGCGCAAGGTGCCATCGTCATCGACCAAGGCATGCGCACGAGCAACCCGAACATCTACGCGGCCGGCGACTGCACCGACCAGCCGCAGTTCGTCTATGTGGCGGCAGCGGCCGGCACCCGTGCCGCGATCAACATGACCGGCGGCGATGCGGCGCTCGACCTGACCGCAATGCCGGCCGTGGTGTTCACCGATCCGCAAGTGGCGACCGTGGGCTACAGCGAGGCGGAAGCCCACCACGACGGGATCGAGACCGACAGCCGCACCTTGACCTTGGACAACGTGCCGCGTGCGCTCGCCAACTTCGACACACGCGGCTTCATCAAGTTGGTTATCGAGGAAGGCAGCCATCGGCTGATCGGCGTACAGGCGGTCGCGCCGGAAGCGGGTGAACTGATCCAGACGGCGGCTCTGGCCATTCGCAACCGCATGACGGTGCAGGAACTGGCCGACCAGTTGTTCCCCTACCTGACGATGGTCGAGGGGTTGAAGCTCGCGGCGCAGACCTTCAACAAGGATGTGAAGCAGCTTTCCTGCTGCGCCGGGTGAGAAAAAGGAGGTGTTCAATGAACGCCTACACGGTGTCCCGGCTGGCTCTTGATGCCGGGGTGAGCGTGCATATCGTGCGCGACTACCTGCTGCGCGGATTGCTGCGCCCGGTGGCGTGCACACCAGGCGGCTACGGCTTGTTCGATGACGCCGCCTTGCAACGGCTGTGCTTCGTGCGGGCGGCCTTCGAGGCGGGCATCGGCCTCGACGCGCTGGCGCGGCTGTGCCGGGCGCTGGATGCGGCGGACGGCGACGAAGCGGCCGCGCAGCTTGCCCTGCTGCGTCAGTTCGTCGAGCGTCGGCGCGAAGCGTTGGCCGATCTGGAAGTGCAGTTGGCCACCCTGCCGACCGAGCCGGCACAGCACGCGGAGAGTCTGCCATGAACAACCCCGAGCGCTTGCCGTCCGAGACGCACAAACCGATCACCGGCTACCTGTGGGGCGGACTGGCTGTGCTGACTTGCCCCTGCCACCTGCCCATCCTCGCTGTCGTGCTGGCCGGCACAACCGCCGGTGCTTTCCTCGGCGAGCATTGGGTCATCGCGGCGCTCGGTTTGACCGGCCTGTTCCTTCTGTCCCTGTCGCGGGCGTTGCGGGCATTCAGGGAAAGAGAATGAGCGCTTTCCGGCCGGATGGATGGACGACGCCGGAACTGGCCCAAGCGGTCGAGCGCGGGCAGCTTGAACTGCACTACCAGCCCGTCGTCGATCTGCGCAGTGGTGGGATTGTCGGCGCGGAAGCCCTGTTGCGCTGGCGTCATCCGACGCTTGGACTATTGCCACCGGGCCAGTTCCTGCCCGTGGTCGAATCGTCCGGCCTGATGCCTGAAATCGGCGCTTGGGTGCTGGGTGAAGCCTGCCGCCAGATGCGTGACTGGCGAATGCTGGCATGGCGACCGTTCCGGCTGGCCGTCAATGTTTCGGCGAGCCAAGTGGGACCGGACTTCGACGGGTGGGTAAAGGGCGTGCTGGCTGATGCCGAGTTGCCCGCCGAGTATCTCGAAATCGAGCTGACCGAATCGGTCGCGTTTGGTGATCCGGCGATCTTCCCCGCCCTGGACGCCTTGCGGCAGATCGGTGTGCGCTTCGCCGCCGATGACTTCGGGACGGGGTATTCCTGTCTGCAACATCTGAAGTGCTGCCCAATCAGCACGCTCAAGATCGACCAATCGTTTGTCGCCGGGCTCGCCAACGACCGCCGCGACCAAACCATCGTGCACACCGTGATTCAGCTTGCGCACGGGCTGGGCATGGATGTGGTGGCTGAAGGCGTGGAAACATCGGCGAGTCTTGATCTATTGCGACAAGCGGACTGCGACACAGGACAAGGCTTCCTGTTCGCGAAGCCAATGCCGGCGGCGGCATTCGCCGTCTTCGTCAGTCAATGGAGGGGTGCCACCATGAATGCAAGTGACTCGACCACCACCAGTTGCTGCGTGTGCTGCAAGGAAATCCCGCTCGATGCCGCCTTCACCCCGGAAGGCGCGGAATACGTCGAGCACTTCTGCGGGTTGGAGTGTTATCAACGCTTCGAAGCGCGTGCCAAGACAGGGAACGAAACCGATGCCGATCCGAACGCCTGCGACTCGCTACCGTCAGATTGAGGCATACCCTAACTGGATGTCAGGCAGGGCCGCGCCGCTTGTCATTTTCAGAAGACGACTGCACCAATTGACGGGGCGTAACGCCAGGTGTGCAGTCGGCTCCTGACCACGCAATATCAGAAGTCATCTGCACCAATCTCGACTATGCTCAATACTCGTGTGCACCAAAGCGAGGTGTGAGCATGGCGTCAGACACATTACCAATTGCCGAGCAGGGCGTGGCCACCCTGCCCGATGCGGCATGGGCACAGGCCCGGCACCGGACCGAAATCATCGGGCCGCTGGCAGCGCTTGAAGTGGTTGGGCATGAAGCCGCCGATGCCGCTGCTCAAGCGCTGGGCCTATCCAGGCGACAGGTGTATGTCCTGATCCGGCGTGCCCGGCAAGGTGCTGGGTTTGTGACGGACCTGGTTCCCGGCCAGTCCGGCGGCGGAAAAGGCAAGGGACGCTTGCCGGAATCAGTTGAGCGCATCATCCGCGAGTTGCTGCAAAAGCGCTTCCTGACCAAGCAGAAGCGTAGCCTGGCGGCGTTCCACCGCGAGGTCGCGCAGGCTTGCAAAGCGCAAAAGCTACGGGTGCCGGCGCGCAACACTTTGGCCCTGCGGATCGCCGGCCTCGACCCGCTCAAGGCCACTCGCCGCCGGGAAGGTCAGGATGCGTCCCGCAGCCTGCAAGGTGTCGGTGGTGAGCCTCCCGCCGTGACCGCGCCACTGGAACAAGTGCAGATTGATCACACGGTCATCGACCTGATCGTGGTGGACGAGCGCGACCGGCAACCGATTGGCCGTCCGTATCTGACCATCGCCATCGACGTGTTTACCCGCTGCGTGCTCGGCATGGTCGTCACGCTGGAAGCGCCGTCATCTGTTTCGGTCGGCCTGTGCCTTGTGCATGTCGCCTGCGACAAGCGTCCCTGGCTGGAGGGTCTGAATATAGAAATGGATTGGCCGATGAGCGGCAAGCCCAGGCTGCTCTACTTGGACAACGCGGCCGAGTTCAAGAGCGAGGCGCTGCGCCGTGGCTGCGAGCAGCACGGCATCCGGTTGGACTATCGTCCGCCAGGGCAGCCGCACTACGGCGGCATCGTGGAACGGATCATCGGTACGGCGATGCAGATGATCCACGATGAATTGCCAGGGACGACCTTCTCCAACCCTGACCAGCGCGGGGACTACGATTCCGAAAACAAGGCCGCCCTGACATTGCGTGAGCTGGAGCGCTGGCTCACGTTGGCGGTGGGCACCTATCACGGCTCTGTGCACAACGGCCTGCTTCAGCCGCCGGCGGCGCGCTGGTCAGAAGCCGTGGCGCGTGTCGGTGTACCGGCTGTCGTCACCCGCGCCTTGGCTTTTTTGGTCGATTTCCTGCCCATCATTCGCCGTACTCTGACTCGCACCGGCTTTGTCATCGACCACATTCACTACTACGCCGATGCGCTCAAACCGTGGATCGCACGACGCGACCGCTTGCCCGCTTTCCTGATCCGGCGCGACCCGCGTGACATCAGCCGTATCTGGGTGCTGGAACCGGAGGGGCAGCATTACCTGGAAATCCCCTACCGTACCTTGTCGCACCCGGCTGTCACCCTCTGGGAACAACGGCAGGCGCTGACGAAATTGCGGCAGCAGGGACGCGAACAGGTGGATGAGTCGGCGCTGTTCCGCATGATCGGGCAGATGCGCGAGATCGTGACCACCGCACAGAAGGCCACGCGCAAGGCGCGGCGCGACGCGGATCGACGCCAGCACCTCAAGGCATCGCCTCCGCCGGACAAGCCGATTCCGCCGAAAACGGACGTTGCTGATCCGCAGGCAGACAACCTGCCTCCGGCCAAACCGTTCGACCAGATCGAGGAGTGGTAGCCGTGGACGAATATCCCATCATCGACTTGTCACACCTGCTGCCAGCGGCACAGGGGCTGGCTCGGCTGCCGGCGGACGAGCGCATCCAGCGCCTTCGCGCCGACCGCTGGATCGGCTACCCGCGCGCGGTCGAGGCGCTGAACCGGCTGGAAACCCTGTATGCGTGGCCAAACAAGCAACGCATGCCCAACCTGCTGCTGGTTGGCCCGACCAACAACGGCAAGTCGATGATCATCGAGAAATTCCGGCGCACGCATCCGGCCAGCTCCGACGCGGACCAGGAACACATGCCGGTGCTGGTCGTGCAGATGCCGTCCGAACCGTCGGTGATCCGCTTCTACGTCGCGCTACTTGCCGCGATGGGGGCACCATTGCGCCCGCGCCCACGGCTGCCGGAAATGGAGCAACTGGCGCTGGCACTGCTGCGCAAGGTCGGCGTGCGCATGCTGGTGATCGACGAGCTGCACAACGTCTTGGCCGGCAACAGCGTCAACCGGCGGGAATTTCTCAACCTGCTGCGCTTCCTCGGCAATGAGCTGCGCATCCCATTGGTCGGGGTCGGCACGCGCGACGCCTACCTGGCCATCCGCTCGGATGACCAATTGGAAAACCGCTTCGAGCCCATGATGCTGCCGGTGTGGGAGGCCAACGACGATTGCTGCTCACTGCTGGCCAGCTTCGCCGCTTCGCTTCCATTGCGGCGACCCTCGTCGATTGCCACGCTGGACATGGCCCGCTACCTGCTCACACGCAGCGAGGGCACCATCGGCGAACTGGCGCACTTGCTGATGGCGGCGGCCCTCGTCGCCGTGGAGAGCGGCGAGGAAGCGATCAACCACCGCACGCTCAGCATGGCCGATTACACCGGCCCAAGCGAGCGGCGTCGGCAATTCGAGCGGGAACTGATGTGAAGCCAGCGCCACGCTGGCCGCTGCATCCGGCTCCCAAGGAAGGCGAAGCCTTGTCTTCATGGCTCAACCGCGTGGCCCTTTGCTATCACATGGAGGTGTCCGACCTGCTGGAGCACGATCTTGGTCACGGCCAGGTTGATGACCTGGATACCGCGCCACCACTGTCGCTGCTGATGATGCTCTTCCAGCGGAGCGGTATCGAGCTGGATCGGCTGCGCTGCATGAGTTTCGCCGGCTGGGTGCCTTGGCTACTGGACAGCCTTGATGATCAGATTCCAGCCGCATTGGAAACCTATGCGTTCCAGCTCTCGGTACTGCTGCCGAGACTCCGCCGTAAGACGCGATCCATCACGAGCTGGCGTGCCTGGCTGCCCACCCAACCGATACACCGCGCCTGTCCGCTCTGCCTGAACGATCCGGAGAACCAAGCCGTACTGCTCGCGTGGAAGCTGCCCCTGATGCTGAGCTGCCCACTGCATGGCTGCTGGCTGGAATCCTATTGGGGCGTGCCAGGGCGGTTTCTCGGCTGGGAGAACGCCGACGCCGAACCGCGCACTGCCAGCGACGCGATTGCGGCGATGGACCAGCGTACCTGGCAGGCACTGACGACCGGCCACGTGGAGTTGCCGCGCCGACGCATCCACGCCGGATTGTGGTTTAGGCTGCTACGCACGCTGCTCGATGAGCTGAACACCCCGCTTTCGACGTGCGGCACCTACGCGGGGTATCTCCGCCAAATCTGGGAATGCTGCGGGCATCCGCTGCGTGCTGGGCAAAGTCTGTGGCGACCGTATGAAACCCTGAACCCGGCAGTACGGTTGCAGATGCTGGAGGCGGCGGCAACGGCAATCAGCTTGATTGAGGTGAGGGATATAAGCCCGCCAGGCGAGCACGCAAAGCTATTCTGGTCCGAGCCCCAAACCGGGTTCACCAGTGGCCTGCCGGCGAAAGCGCCGAAGCCCGAACCCGTCGATCACTGGCAGCGTGCAATCCAGGCCATTGATGAGGCCATCATTGAAGCACGACACAACCCCGAGACGGCACGCTCGCTGTTCGCGTTGGCTTCCTATGGTCGGCGCGACCCCGCTTCCTTGGAACAGTTGCGCGCCACCTTCGCGAAGGAAGGCATCCCCCCGGAATTTCTGTCACATTATGAGCCTAGCCTACCCTTTGCATGCCTTAGGCAGAATGACGGGTTAAGTGACAAATTTTGACGTGCAGAGCTTCCCGATGCAAACTGTCACATAATAGAACGTATATGTGACAGGTACAAGATGCTGATTGGCTACATGCGAGTATCGAAGGCGGATGGCTCCCAGGCGACGGACTTGCAGCGCGATGCGCTGGTCGCGGCCGGTGTTGATCCGGCGCATCTCTATGAAGACCAAGCGTCCGGAAAACGCGAGGATCGTCCCGGTCTGGCGAGCTGTCTGAAGGCACTACGGCCAGGCGACACGTTGGTCGTTTGGAAACTGGATCGGCTCGGGCGCGACCTGCGCCATCTGATCAATACCGTCCATGACCTGACCGGACGCGGCATCGGCCTCAAGGTGCTGACCGGGCACGGCGCGGCCATTGACACCACGACCGCCGCCGGCAAGCTGGTCTTCGGTATCTTCGCCGCGCTGGCCGAGTTCGAGCGCGAGTTGATCGCCGAGCGCACCGTGGCGGGCCTGGCCTCAGCACGGGCACGCGGCCGGAAAGGCGGCCGGCCGTTCAAGATGACCGCCGCCAAGCTGCGGCTGGCGATGGCGGCAATGGGGCAGTCAGAGACCAAGGTCGGCGACCTGTGCCAGGAACTTGGCATCACGCGGCAGACCCTGTATCGGCATATTTCACCCAAGGGCGAGCTACGTCCAGATGGCGAGAAGCTACTCAGCCGAATTTGATGCCGACATGAGGCGACGTAGCGAAAGCGTGGTTTGTCTCAATTTGACGGCGGCGAACCGCAAGCGTTCGGTTCGCCGCTCGTTTCGGTCGCAGTGCTGGCCCGCGCCTGGAAACGTTGATAACACTCCAGCCCGCAGAAGTGCTCGACGTACTCCGCGCCTTCCGGTGTGAAGGCGGCATCGAGCGGAATTTCCTTGCAGCACACGCAGCAACTGGTGGCGGTCGGATCATTTGCATTCATGGTGGCACCCCTCCATTGACTGACGAAGACGGCGAATGCCGCCGCCGGCATCGGCTTTGCGAACAGAAAGCCTTGCCCGCGCTCGAACGCTTGGGCCCTCCGCCGTAGTCCATCCATCCGGCCGGGAAGCGCTCATGATCTTTCCCTGAATGCCCGCAACGCCCGCGCCAGTGACAGAAGAAACAGGCCGGTCAAACCGAGCGCCGTGATGACCCAATACTCGACAAGGAATGCACCGGCGGTTGTGCCGGCCAGCACGGCAGCGAGGATGGACAGGTGGCAGGGGCAAGTCAGCACGGCCAGCGTGCCCCACAGGTAGCCGGTGAACGGTTTGTGCGTCTCGGCCGGCATGCGCTCGGGGCTGTTCATGGCAAACTCTCCGCATGCTGTGCCGGCGCGGTCGGCATGGCGGCCAACTGCACTTCCAGATTGGCCAACGCTTCGCGCCGGCGTTCGACGAACTGACGCAGCACAGCAAGCTGCGCGGCAGTTTCATCGCAGTTCGCCGCATCCAGCGCCCGGCACAGCCGCGCCAATGCGCCGAGGCCGATGCCCGCCTCGAAGGCGGCCCGCACGAAGCACAGTCGCTGCAAGGCGGCGTCATCGAACAGGCCGTAGCCACCCGTGGTGCAGGCGACTGGCCGCAGCAATCCGCGCAGCAGGTAGTCGCGCACGATATGCACGCTCACCCCGGCATCAAGGGCCAGCCGGGACACCGTGTAGGCGTTCATCGAACACCTCCTTTTGGTCGGTTCACGGCAATGCATATACCGTTTCGCCGAGTTCAATCCGCGCGCTGCGAATCCGATGCCGGTGCCGTAGAACATTGGGTCGATATCCGATCACGGTGTCCTAGATGACATGGTCTGCAACAGATGTCGATTAAACTCCTGGCCCAAGCCGAAAGCCTCGTGGACACTGACGATCGCCAATCCTTCCAATCCTTGATGCTTGGAGGCCCAGTCTTCCGCCGTCGGGACAGATGCAAAGAAATGTACATGGCAACAGAAGGACTGACGAACGTCGGCTGCTTCCTGCGGCAATACCAAGGACACCGCCATGCCGGCAGGTTCGACAGCCTGTATCTCGCTGGGTGAAACCGTGAGTGAAACGGGTGCTCCGGTTGCAGCGCAATGCGATGAGACGCGAGCTGTACGGCCGATCAGCGCCGGAAATATCAAGGTGTCCAGCGCGCACCAGGCATACAGACGGCGGTCGTCAATTTCAAAGACATACGAAGTCTCGCGCAAGGTGAGGCCGTAGCCGATGATGTTCCCATCTTTGTCATATTCGGTACTGGTGGCCTGTTCGAGTACGGCGGCCACTCGCTCAGCGGGCCAGTCGAGAATCCCGGCAAGTGTCGTTCGTGAAACCGGACGCCCCTTGGCGAGTTCCCGCAGTAGCGGGACCAAGAGATCCGCAGTACCATTGGTACGATTGACCGAAGTGAGACGTTCTAAAATATATGGGGCGAGCTTCATGGTTCCATCTCCTTTCATCCTGCGCAGCAGGACAATTGTTTGACATCCTTGGTGAAGGTCTGCGCCGCGAGCTTCAGCCCCTCGACCATCGTCAGGTAGGGGAACAACTGGTCAGCCAGTTCCTGTACGGTCATGCGGTTACGGATCGCGAGCACCGCCGTCTGGATCAGCTCGCCCGCTTCCGGGGCCACTGCCTGTACCCCAATGAGTCGTCCGCTACCTTCCTCGATTACCAGCTTGATAAAGCCGCGTGTGTCGAAGTTGGCGAGCGCACGCGGCACGTTATCCAGTGTTAGCAGGCGGCTGTCGGTCTCGATCCCGTCGTGGTGCGCTTCCGCCTCGCTGTAGCCCACAGTGGCGACCTGCGGATCGGTGAACACCACCGCCGGCATCGCGGTCAGATTGAGCGTAGCGTCTCCGCCGGTCATGTTGATGGCCGCACGGGTGCCGGCGGCCGCTGCCACATAGACGAATTGCGGCTGGTCAGTGCAGTCTCCTGCGGCATAAATGTGTGGCGTACTGGTGCGCATGCCCTTGTCAATGACGATGGCTCCCTGCGCATTGACGGCGACACCCGCCGCTTCCAGCGCCAAGCTGCGCGTGTTCGGCGTGCGGCCGGTAGCGACCAGCAACTTGTCGGCGCGCACTTCGCCGTGCCCTGTGGTCAGCACGAATTCGCCGTCCGCATAGGCGACCTGGCTGGCTTGCGTGTGTTCCAGAACCTTGATTCCTTCGGCACGAAAGGCGGCTGTGACGGCCTCACCGATGGCCGGGTCTTCGCGGAAGAACAGTGTGCTGCGCGCCAGGATCGTGACCTGGCTGCCCAGCCGGGCGAAGGCTTGCGCCAGTTCCAGCGCCACCACCGACGATCCGATCACGGCTAGGCGTTCGGGAATGGTGTCACTCACTAGGGCCTCGGTAGATGTCCAGTACGGCGTGCCTTTCAAACCAGTGATGGGCGGAATGGCCGGACTGGCACCAGTGGCGACCAGGCAGCGATCGAACACCACGACGCGCTCGCCGCCATCGTTCAAACGGACGGTAAGGCTTTGGTCATCCTTGAAACGCGCTTCACCATGCAGAACGGTGATGGCCGGGTTGCCATCCAGGATGCCTTCATACTTGGCGTGGCGCAGCTCATCGACGCGCGCCTGCTGCTGGGCCAGTAGTTTGCTGCGGTTAATCGCCGGCACAGTAGCCGCGATGCCATCGTCGAACGGACTTTCACGGCGCAGATGCGCAATGTGGGCGGCACGGATCATGATCTTGGACGGTACGCAGCCGATGTTGACGCAGGTGCCGCCGATAGTACCGCGCTCGATCAGCGTGACTTTCGCGCCTTGCTCGACGGCCTTCAGCGCCGCCGCCATTGCAGCGCCGCCGCTACCGATCACGGCGACCTGCAACTGGCGTTCACCGTCGCTGCCCTTGTCGGCGGTCCCCATCCAGCCGCGTACCTTGTCGAGTAGCCCGGCGCGGTTGTCCGTCGATAAGGTATCAGCGAACGTTGCCTTGTAGCCGAGTCCGGCCACGGCGGCAGTCAGTGCGTCCGATGCGGTGCCGGGGTCAAGGTCGAGTTGGGCCGCGCCCTTGGCGTAGGACACGACGGCCGACTGTACGCCGGGCACTTTCTCCAAGGCTTCCTTGACGTGCGTAGCGCACGAATCGCAGGTCATGCCGGTGATCTTAAGGGTGGTCATGTTTGTTCCTTCTCTGTTGTCGGCGACGGTCGTTTCCGTCAGCCATGTTGTGGTGGCAGTTCGCAGCCGTCCGGGCCGCAGCGGCGATGTGCCGGCGAGACGAAATCCCAGATCGACACCCCGACCATCAAGGCCAGACCGACGTACATCAGGTTCGCCGTCCACCAGTTGCCGAGAAGCCAAACCGTGGCCGCGAATACGATGGCCGGCCTGATCATGCCGAGCAGGCTGCGGTGCCATTGACGATGACTCAGCCAGCCCAGCGCGTTTGCTAACAGGGCGATGGCGGCAAACAGCGGCAATAGCCTGGAGATAAACAGGCCCTCGTATTCACTCAGGAAGCCCAGCCCTATGGCCGCGCCGAAACTGGCGATGGCTGGGAAACAAGCCGCGCAGCCCATCGCGGAAACGACGCTGCCGAGCGCTCCGGTTTTATCGGCGATGCGTGTAATCAAGCCCATGATGTCGCTCACTGCTTAACACTGGAACTTCTTGTCCATTCCATAGCCTGAGCATCGCCGTCCGCGATCTGCTCACGTGTCAATCTGGCCGCAAGCTCGGCGCGCAGCTTGACCGCGGTCTCGTCGCCGCGGGCGGCGGCGATGCCGAACCACTTGTACGCCTGGACCAGATCGGACGCGGCCGGAGCGACGCCCTTCGCGTACAGCTGTGCCAGCTTAACTTGCGCCTGTGTGTGGTTCTGCTCAGCGGAGCGGCGGTACCAATTCACGGCCTCGCTGTCGTCAGCGGGCACAGGCCGTGCGTGGCGACGATAGAAGGTGTCGTTGGCATGCCCTTCGTAGATGCGCGCGAGGTTGAACTGGGCGTCCGCCTCGCCCTGCTCTGCCGCTGAGCGGAACCACTTCCACGAGACTGCCTGATCCTGCGCGACGCCGATGCCGTACTTGTACGCCATGCCGGTGACGTTCTGCGCAATGGGTTCACCCGCTGTGGCCTTGCGCTCCCATTCGCTTTGCGTGGTAGGCGAGAGCGACTCGATGGCCGCCTCCATCCTTTTGAAGTCATAGGCCAACGCACCGACGCTCATGAGCATCAGAAGGCCGCTTACGACGGACGAACGTCCGTATCTAAACAAGTTACTCATCATCGCTTTCCGGGTAGATTTACTGCTTGACGCTGGACGGAAAGCCCGCGTCTCCGGTTGCCTTGATCAGCTTCTGCACGCTGGTCTTGGCATCATCGAACGTGACAACCGCTTCGCGTGTCTCGAAGGTCACGTCAATTTTGCTGACGCCTTCGACCTTGGAAATCGCCTTCTTGACGATGATCGGGCAGGTGGAGCAGGTCATGCCCGGTACGGACAGCGTGACGGTCTGGGTGGCGGCCCACACGGGGGCAACAACGGCAGCGAGGGCGAGGGCGGCAAACAGTTTTTTCATGATGAACTCCTGTGATTAATAGAAAAATGGCATGACGTAGGGAAATCCGAGCGAGACCAGGACCAGCGCGGCCACGATCCAGAAAATGAGCTTGTAAGTAGCTCGCACTTGGGGAATCGCGCAGACCTCACCCGGTTTGCAGGCTTGCGCCGGGCGGTAGATGCGCCGCCAGGCGAAAAACAGCGCGACCAGCGCTGCGCCGATGAAGATCGGGCGATAGGGTTCCAGCACCGTCAGGTTGCCGATCCATGCCCCGCTGAACCCCAAGGCGATCAAAACCAGCGGCCCCAGGCAGCAGGCCGACGCAAGAATGGCGGCCAGCCCACCGGCGAAGAGCGCGCCGCGCCCGTTTTGTGGTTCAGACATACGCTTGTCCTTTCAAATTTGGTTTGGATAGCTTAAGCTTACTTCCGTAGTTATGTACGGAGTCAAGCGATATGCAAATTAA
This sequence comes from Stenotrophomonas sp. YJH_SMC_27, assembly GCF_059369815.1. Lineage (NCBI taxonomy): Bacteria > Pseudomonadati > Pseudomonadota > Gammaproteobacteria > Lysobacterales > Lysobacteraceae > Stenotrophomonas > Stenotrophomonas sp. YJH_SMC_27. Next base: position 45,684 of record NZ_JCAFTA010000018.1, on the reverse strand, counting down.
TTTTGAGAATCTGACCATTGGCGTTTTTGCCAAGGCGGCCGGGGTCAATGTGGAGACCATCCGGTTCTATCAGCGCAAGGGCTTGTTGCCCGAGCCGGACAAGCCCTATGGCAGCATTCGCCGCTATGGCGCGGCGGACGTGACACGGGTGCGATTCGTGAAATCGGCCCAGCGGTTGGGCTTCAGCCTGGATGAAATCGCCGAGTTGCTGCGGCTCGACGATGGCACCCACTGCGAGGAGGCCAGCAGCCTGGCCGAGCACAAGCTCCAAGACGTGCGCGAGAAGATGGCCGATTTGGCGCGCATGGAGGCTGTGCTGTCTGACCTGGTGTGCGCCTGCCATTCGCGGCAGGGGAATGTTTCGTGTCCGCTGATTGCGTCGTTGCAAGGTGGAACGAGCTTGGCAGGGGCTTCCACAGCTTAGCGTGCTTTATTTTCCGTTTTCTGAGACGACCACAGATCAGAAAAGACTGTGCAGCCGACTCTTGATATTCCGTGCAGTCACCTTCTGAAAATGACACCGCTTAGTCAGAATAGAGTCATCTTTCGCATTTTTTGACACATGCCTGCGAAGGGCATAGATTTCAGCCTGACAGAAACGGGGTTTGAGGCACAACGGAACAGAAGGAGCACTTAAGCCGCCTTCAACCAAGGAGACATCGTGCAGGGGCACCGCATCGGCTACGTCCGGGTCAGCAGCTTCGACCAGAACCCGGAACGCCAGCTGGAACAGACACAGGTGAGCAAGGTGTTCACCGACAAGGCATCGGGCAAGGACACCCAGCGCCCCCAGCTCGAAGCGCTGCTGAGCTTCGTCCGCGAAGGCGATACAGTGGTGGTGCACAGCATGGACCGGCTGGCCCGCAACCTCGATGACCTGCGTCGCTTGGTACAGAAGCTGACTCAACGCGGCGTGCGCATCGAGTTCCTGAAGGAGGGCCTGGTGTTCACTGGCGAGGACTCGCCGATGGCCAACCTGATGCTGTCGGTGATGGGGGCCTTCGCTGAGTTCGAGCGCGCCCTGATCCGCGAGCGGCAGCGTGAGGGCATCACCTTGGCCAAGCAGCGTGGCGCGTACCGGGGCCGCAAGAAAGCCCTGTCCGATGAGCAGGCTGCTACCCTGCGGCAGCGAGCGACGGCCGGCGAGCCCAAGGCGCAGCTTGCCCGCGAGTTCAACATCAGCCGGGAAACCCTCTACCAGTACCTCCGCACGGACGACTGACACATGCCGCGTCGCTTGATCCTCTCGGCCACGGAGCGGGGCACCCTGCTCGCGTTGCCAGAAAGCCAGGATGACCTGATCCGCTACTACACCTTCAACGACTCCGACCTGTCGCTGATCCGTCAGCGGCGCGGCGACGCCAACCGCCTCGGCTTCGCCGTGCAACTCTGCCTGCTGCGCTACCCCGGCTATGCGTTGGGCACTGACAGCGAGCTGCCCGAACCGGTCATCCTGTGGGTGGCCAAGCAAGTCCAGACCGATCCGGCGAGTTGGACGAAGTACGGCGAGCGCGATGTGACCCGTCGCGAGCACGCCCAGGAACTGCGCACCTACCTTCAACTGGCCCCGTTCGGCCTGTCCGACTTCCGCGCCCTGGTGCGCGAGCTGACCGAACTGGCCCAGCAGACCGACAAGGGCTTGCTGCTGGCCGGCCAGGCGCTGGAGAGCCTGCGGCAGAAGCGACGCATCCTGCCGGCGTTGAGCGTGATCGACCGGGCTTGCTCGGAGGCCATTGCACGGGCCAATCGGCGGGTCTACCGCGCCCTGGTTGAACCGCTCACGGACTCGCATCGGGCCAAGCTGGACGAGCTGTTGAAGCTCAAGGCCGGCAGCAGCATCACCTGGTTGACCTGGCTGCGCCAGGCACCGCTGAAACCCAACTCTCGGCATATGCTTGAGCACATCGAGCGGCTGAAGACATTTCAGCTGGTGGACTTGCCCGAAGTCCTGGGCCGGCACATCCACCAGAACCGCCTGCTCAAGCTGGCCCGCGAGGGTGGGCAGATGACGCCCAAAGACCTCGGCAAGTTCGAGCCGCAGCGGCGCTATGCGACCCTGGCCGCCGTGGTGCTGGAGAGCACTGCAACCGTGATTGATGAGCTGGTGGATCTGCACGACCGCATCCTAGTCAAGCTGTTCAGCGGCGCGAAGCACAAGCATCAGCAGCAGTTCCAGAAGCAGGGCAAGGCGATCAACGACAAGGTGCGCCTGTACTCCAAGATCGGCCAGGCGCTGCTGGAGGCCAAGGAAGCCGGCAGCGACCCCTATGCCGCCATCGAGGCGGTGATCCCCTGGGACGAGTTCACCGAGAGCGTCAGCGAAGCCGAGCTGCTGGCCCGGCCGGAGGGCTTCGACCACCTGCACCTGGTCGGCGAGAACTTCGCCACCCTGCGCCGCTACACGCCGGCTCTGCTGGAGGTATTGGAGCTGCGCGCCGCCCCGGCCGCGCAGGGCGTGCTGGCAGCCGTGCAGACGCTGCGCGAGATGAACGCCGACAACCTGCGCAAGGTGCCGGCCGATGCTCCCACCGCCTTCATCAAGCCGCGCTGGAAGCCACTGGTGATCACCCCGGAAGGCCTCGACCGGCGCTTCTACGAAATCTGCGCCCTGTCCGAGCTGAAGAACGCCCTGCGCTCCGGCGACATCTGGGTCAAGGGCTCGCGGCAGTTCCGCGACTTCGACGACTACCTGCTGCCGGCCGAGAAGTTCGCCGCGCTCAAGCGGGAACAGGCCCTGCCGCTGGCGATCAACCCGAACAGCGACCAGTATCTGGAAGAGCGCTTGCAGCTGCTGGACGAGCAGTTGGCCACTGTCGCCCGCCTGGCCAAGGACAACGAGCTGCCCGATGCCATCCTCACCGAGTCCGGGTTGAAGATCACCCCGCTGGATGCGGCGGTGCCGGATCGGGCGCAGGCGCTGATCGACCAGACCAGTCAGTTACTGCCGCGCATCAAGATCACCGAACTGCTGATGGACGTGGACGACTGGACGGGCTTCAGCCGCCACTTCACCCACCTGAAGGACGGGGCCGAGGCCAAAGACCGGACGTTGCTGCTGTCCGCGATCCTCGGTGATGCGATCAACCTCGGGCTGACCAAGATGGCCGAGTCGAGCCCCGGTCTGACCTACGCCAAGCTGTCCTGGCTGCAAGCCTGGCACATCCGCGACGAGACCTATTCGGCGGCCCTGGCCGAGCTGGTCAACCACCAGTACCAGCATGCCTTCGCCGCCCACTGGGGCGACGGCACCACCTCATCCTCCGATGGCCAGCGTTTCCGGGCTGGCGGCCGGGGCGAGAGCACCAGACACGTCAACCCGAAGTACGGCAGTGAGCCGGGACGGCTGTTCTACACCCATATCTCCGACCAGTACGCGCCGTTCAGCACCCGCGTGGTGAATGTCGGCGTGCGCGATTCCACCTATGTGCTCGACGGCCTGCTGTACCACGAGTCCGACCTGCGGATCGAGGAGCACTACACCGACACGGCCGGCTTCACCGATCACGTCTTCGCCCTGATGCACCTGCTGGGCTTCCGTTTCGCGCCGCGCATCCGCGACCTCGGCGAAACCAAGCTGTACGTGCCGCAGGGCGTGCAGACCTACCCGACGCTGCGGCCGCTGATCGGCGGCACCCTGAACATCAAGCACGTCCGCGCCCATTGGGACGACATCCTGCGCCTGGCCAGCTCGATCAAACAGGGCACCGTCACTGCCTCGCTGATGCTGCGCAAGCTCGGCAGCTATCCGCGCCAGAACGGCCTGGCCGTGGCCCTGCGCGAGCTGGGCCGGATCGAACGCACGCTGTTCATCCTAGACTGGCTGCAAAGTGTTGAGCTGCGCCGCCGCGTGCATGCCGGCCTGAACAAAGGTGAGGCGCGCAACTCGCTGGCCAGGGCGGTGTTCTTCAACCGCCTTGGGGAAATCAGGGATCGGAGCTTCGAGCAGCAGCGCTACCGGGCCAGCGGCCTCAACCTGGTGACGGCGGCTATCGTGCTGTGGAACACGGTGTACCTGGAGCGCGCCACCCAGGGGTTGGTCGAGGCCGGCAAGCCGGTGGACGGCGAGCTGCTGCAATTCCTGTCGCCGCTGGGCTGGGAGCACATCAACCTCACCGGCGATTACGTCTGGCGGCAGAGCCGCAGACTGGAAGACGGGAAGTTTCGGCCCCTACGGATGCCCGGAAAACCTTAGCGTACGATTTTTTCCGAATTCTGCGAGCCCCCCAGGAAGAATTGCGTAGACCCGCGCGCAGCAAGCACTACGTTGTGCTGAGGGATCAGCAGCAGCTTTGCCCCCGCGGAATACGCCCCTGTGAGAGCATCCTCTGCCAGGGTATCCGCTGCGACGACGAGGTGGTCACGAGTGAGGAGAACGTTGAGGATGCTCATTGCGGGATCGTCTAGACGTTTGCAGACTATCGCCTTCCCCTCCCCTCCTGTCCAGACTGCTATGGCCTCCGCGATCACACAAATTCTTGGTCGCCCCAATGCTTGCGAGAACGCACTTGAGATACGCCGCGGCTACCTCAAGGCGATGGAAGATGCGCTGCGGGTTTCGCTTCTGATCCACCAAGATCCAAGGCTTCTGTTCGACACGTGGGCCAGACTGCTCCCCTTGATCGCTCAAAGCCACGAGAGTGACGGCAGCCAGCCATTTGCGACCGGGATCGTCCGCTCGCGCGATCATGGATCCCGGCGGTTGGCTGGCTGAGCGTATGGTTGCAATATAGGAAGCAATCGCGCGCGGACCAGAACGCTGTTCATCGCAGACATTCTTAGGGTGCCATTGCAGAGATTTCAGCTTTTGAGGAATAAAATTTCAGTGCAAGACGGTCCATTGCAGAAAAATTTGACTTGCGACTGACGCAACGCAGAAATTGCTGATGCACGGATGATGCAATGCAGAGATTACCGGCTAACAGATGCTGCAGCCCAGCCGGCCAACTGAGGGCTTTGCCCGATGGACGAGCCGTTACTCTTGCCTGCAGATCACGATTCTAGGATGACTTGTGCCTCAATCGGCTGACCAGGATCGGGCGTCTGTGCTGGAGGGCTCCTTAGAGCTCTTGGGTGAAATTCGAGCCGCTTGGATGGAGATAGAGCATGGACGTGACCGAAGATCGACGGCGGTGGCGGCACTTTGCCAGATGTCCCTTGATCACGCCGTGGCAGTACAGTCCCTGATCGCTACTCTGCCCCAGTCAGCAATCTCGCTGGTCCGGCCCCAGTATGAGGCCCTCGTGCGTGCAACCTGGGCATGTTATGCAGCTACCGACACCGACATCGAGAAGCTTCTTGCGCCCCTGACTCTGGAGAGTCAGCAAGCGGCAAAGAGGCTCCCTGGCGTTCAGGACATGCTCGTAAAGCTTGAGTCCTCTGGGCCCCGAGGAGCATCACAGTTGTTGGGCAGAGCCAGACAATGCCTTTATGTCGGCTTGAACTCCTATCTCCATGCCGGGATTCACCCCTTGGCAAGGCAGTTAAATGGCTACCCGGGCGCGCTTCTGGCGGGGGTGGCCATGAACAGCAATGCGCTTGCCATGCTAACCCTTCTGAATCTGGCGCACCTGTGGCCAGGCGAACCAGTTCTGGCATGGATGAATGCACTGCATCATCAATTTGGGGGTGTTTTGCCAGAGTTGGAGCCATTGACCCCCCATCAGCCCTCGCCATAGAGCTGTCCCGGATCGCCTGCGCGTCTAGGGTGGGGTCTGTGGTGAGTGACTAGGCAGTTGGGCCTCGCCCCCCTCTGGGGGCACGGGGAGAACATCACGGGCGCATAAGCAGTTGCCCCGGATTTCTCGTTGGGGCAAGTCCTGGCAGTTGATCTGTGTCGGGGGCCTGTCGGGCGACTGTCATGTTTCCAAGTTCGGCACCCTCCTAATCTGGGCTCCCTACCCCTCCGGAGTTATCTTCTATGACCACCAAGACCCCGCCTCGCCTGCTTACCGCTGCTGAGGTTGGCGCCTGCATTCGCCAGTTCCGCCAGTTGCGTCATTGGTCGCAAGAACAATTGGCCGAGATCTCGGGCCTGAACGTGCGAACAGTTCAGCGGGTTGAGCAGGGTGACTCGGCCAGTTTCGACACCCGTCGCGCACTGGCGCGCGCCTTCGATTTCAATGACATCGATGCACTCAACAAGCCTTTCTCGCTGCCGACAGACGAGGAACTGCAGGCGGCGCAAGCGCAGTTTGAGCGCGACTACATCACCCTGGCGGTGTCCCCGCTTGCTGCTGGGCGCGAGCTGGCCAGCCTGATCGTTTCGTGCGACATGGATCTGTCCGAACCGGCTTTCGAGCTGTCGCGCGAGGCGGCGAGCGAGTTTGCTGCACTGGTCGACTACTACCGTGACTATCGCGACTGCCAAGACCTGTATTCAGAAGTCGACAAGCTAGACATCTACGACGGGCTGCAGCAGCGCATTGAGGTCCTGCGGGAACTGGGAGTATCACTGTCGCACGGTCAGCGTAAGGTCGTCATTCGGATGGGCTCAGGTATGCCGATGGATGCCACGGTCCTGTACGTCGTGGCGTTTCGCCTCGGCCACGAGTGCAGTCAGATCGTAACTCCTAAGGCAGCACGCATCGGCTGAGTCAGCATTCATTAGATCGATAGTGGTGGCGATACATCTGACAGATGTCTATTGATCGCGCCGTCGCAGTACAGTCCCTGGAGGTTGCCCTGCCTTAGTCAGCGATAGCGCTGGTCCGGCCCCAGCACAAGACCCTGATTCGTGCGACAGCAAGGTTCTTAGCTTTCGAGGCAGCGAATTTTTGATGTGCCCTGAACCCTCGCGAAGATCCACTATGGAGACGCCGTCGATTTCTGGATCCAGACCTAAGAAGCCCTCGAGTTCTGGATCCACAGGCAACTCGTCCTTGAGTTCCTGACTGCGCACCTGAGTGGTCAAGCTCCGCCCGGGTGAAGGCTCTGCGCCCAGTACTCTAGGAACTCCTCTTGAGCAATCGTTTCGATTGCGCCTGGCCTGGCATGCCGCACCATGTGGATGGCATCCGATGCCCGCTTGGCCTCGCCAGACTGCAGCAAAAGCATGGCAGCGACCGTTCCCGCGCGTCCCAACCCCCCCTTGCAGTGGACCACGATCCTTTGACCGCTCAGCATGTCAGCGACGAGCTCAGCACTTAGCTGTAGCCAATCTTTGAGGAGTCTGTCGTCTGGTGCGGCTCCATCAGTGATTGGCAGTCCATGCCAAGAGATGCCCTTCCCCGCCACTATCGCCGGTAAGCTCTCGATTCGAAGGTCCTTGAGCTCCCAAGGCTCAAGCAAGGTGACTAGGTGAGTGGCACCCCAGTCCTGAATAGCCGAGACGTCCACATCTAGGTCTCTCGCCCATGCTCCAGTCATGGCGACTTCCTGGTACTTGCCTGGCGCAAATGTCACCCCTATGCCGCCTCCATGGGCTCCAACAGGCAACTCTGCAATCAGTAACGGGTGGCTAGCGCTGGTGCGCATCATTTCGGCTCTCCCAACATGCGGTAACGTTCTGCGTCGTGCGCCGGGGCGCTCCCCGCTCATTCGCTGCACGGCTAGGATATCGGATGTTCAGATATCGTTGAACTGGAGAGAACACCTAAGGGTCAATATCGGAAAGTCAGATAGACAGTCTGTGGGCAGGTTGATATCCTGACAACTGGTATCGCGATTTGAGGGCTGTGTGGCCTATGTCGTTAGCCAACCGACCCTCATCGCGCCCTGGCCAGAACTGGACAATTTCGTTCGTTCAATAGGTCCCTTTCTTGCGTGCGCGTGGTGCGCGCTAGAGCGCTCAAGAACGGCTAGTTCGCCGGTAGCTGCTGAGGGGTTGGCCTCGCAGGCACTTGACACGCTTGCGACGCTGCGCGTCCTCCATCGCGAACCAGTCGAATGTTCTCGGCTGGCCGCAAGATCTCTGTATGAGCCCCTGGCTTGGTCCTACAAATCTCCGTGGTCTCGCAGTGACTTGAACCTTGAGTCGGCATTGACCCGGTCGCTCACCCAGTGGGCGGCTGAGTGCACGCCCAGTGCGAGGCGGAATCTCGGAATTTCACTGGCATCCACCGAAGCTCGAGCGTACTTGGCAAACCTTCTGCGGAAGCATCGGTTGGACCCGAAGCTAGGCGACGGGCTTCAGTCGATTGGATCGCCTGAATGGAATGCGCTCAGCTTGGGGCGTAAGCGCTACGTGCTGTGGGCGAGCATGCGAAATTCTGCCTCGGAGTTCATACAAAGCGGTTTGGATGAGCATGCCGCGAGGCGAGCACTTGATCGCGAGATAAAACGCAGATGCATCTGGTTAGCTGGACGCGAGCAAGCTGGAACCCTCGCCCGGAAGGATTTTTGCTTCTTGCCTGGTCAGGGTTGGCGTCAGCCGTTGATCCTGGACGTTGCAATGGAGACTTTCCTGCCGCTGGGCATGGCGTACTGGCTGGAACCTAGCGGCAGTTGGCAGCTTTAGCTTCTAGTCTGAGTAGACCGACCAGCTGCCACGGGTCCATGAGATGGTTTGAGGGGGCTCAGGACTCTATCGCGGTAAACGCCCCCCCAGGTCTATATCGACGGTTCTCCAACGAAGCGCTGGACCTTGGTTGACCGGCGAGCCTGTGGCCCATTGGACGCTGGCCAAGAGATGGCCCTCTAGTACTCGTTCAGTCGCTTACGGATTGCCTCGATGGCATCGTCCAGTCCCGCGTCGTCCTCGGGGTAAGGAGAACAAAACAGTTGAACCGGGACCCAGCAATGTTCCTGTCCCGGTTGTACATAGGGGGCGTAATCATCTAGTAGCCATGCAGAGCCGATGGGCTGGGAAACGTTGGCAAGATCCTTCGTCGGCCCAGTCCAGTCTATGTATGGCAAGCGGGCAAACCAACCCGGGGCCGCTCCTTCGCAAGCCAATAGGTCGGCAATCTCGCGAAATCTAGGCTCCGGAACTGTGGTGAAGATGACTAGACCCTCAAAGAGCGACTTTGCCGACTCCAGAAATTCGTAGAGGCCCGGGCGCGGGATCTGGCTTACAGCGTTGGAAATCAGCGTTCCTTCTAAGTCCAAGGCGAGGATGGACGGGCGCATTGTGTAATGGTCCTCTTTGGCGGGGGTGAACGTCGGTACCGCTACCAAGCCCCGCCGGAGGGTGATCCGCCGGCGGGGCTTGGTAGCATCAGACATCTTCGAACTCGCTCGCTTGCTTGAGTTGGTTCTCAAGGAAATCAATGCGCTTCTGAAGATCGGCACTTAGATAGGCTTTGTCCGTAAAGTCCATTGCTGTCTCAGGGATCATCTCCAGCTCGACGCGTGTGGATGTAGCTTGACGAATCGCCAAGGTGGTCCAGGCCTTATCGCCCTTGACGAATCCGACAGTGAATCGAGCCGTAACATGGTGTTCGGGCTTGAGGCCTTCGATGGAACGGAAATCGCTGCGCACCTTCGACGTGGCTACAGGCTGTACATCGCCATTGATGTACAGCGCCGCATTCCAGCTCGCTTCGCTCAATGGCAGTGTTGAGCGGTTGATGATGCGGGCGGTGATGACTGGCTTGGGCCCAAAGAAGCTGTTTTCCATCCGGAACTCTGGATCAACCGCACTGACCCTCTTTAGCTCGGCGATAGTAGGAAGTTGATCGTTGGCCTCCTGTCGTAGCGCTTCTATCTCCTTGGGATTGCTATCCCTGATGTGCTTAACCTGCCCTCTCACCACCTGCCTTACGGAAGCGTTTGGGTAGGTCTGGTTCAGTTTTTCAAGAAGGTCGGCAGGGATTCGTGAGAAAAACAGCCGAATCGTCTCTAACACCATGATTCAACGAGGAAACACCCCTCGACGTCAGGCAGTTCGTGGATTACAGACCTAGGCTTGATTGAACCAGAAGCCGCGTGACACAGGCATTCCTGGAGTACTGCTCAGGCACGCGTGCCCTTCTTGAATATTGGATTCAAGAGTTTCCACGCTCCTGACCCAACGGAAACCTTCAAGAAGGCTCTGACCGTCGCCTGATCCATTGCAGTAGTTCCTCGTGCGGGATCGTACGTCCAGCGTCGACGTCGGCCATACCCTCGCGGGTCCGCCGTTCCTTCTCTTCCTCGGTCAATCCCGGAAGGAGTGCTAGTAGCTTATCTTCAGGGCTCATAGGCCGATGAGCTGTGCTCAAGTTGGCTTGATTCTCGTGAAAAAATATGGGCAGGATCTGGGGATCATCCAAGCCCGCCGGCAAAGGCAGCGATACGTCGTGGACCGCCAAGTCGATGATGACGTCCAAATCTGAGCATAAGGGCTGTATGGCGGTGGTCACCAGACGAGCCGCCCGCTCGGCGAAAGCCAGGTCCACCACCAGCCAGATCAACAGACCGGGAGGCTGTTCGACGCCCCCTGACGAGTGAGTTTCCAGGAGATAGGCCGACGAGACGAAGTCGGCGTGCTCAAGGCTGCCGCTGATGGCCGGAGCGAGCCAAGCCGGCGCGGCCTGGGCAGGTCTCACCGCGAACTCCGCCGGCGCCAGACGTTCCACCCTGGCCAGAAAGCCCGTATCCAACAATGTCGCAACCTCTTCCGGGTACAGGACAACGCCGCCGTAGTTGGGATTGAGCATCAACGTCGCGCCGCGAGTACCGGTTAGCAGCTCACGGCCTGAAACTCCCAGAATTCTGACAGCAGACGAGCTGGCCGCCTGCGCCTTGTCGAGCGAGGTAAAGAAAGGGATCGCATCGAAACCGTCAGGATGGCGGAACTGGACCAGCCGCAGTGTCTGCGCGTCGTCCGAGATGGGCGCATGCACGTACACGATCGCATCCATCAGTCGCTTGAAGAATGCGCGTTCCTCGGCCGCACTGTCGCGGGCCCGTTCAAAGGAAGCCTCCAGCGCTGTCTCCGCAGACGTAGTCCCTCTTCCACGCGGCCTGCTCGGTTGCTTCATGGTCAGATGCGATGAGGGCCGAGCGGGTACCCGGAGAACCAATCCGCCTCGATCTCGCTGCTCAGGTAGGGTCGTACGAAGGCCGACTGGGTCAGCGCTCGCAGCCGCTCTTCGTGCTCAGCAATCGCCTCGATGTCGCTGACGGTTGGATAGTGCCGCAGCAGTCGATATGCCTCTTGCCGCACCTCTTTAGGCACGGCTTGGCTGGCCGCTAGCTGCCTGAGGAACGCGCCCGCCTGCAGCACATTGCGGGTGCGCTCAGATGGCATCGTCATGACATCAAGAATGACTAGCACTAAGGAATGCTTAGCTTATCGCGTTTGTGGCCGGCCAGGGCACGGTGCAACTACAGACCTTGCGATTCCTGTATTAATGTAATATAATCAATAACTTAATTCGCATAAGTGAGCGTTATGTCCATGGAGTGAGGGCCAATAGGAACGAGCAGGTAGCCTGAGCCTTCCCATGATGGGAAGGTCAACAACGCGGGACGGATTACCACTCAACTTGCCTGTCGTTTGACCTTCCCACCGTGGGAAGGCTCATCGTCACGCCGTCGGCAAACCGCCGATGCTTTTGGAGGGTTGTCCATGAATCTCGTTGTTGAAGGTATGACCTGTGGTCACTGTGTCCGAACGGTCACCCAAGCCATTCAGGCCCTTGACCCCCACGCCCAGGTGGACGTCGATCTGGGCAGTGGCGTGGTCAAGATCGAGGGCCTGCTTGCCGTAGAACAGGCGGTTGAGGCTATCCAGCGGCAAGGCTATGTGATCGCTGCGGTGCTCCCTTCTGAGGCTGGTACGCCGGCCGCCCCGGCCGTCGCATCCTCCTGCTGCGGCGGATGCCACCGCTGAGTCCGCGCGAGGGCTTGATCCTGATCAATGACAGTCGGCCCCAAGAGGGCTAGACTGGCCATCATGAGAGCTCGCACGTCCCCTGCCCTGATCTGCCCAGCGTCCGCAGGCGCTGCTTCGGGCGTGCGGGAGCTGTCATGGTGAGGCTGCTGAGGCGATGGCGGCGACCCCGTTCTCGTGCCCGACTGGCATGGCTGGGACTGTGGGCGCTGCTGCTGCAGCAACTCGCGCTGGTGGCTTACGCCTGTCCGCTGGAATCGGTGGAAGCTGGACAAGCGACCCTGATGGTCGGTTGCGAAGAGATGTCCACGCCGGATCCCGATGCTCCGGCGTTGTGCGACCAGCATTGCCAGCGCGATCACATCGCCACGGCCGATGCGAAGGCCCCTCAAGTGCCTTACCAGCCCGCGCTGGCCGCCTTCGCGCTGGTGCAGGCTCTGTTGCCACCGGTACACGCGCAGTTGTATCGGGATGTTCCGGTGTGCGTGTCCGATCCGCCTCCCCTGCAGCGCTTTTGTAGCCTGCTGATTTAAGCCCCCTCCTGGATTGACCCGTGCTCGTGCTGCATGCGTTGCAGCGCGCTCGTTGTCGTTTCCCGGAGGTCTTATGGAGATGTCTTTCTTCTTGCGTGCAAGGCGCAAGATGGCGTGTGGGTTCGTGTTTGCCCTGGCGCTCAGTGGTCCTGTGCTGGCGGCATCGCCCGCTATCCCGATCAGCTACACAGAAGCCCTACAACGGGCGCTTGCTAACGCCCCAACCCTGCAGGTGCGCCGATCGCAGATCGATGCCAGTACCGAAGAAGCCGCGCGTGCTGGCGCGCTTCCCGACCCACGTTTGATCGTGGGGCTGGCGAACTGGCCCGTCAGCGGACCCGATGCCTTCAGCTTGCGGGCCGATGAGATGACCACCCAGCAAATCGGTCTGATGCAGGAGTTTCCTGCGCGTGCGAAACGACGTGCCGAGCACGCCTTGGCGCAAGCGACGCTGGCGCAAGCGCGCTCACTGTCGATGGCCGAACAGCAGATGGTGGCCCAAGCGGCCGCGCTGGCCTGGATCGAGCTGTGGAGTACGCAGCAAGCCGTAGATGCGTTGGAAGGTCTGCGCGAGCCGGCCCGTATAGCCGAGCGTGCGGCGCGTGCTCGCTTGGCAGGCGGCACGGCCGGGGCCAGTGATGTGCTTGCCGCCCAGGCCGCCCTACTGCAGTTGGACAATCGCCTGGAGCAGGTACATGCGGAGCACGCCGCCGCGCAGGCCGGCCTGGCGCGGTGGTTGGGTATTGCACCAGAGGCGATCTTGGCCAGTGGTGCGGCACCGGATTTTTCGCAGTTGCCATTGGAGCCCACCCAACTGCTGGCCAAACTGGACCAACACACGCCACTACTGGGCTGGGAGGCACGCGAGAGCTTAGCCCAGGCCCAGGTGGATGCGGCCGTGGCCGAAACCCGCCCGGATTGGAGTGTGGAGCTCACCTACGGACGTCGCGAGCGCGCACCCGACGGCATGGCGCGCAGCGACATGCTCATGGTGGAAGTGGGTGTGGGCCTGCCGCTGTTCCAGAAGAACCGCCAAGCACGAGGCATCGCGGCACGGCGGGCCGAGCTGGAGGCGGTGTCCGCAGAGCGCGATGAGGCCCGGCGCATCCAAGCCGAGTCGGTGCAACGCGCGATAGCGCGATGGCGCGGGTTAACCGGCCAGTTGGAGCGCCAGAACACGCAGAGCCTGCCTTTGGCGCGCGATCGTGCACGCACGGCGTTGGCCGCCTACGGCGCCGGTGCCGACCTGCAGCCGTGGCTGGAAGCGCGGCGCGATGAGATCGAATTGCACCTGGAGAACGCCCGTCTGCTGGGCGAACAGGGCCGTGCCTGGGCGGCACTGGCCTATCTGCTACCCCATGAGGAGAACACGCCATGAGCCCGACCAAGACGCGTCTCACACAGCTCGCCGTGGCCCTCGGGTTGCTGGCGCTCGGCTTTGCCGGCGGCTACGCCTGGATGACTCGAACCTCTGATACCACCCCGCCCCCCGGCACGAGCGTCGCAGATCAAGCACGCAAGGTGCTGTACTGGTACGACCCCATGGCGCCGGAGCAGCGATTCGACAAGCCGGGCAAATCTCCGTTCATGGATATGGAGTTGCTGCCCAAATACGCAGATGAGGCCATAGGGGGCGGAACGCAGATCGATCCGCGCCTGCAGCAGAACGTGGGCATACGCACTCAGGAAGTGACGGTAGAGTTACTAGGGACTGCCGTACGCGTGCCGGGCACACTGACGTGGGATCTGACCCAGGAAAGCGTGATCAGTGCGCGCATGGAAGGCTTGATCACCCACGTGCAGGTAAAGGCGCCGTTTACCGAGGTTCGTCGTGGTCAAACGCTGGCCACCGTGCAGGCCCCGGCATGGAACGCGGCCATCGCCGAAGCACATGCCCTGAGCCAAGCTCAGTCCGCGGGCGCGCGTGAGCTGCAGGGTGCGGCGCAACAACGGTTGCGTTCGTTGGGTGTTCCTTCTGGCGCCTCGGCCAGAAGTGGCGTCGTGCTTAGCGCAGACCACAGTGGTGTCGTGACCGAGATCCTGGCACGCGAGGGACAGACGGTGATGCCCGGTACGCCACTGTTCAAGATCAATGGGCTGGACACGTTGTGGCTGGAGGCCTCGGTACCCCAGGCAGCGCTGGGCACCTTGCGGCCGGGGACCTCAGTGCAGGCCACGGTCAGTGCCTGGCCGGCAGAGCGCTTTGCCGGACAGATCCAGGCGTTGCTTCCCCAGGTCGACATGGCTAGTCGCACGCAGCGGGCGCGAATTGTGCTGCGCAACCCGCAGCGTCGGCTGGTGCCGGGCATGTTCGCCGAGGTTCTGGTGCAGCCCGACGCCGAGCAGGCCCTGCCAGTCGTTCCCACGGAGGCGCTGATCGCCACCGGGCGGGACAGCCGGGTCATCGTGCAGGATCCGGACGGGAGCTTCCGGCCAGTGCGGGTGAGTGTGGGACGTAGCGTGCAAGGGCGCACGCAGATCGTGGCAGGCTTGGCCGGTGGTGAACGCGTGGTCGTCTCGGGTCAGTTCTTGCTCGACTCCGAAGCCAGTCTCTCCGGTGCGTTGGAGCGCCTGGGTGCTGCACAACCGACACGCCCTGCCAGCGCATCAGGTGTGCACGAGCGCCATGACGCCGGGCACGAACCACGCACTGTCGTGCCGTCACCGTCCAGACAGCCGGCGCCTGTCGCGCCAGACACCTCCACCTCTACGCCGCCGCGCTGCCCGGTGCAGTACTGGTATGACCCGATGGTGCCGGAGAAGCATTTCGACAAGCCGGGCAAGTCACCGTTCATGGATATGCAGTTGGTACCCAAGTTCGGCCCCGCCGCAGCCGCTGATTGCCAGGCAAGCGAGGTCATGTCCGAAGCGATGGAGGGCACACCATGATCGCGCGCCTGATCCATGCTTGCATCGCCAATCGCGTGCTGGTGCTGGTTGCCGCCGCGCTGCTGGCGGTGGTCGGTATCTGGTCGGTAAAGAACACGCCGCTGGATGCGCTGCCGGACCTGTCCGATACCCAGGTCATCATCCGCACGCAATGGGCGGGGCAAACCCCGCGCATCATCGAAGACCAGGTCACCTACCCGTTGGCCACCACGATGTTGTCCGTGCCGGGCGTGAAGGCGGTACGCGGCTTCTCCTTCTTCGGTGATTCATTCGTCTACATCCTGTTTGACGATGCCACTGATCTTTACTGGGCGCGCTCTCGAGTGCTCGAGTACTTGAGCCAGGTACGCGATCGACTTCCGCCGAATGTGAATCCGGCGCTGGGTCCTGATGCGACAGGACTGGGCTGGATCTACCAGTACGCCTTGGTGGATCGAACAGGTCAACGTGATGTGGGGCAGCTGCGTGCGTTGCAGGACTGGTTTCTTCGTTATGAGCTAAAAACCGTGCCGGACGTGGCTGAAGTAGCCAGTGTGGGCGGTGCGGTGCGCGCCTGGCAGATCCAGCCCGATCCGCAGGCGTTGGCGGCCCGTGGACTGACGGTGGCCGAGCTCATCGAGGCGGTGGATGCGGCCAACGGCGCTACCGGGGGCTCGGTGATCGAACAAGGCGAAGCCGAACTGATGGTGCGCAGCGAAGGCTACCTGCGCACACAGGAGGCGTTCGAACAGGTGCCGGTAACCGGCAACGACGGCATCCCCGTCCTGCTCGGCGAGGTGGCCACGATCAGTCGCGGGCCGGTCTTCCGTCGTGGTATCGCAGAGTTGGATGGTCAAGGTGAGGTGGCCGGCGGCGTGATCGTCCTGCGGACCGGCAAGGATGCCTTGGGGGCCATTCGGAACGTCAAAGCGCGACTGCAGGCGTTGCAATCCAGCTTGCCCGAGGGCGTGGAAGTGGTGCCGGTGTACGACCGCTCCGAGCTGATCCAGGATGCGGTACGCAACCTCACCCACAAGCTTGGCGAAGAGTTTCTGGTCGTAGCGCTGGTATGCCTGCTGTTCCTGTGGCACCTACGCTCGGCGTTGGTGGCCGTCATCACCCTGCCTTTGGGTATCCTGGCGGCCTTCATCGTGATGCACGCCCAGGGGATCTCCGCCAACTTGCTGTCATTAGGCGGCATCGCCATCGCCATTGGTGCGATGGTCGATGCAGCGGTGGTGATGATCGAAAATGCACACAAGCATCTGGAGCACTGGCGGGAGGCGCACGGCCGGGAACCTCAGGGTGAGGAGCGCTGGCAGCTGATGGCCCGCTCGGCGGCCGAGGTCGGACCGGCCCTGTTCGCCAGCTTGCTGGTCATCACCCTGTCTTTCGTGCCGGTTTTTGCCCTGCAGGCGCAGGAAGGGCGATTGTTCTCGCCTCTGGCCTACACCAAGACCTACGCGATGGCCGCCGCAGCAGGGTTGTCGGTGACCTTGATCCCCGTCTTGATGGGCTACCTGATCCGCGGCCGCATCCGCCCGGAACAGCAGAACCCCATCAATCGCATCCTGATCGCTGGCTATCGGCCCATCCTGCTGTGGGTCCTCAAACATCCCGGTGTCACCTTGCTGCTCAGCGGCCTGCTGCTAGTGCTCACCTTGATCCCCTTTAGCCGGTTGGGCAGTGAGTTCATGCCGCCCTTGGAAGAAGGCAGCCTGTTGTACATGCCCACGGCCCTGCCCGGCCTGTCCGCCGACAAGGCCCGTCAGTTGCTCCAGCTCTCGGGCCGGATGATCAAGACCGTACCGGAGGTTGAGCACGTGTTCGGCAAGGCGGGCCGTGCCGAAAGTGCGACCGATCCGGCACCGATCGAAATGTTTGAGACCACCGTGACCTTCAAGCCGCGGGATCAATGGCGCCCGGGCATGACCCCCCAGAAGCTACGCCAGGAGTTGGACGCAGCGGTCAAGATTCCCGGTCTGACCAACCTATGGGTCCCGCCCATTCGCAATCGCATCGATATGTTGGCCACCGGCATCAAGAGCCCGATTGGGATCAAGGTCTCCGGACCCGATGTGGAGCAGATCGAGCGCCTGAGCCAGCAGATCGAGCAGGTGGCCAAGACTGTGCCCGGCGTGAGTTCGGCACTGGCCGAACGCGTCACGGGTGGGCGCTATGTCGATGTACAGGTGCGCCCGGAAATCGCTGCACGTTACGGATTCACTCAAGGCCAACTCCAGCAACTGATTGCCACGGTCGTTGGCGGTGATCCAATCGGGGAAACGATCGAGGGGCGCGAACGCTATCCCATCGTCTTGCGCTACCCCCGTGGCCAGCGTGACTCGTTGCAGGCCTTGCAGGATCTGCCGCTGATCGCGCCAGGCGGTGTGCAACTGACCTTGAGCCAGGTGGCGGAGCTGTCAATCAGCCCAGGCCCGCCGATGCTCAAGAGCGATAACGGCCGGTTGGTGGGCTACATCTACGTGGATGTGGCCGATCGCGACTTGGGATCGGTGGTCCAGGACCTGCAAGCCGCGGTGCAGACCCAGGTGAGTTTGCCTGCCGGCTATGGTCTGGCGTGGTCGGGGCAGTACGAGTATCTGCAACGGGCTTTGGCACGCCTGCAATGGGTGGTGCCCGCGGCGTTGGCGATCATCTTCCTGGTCATCTGGATGGTGTTTCGCCGGCTTAGCGATGTATCCATCATCCTGCTCAGCTTGCCCTTGGCGTTGGTGGGCGGTTTCTGGTTGATCTGGGGGCTGGGCCATGCGATTTCGGTGGCCAGCATGATCGGATTCATCGCCCTGGGCGGCGTTGCGGCTGAGTTCGGCGTCATCATGCTGCTGTACCTGCGTCATGCCTGGGAGCAGCGCTTGGCCAGCGGTGCGCCGGAAGATGTGTCTACCCTGCAAGAGGCTATCTACGAAGGCGCCGTGCAACGGGTGCGCCCGAAGGCGATGACGGTAGCCGTCATCCTAGCCGGGTTGTTTCCGCTTTTCGTCGGTGCCGGTGCCGGCTCGGAGGTCATGCAACGTATCGCCGCGCCGATGCTGGGTGGCATGCTCACCGCACCGGTGCTCTCTATGGTGGTGATTCCCGCAGCGTTCTATCTAGTGCGGCGACGTGGATTGCGCGCGGCGCGGGGCGACCAATGAGAGACAGACTGAGCACTTGAGGTAAGTCCCCACAAAAAGACGCCAGTCATGGAAGAAGTCATGACTGGCGTCAAAGGGGAGAGTACCGCCTACATGCTTACTTATCAGTGCCCGGCGTGCGGGGAAATCTCAAAGCTCAGCGACGCCCGATCCGACACAAAATCCAAACCCTTTTGTGTAGAGGGCACAATGTGATTGGTGTGGATGTACCAGGTCTTGGCGGTGGTCACCTGGAAACTGGCTTGGCCTTGGGCATCGGTGCGCAGGAGCGTAGCGCTACCGTGCCCACCCTTGACCGGTGCGTCAGCACGATGACCGACGTACACGCGTAGGTTGGGCACTGGCGTGCCCTGCTGCAGCACCTGGAACGACAGCTGTTCGCCGACCTTCACGCTTCCAGGATTGCGGGCCAAGCGGATCTCCAGCGGATAGCCCAGCGAGGCAGCGAAATCGTCGGTCAGTTTTGTGCCCACCTGTCCAATGGTACGAGCATGCTTGGTATAGCTATAGGTGACCCCTTTGGGAAACTTGCTCGCATCATAGGTGGCCAGGGTATCGGGCAAGTCTTCCAACTCCAGGTACTTGCCGAACTCGCTGGCCGTACGCGTGCTGGTGGAGGCCATCGTCGAGACCCCCAGCAGATAGGTGCCCTCGCCCGCCGGATGCACGGTGAGCTGGCTCTGCTTGCCGACCTCTTTCCAACTGGCCAAGTCCGGTGCAGCCTTAGCGCCGCCCTGACTCAGCGAAACGTCCTGTAGACGCGCTCGGGTGACTGCACCTGCACTTTCATCGAAGGTGCCATTGTTCACCAACGCTGTGTTCGCCTCGCCCGCTGCGGTGCCAGGCTTGGAGAAAGCGACAAACAGGTCGTGCGCACCGGCACTGCCGGCCACAGCGAACAGCAGTAGTGTGGCGGATAGTTGCGTGTTTCTCATGATGTGTAGCTCCTCGTGATCGTGGCTTACCAGTGGTAACCAAAGCGGACATTCCAGCGACGACCCAGCAAGTCGTACGTCATGGTGTCGGTGTCGGTGTTGGGGTTGTTCTTCACGAACGGCGCCTTCTTATCGAGCACTTTTTCAACGCCGGCGGAGATATCCCACTTCTTCTTGATGCCGTAGCTCAGTTGCAGGCTGTGGTACACCACGCTGGACACATGCGAGCCGATCGTGTCGGGCACGGCGATGATGTCGTCCGCGCTGCCGATGTACTGCGCCGAATAGACGCCGGTCCAACGGTTCTTGCCCATACGCAGTGAGCCCAAGCCACGCCACTGGGTGTAGCTACCCAAGCCGCTGGTGATCTTGCCGGCGTACTCAATGGTGGTGGCCCCGGGCGTGAGCGCCCCCAACCCACGCGGGGTGAGTCTGGAGGTCCTGGAAGCCCTGCTGGATCTGGTCATGGCCTCGGGCAAGGTACGTGTGGTCGACGTGGCGGAACTGTGTCCGCCCCTGGATCCGGATCAAGCCACCGCACGTGTGGCCGCGCGTTTGATCCACCGAATGGTCAGTGCGCAGGCTCAGTGAAGTGATATCGGCTGGCAAAAGGCAGTGAGCTAATGGGAACGCTCAGCCAGCAACTGCTTCATTTGCGCGATCTCCTGTGTCTGCGAGGTAATAATGTCCTGGCAGAGCTTCACCAACTCAGGATCCTTCAGACGATTCTCCTCACACATCAGGATGGCGCCAGCGTGGTGGGGAATCATCGAACGGATGAACTGTTTGTCAGTGACCGCTGCTTGAGTGCGAATGCCCCACCAGCAGAACAGCATGAACGCCACCGTCAGACCAGCCAGAATCAGATTGCGTCGGCGATCGGGGTACATGCTGGACATTAGCCACAGCTCGATCAGCAGCATGGGAGCGGCCATCAGGCCCGCCATGTAGAACTGGTTCACGTTGTTATAGACGTTAGCCCACTGATCGACCATTGCGTACATCAATGCGTACATGGCCACGAAAGACAGGCCCATCATCAACAACAGGCGGCCGTAATGGCCTTGATGCCCTTGTTGTGCCTGGTGGGCAGGTTGGTGTGAGGCGTGCGGTTTTGCGTGCTGGGACTGCGGGTCTTGCGCGTTTTCGTGCGTACCGTGCGAAGAGGACATAACAATCTCCGTGGGAATGGCAGAACGGCGGAAGAACCCGCGAACTGTTGGAACAGCTCCCGGGCTGAGAACACTTACATACCCTTGCCGGCAGCGAATTCCTGCGGGCTCAGCTTGCCATCTTTGTTGCTATCGAGCATGCCAAAGTGCGGCGCCAGCTTGTGCTTGGCCAGTTCTTCCTTGGACAGCGAGCCGTCCTTGTTGGCATCGAGCTTGGTGAAATCGGCATCGGCCGCCGCCGGCTTGTGCTGACCGTGGTCGGTGGTGGGCGTGGTGGTCTGGCCGCCGGCGAAGGCCGCGCCCGCCATCAGGAATAAGGCCATCATCGAGAGGGAGGCATAACGCTTCATTGCAGTACTCCTTGTGGGATATGAGCCATCAGTGACAGGAATGGCCGCGCGCAGGCTCATCGGCGCGGTCAGGGTGGGGGGTGGCAACAACGGTGGAGCCGGACAAACGCAGGGCATTGGTGACCACCGAAACCGAGCTCAGGCTCATGGCCAGGGCCGCCATCATCGGACTGAGCAAAAGGCCGAAGCTGGGATACAGCAAGCCGGCGGCGATAGGCACGCCGATGGCGTTGTAGACGAAGGCGAAGCCCAGGTTCTGCTTCATATTGGCCACCGTCAAAGACGAGATGGCACGGGCTTGCACGATGCGCCTCAAATCACCCTTGACCAGGGTGAGCTGGGCGCTGGACATGGCCACATCCGTGCCCGTCCCCATCGCGATGCCCACATCGGCTGCCGCCAGGGCCGGCGCATCGTTGATGCCATCGCCAGCCATGGCCACGCGACGACCCTGGGCTTTGAGTTGCTGGACCAGGTCGGCCTTGTCCTGCGGCTTGACGCCACCACGCACATCCTCGATGCCCAGCGTGCGCCCCACGGCCTCGGCCGTCGCCTGTGCGTCACCGGAGGCCATCACCACGTGCAGGCCATCGGCACGTAGCAGGTTCAAGGCAGGCAAGGTCGTGGCTTTGATGGGATCAGCCACCGCAATGGCGCCGGCCAACCGACCATTGACCGCCAGGAACATCACGCTAGCGCCTTCTTTCCGAAGACGCTCGGCGCTGCTTTGCAAAGGTGCTACATCGGCGCCAACCGACGCCATCAGGCTTTGGTTGCCGAGCACGACATCCTGATCGGACACGCGCCCGCGGACGCCTTGGCCGGTGAGCGAATCAAAATCTTGGGCGGCCACCAGGTTCAAGCCACGTCGCTGGGCTTCAGCCACGATGGCCTCGGCCAAGGGGTGCTCACTGCCCTGCTCCAAGCTGCCGGCCAAACAAAGGATCTGATCGGCGTCGAAGCCGGCGTTGGAGAGCGTGTCGCGAAAGGCTGGACGCCCCTCGGTCAACGTACCGGTCTTGTCCACGATCAACGTGTCGATCAGACGTAGCTGCTCGATCGCCTGAGCATCGCGGAACAGGACCCCGACCTGCGCAGCGCGGCCAGTGGCGACCATGATCGACATGGGGGTAGCCAAACCCAAGGCACACGGGCAAGCAATGATCAGAACCGATACGGCATTGAGGACGGCAAAGGTCCAGGACGGTTCGGGTCCAAACAGACCCCATCCGAAGAACGTGAGCACCGCCGTGGCCAGCACGGCCAGGACAAACCAGTACGCCACCTTGTCCGCCATACGCTGCATCGGCGCGCGGGAGCGCTGGGCTTGGGCTACCAACTGCACAATCTGCGCCAGTACCGTCCCGGATCCGACTTTGTCCGCCCGGATGACTAAGGCGCCCGTCCCGTTGAGCGTGGCGCCTATAACGTGATCACCGACAGCCTTCTCCACCGGAATGGGTTCACCGGTCAGCATCGACTCATCGACACTGGCGCGGCCTTCGATGACTTCCCCATCGACCGGCACCTTCTCGCCCGGTCGTACGCGAAGCAGATCACCCACGTGCACGTGATCCAGCGCAACGTCCTCTTCGCCCCCATCGGGTTTGACGCGGCGAGCCGTCTTGGGCGCCAATCCCAGCAGGGACTTGATGGCCGCCGAGGTTTTGGAACGCGCCCGCAGTTCCAGCAGCTGTCCGAGCAGGGTGAGCGAGACGATGACCGCTGCCGCCTCGAAGTAGACCCCTACCCGTCCATGCTCGCGGAAAGAGTCCGGAAACAGGTCCGGTGCCACGGTGGCCACCACGCTGTAGCCAAACGCGGCGGCCACGCCGATGCCGATCAGCGTCCACATGTTGGGGCTGCGATTGCCGATGGACTGTAGGCAGCGCTCAAAGAAAGGCCACCCCGCCCAGAGCACCACCGGGGCGCTCAGCACGAGCTCAATCCAGGTGCGCGCCTGCGTGGACAAGCCGGGCAGACGGTGTCCCAGCATGGCCAAGACCAGGACGATCAACGTCAAAGGCAACGTCCACCAGAACCTTCGGGTGAAATCGCGTAACTCTGGATTGTCGTCCTCCTCCAGCGAGGGCATCTCCGGCTCCAGCGCCATGCCGCAGATCGGACAGGTGCCGGGACCTGGCTGACGAATCTGCGGATGCATCGGGCAGGTGTAGACCGTGGCGTGGGTACCGCTGGGTTGGGCCACCGCTGCTGGGGCGGTCACTTCAACTTGCTGGGGAGCATCGTCCGTATAGCGGACGGGATTGGTGATGACCCGTCCATCCGCAGCCTCGACAGGGGCTGCGCCTGCAGAATGGTGATGGTCATGGGACGACGGTGAGTTCATGCCGATGCTCGCTTTAGTGGGGATGGACTGCCAAGGCAGTGTGCCATTGCGGGTTACACAGCTATTCGGGGCTGAGCGTCCCGAGCACTGAAACAACAATCAGGATCAAGATGGCCAGCGCGGCCTCAGCCGTAACACTCTGCCGCAAAGCCCGCACCTCCTGCGCGGGATCTCCGCTGGTCAGCGCTCGTTCCAAGCGCGGCACCAGCGTCCATCGGTGCAGCGCTCCCAAACCCAGCATTCCAGCGAACAGGGCCAGTTTGAAAAGCAGCAACTTCCCGTAGGTGCTCTGGAACAGGGCCGAAAACGACCACGCGGTGAGATCCCCGTAGTGCGCGATGCCGGACACGATGAGCGCACCAACGAAGATCGTTCCCAGCGTCGAAAAACCATGCAGAAAGTCATGCGTTGATCGCAGACGCCCGCTGCCGTTCGTCTCTTTGCCGCGCAGCAGCATGGCAAGGAACATCAGGACCGCTGCGATCCAGCCGCCTGCCGCGAGAAGATGGACGATGCCTGCAGCAAGCCGGACCGCGCCTGCCAAGCCCTCGCCAGCGGCGGCGTGGCCGTTCCATGCCAGCGAAGCGAGTGCGCCGCCCGCCAGCATCGCCCCCAGCGGGAAGGCGGTCTCCACCTTCCCGCGGCGACGATGCCATCCGAGCACGAACATCAGGGCGACCAGCAGCGCGCCTCTCGCCATGGCTGCCCGGCCCGCGGACGTCTCGAGCAGATACCAGCCAAGCGATGCGCGATCAACCTCGGCAAGCGGCATTCCCATGATGCCCGCGGTCTTGAAGACGACATCGAGCCCGGTGAGCACGAGACCGGCTACGGCACCCGCCAATAGAACGCCCATGAGTGACCACCCGGCCAAGGCGTCGGCGAGTGCCGATCGACGCGACCCGTACCAACCGAAGAGTGGAACCCCGAAAAGAACCATGATGACAAGGTATTCCAAGAATCTCAGTGCATAAGCCGACAGGTCGAACATTCGCGACTCCTCAGCGCACCGTGAAGCTGAAGCTGCCCGGCATGGGGTGGTTGTCACCACCGACGGCGCGGTATTCCACGGTATAGACGCCCGGAGCCAGCGGTCCAGGCAACTTGGCACGCAGGGTCTTGCCGTTGTTGACGATCTCGGTCGTGAAATTCTCGATCGGCATGGTGGAACTGCCGTGCTTCATGAGCAACTTGAGACGCGACGCCCGCGGAATCAATGTCTCGTTGAACACGAGATCGATCTGGCCTGGCGAGGCCACCACCGCATTTGCCGCCGGTGTGGACTGCTGCAGCGCGGCGTGGGCGTGCGCGACCTGCAGCGAAAACTGCCCGGCCGCGATTGCGAGGACGAGCGCGAAGGAGCGAATGACGTTGGACGACTTCATATGGATAAATCCTCATTGGAATGTGATGCAAAGCCCGTTCGGGAGGGGCCGCGCTGTGTTCGATGCGACAAGCGTTAGATGTCGGACTGTCACTGAAACCACGATTTGTCGGATTTTCTTGATACTTCCGCTTTCGCGAGACGAGGATCCCACCGGCTCAGGCGGGATCCTCGACGCATTACGCTGCCATGGCGCTGCAGCTTTCCGCGCAGCGGCGACAAACTTCGGCGCAGCGCGTCATCTCAGGGTCGTTCATGGCGTCGCATGCATCGGCGCACTGGCGGCAGATCTCCGCGCAGGCACCGCAAACCACGTCGTGAACGCTGGCACCGCGCAGCATCGCGTCGGCACTGGTTGCGCAGGTATCGGCACACGTCGCCAACAGGGCGATGTGCTCCGGGGCCGCGTGAACACCTCCTTTGGTCAGGCAGTAGTTGATGGTCTCCAGGCAGATCGCATGGCATTGCGTGCAGTTGTCGATGCACTCGTTCATGGCCTGGGGCCGGTGTGCTGCGGAATGGTGAGTCATGTAGTTCTCCTTCTTCCTCGCGGGCGAGAATCGGCGCGCCCGCAACACCGTCCCCTGTTGCTGCGACGGATCAGTGCTGTGCGAACGGTTCAGTGGTTCCGTCGCGATGTATCAGCTCGACCGTGAACGGCTGCTGGCGTCCCTCCGGGACCTCCATGCCCGGAGAACCAAGCGGCATCCCTGGGAGGACCAGGCCGCGTGCGTTCGGCTTTTCTTCGAGGAGACGCTTGATGTCCGCGGCCGGAACGTGGCCTTCGATGACGTATCCGCCGATCTCGGCCGTGTGGCAGGAGCCCTTTGCATAGGGGACACCCAACCGCTCCTTGACCAGACCCAGGTCATCCATGTCGTGCACATCCACGGTGAATCCCGCCTTCTGCACGTGGTCGATCCAGACACCGCAGCACCCGCAGGTCGGGGTCTTGTGGACGGTCATGCGTGGCAGGGCTGCTGGAGTCGCGTCGGCTGATTGGACGACAACCTGTGCGGAGGGCGAGGTTGTGGGTTGCGCGGATGAAGCATCCTGGGTGCAAGCACCCAGACCAGCCACGGCAAGGACCACAAAAGTCAGACGGTGCAATGTGAGCGTAGTCATTTCAATCTCTCGACTCAGCGCTTGGTCCGCGAGGACCAGTGGATGTGGACGATCCGCCAGCCGTCCGCGGTCTCCTTCAGCACCATCGTCTCGTCGCTCTGGACGGTCAGTGGCTGGCCGTCCTTCTGGGCATGCAACTCGCTTTCGGTTCCGACCCACGCGAACTCGCCAGCGGCTCGTGCGCGCTGACGGAGCAGCTGGCGATGGGCGCCCTTGAGGAACGCCGCATCGCTGACTGCGTGATGGCCCATGTATTCCTCGCGGCTGCGTTCGGCGCCCCCGGACTCGAGGATGAGAACGTCGGCAGCGAGCAGGGCTTCGACCGTGGCCAGATCGCCGCTAGACAGGGCCCTGTTGAAACGCTCCGCTACGGCGACCGCGGCCTCTGCAGTGACTGGGACGTCGACGTCCGCAGATGCCGCGGCAGCGGGGTGATGTGCGTGCGGCTGTGTCGCCTGCGCCATTGCGGGGGACACGACGGCCAGTGCCAGTGCGAGGGTGAACGAGATTGCTGTTGCGTTCATTGCGTGGGCTCCAAGAAGATCAATGGGGGTGCGCATGGCCGTCATCGGCCACGGGCGTGTGTGGTGCAGGGTGCGACTCCACCTTGCCGTCGGGATGGCCGTGGCTCACCAACCCGACTTCCGTGTCGCTGGGTGTCGGGCCGTGGTGATCGTCGTCCACGCCCGGCGGGTGCGCATGCGGCATGGAGTTGTTGCCCGGCTCGAATAAGGCAGGGTGATCCTCGGCCTTTTCGTCGTCATGGTGGCCTTGCGTCTCGCCGCCGCCATGCGAATGGCCCTCGCTGCTGTCGACAAGTTCCTTGTACGCAGTCGCGTCCAGCGTGGGCAACTTCTGCAGGAAGGCCGACATGTTCCATATGAACTCATCGTCCATGCTGCCGCCCCAAGCGGGCATGCCGCTGGCCTTGATGCCGTGCTTGATCACCCAGAACGCCTCAGCTGGAGCGACCGGCTGTTTGCTTAGGTTCGGTGGCGCGGGGTACAGGCCCTTGCTCATCTCGGTGGCCGCCGCGTCTGGTGAAAGATGGCAGGTCACGCACATGGCGTTGTAGTTGCCCGCACCCTGGCGGATACGCTCAGGATCATCAAGGTTCGTGGGTAGCTGAAGCTTGGCGGCGCGCACCTCAATGGAACGCTCGCGCGCCGTTTCAAGTAGCGCATACACCGGGCGACTATGCGGATCGTCGGCGGCCACGTTGTACACGCCCAGAGAGAGCGTGGCGGTTGCGACCACCGCAACCAATGCCACGCCGGCACCGAGCCATACCCACATCTTTTTGTTGGATTTCATTGTCAGTTCCCCTTAGAACCAGGTACGAAGGCCGATGACCAAGCGCGTGTCTTCAAAGGACTCGCCATGCTCGCGTCGCATGTCTGCGGTATTGCCAAACGCGCGCTCGTACACCACGCCGATGTAGGGAGCGAACTTTCGGGTGAACTCATAGCGAAGTCGTAGCCCCGCCTCAGCGGCACTCAGACCCGAACCTATCCCGCGCAATGGATCGTTCTTGCCATAGGCGGTGACTTCCACCAGCGGCTGCAAGATCAGCCGGTTGGTTAGCAGCAATTCGTACTCGGCCTCGACATTGGCGGCAGTCTGGCCCCCTTCGCCGAGATAGGCTGTGGCGGACACTTCGAACTTCATCGGCGCCAAGCCCTGTACACCGATAGCGGCGAAGTTCTGCGATGCCCCAGGCTTGAAGTCATGACGCACACCGGCCACCACATCCCACCACGTGGAGATACTGCGGCCGTAAAGCACTTCCAGATCAGCCGACTCGGTCTGACCATCCGTGCGTTCGCCTTCACTGCGGAGCCAGACGCGATTGAGGTCCGTACCGATCCAGCCCTGGCCCTCCCAGCCCAGCCCGGTGCCCGGATCGGCATCCCAGGTTTCCAGGCGATTGAGCAGCACGTAGCTCTTGATCGAGTTGTCATGCACCGGATGCGCGTGTTCCGGCGCGATGGCCGCCTTGCGATCCGCGTCCGTCACCGCGGGAATCGGGGTGCGCGGCTGCGTTGGCGCTGCAGGCCCGTGTCCCATCTGACTGTGGTCCATGCCCTCCATCGATTGCATTCCCGCTTCTGGTGTAGCGGGCGCGGGCGAATCATGGCCCATCTGCGAATGGTCCATCCCCTGCATCGCAGGCGTGGCCGTGCCGGAGGTGTCGGCTGCAGCGGGCTGTGCCATCTGACTGTGATCCATGCCCTGCATCGACTGCGCCTGCGCTGTGGGCGCCGCAGGTGTGCTCGCGGGCGAGCCGTGCCCCATCTGCGAATGGTCCATGCCCTGCATGGCAGGCTCGGCTGCGTTAGCCTGCGGCTCGGCGTGGCCCATCGCCGCATGATCGATCGTCGCTTCGCTCGTCTTGGCCGGTGTTGCAGGCTTTTGGGCTGGCGCAGGTTTTGATGTCGGTGCCTGATGTGCAGAGTGATCCTGAGTCTGGGTCTGCGCGCCCTGCTCCATCTGCATGGAGCCGTGCTGCATAGATTGGGCGCTGGCCGCATTGGCCAGGGCCAGCGAGATAGCCGTCAGCGCAGTCAGGGTGGTATCGCGTCTATTGATGTTCATTCGTCGACCCTCACCGTGCGCATCATTCCGGCTTCCATGTGATAAAGCAGGTGGCAATGGAACGCCCAGCTGCCCAACGCATCGGCACGCACGCGATACGTGCGTCGGCTACCTGGCGGCATATCCACCGTGTGCTTGCGCACCATGAAGTTGCCGTTGTCGTCCTCCACGTCACTCCACATGCCGTGCAAATGGATGGGATGGGTCATCATCGTGTCGTTAACCAATACGATGCGCATACGCTCGCCGTAGTTCAGCCGCAGCGGCTCGACATCGGAAAACTTCTGACCGTTGAAGCCCCAGGAGAATTTCTCCATGTGTCCGGTCAGATGCAGCTCGATCTCGCGACCGGGGTCGCGTCCGTCAGGGTCTTCAAAGGTGCTCTTGAGCATGGAATACGTCAGCACATGACGGCCGTTATCGCGCAGGCCATTGCCCGGATCATCCAAGCGCGAACTCACACTCATGGCTTGGTTGTCCAACAGGGGATTGTTGGTCTCGCTAGCAGGGTGTGATTGCATGCCCCCGTGCTGCATGCCTGCCATGGCACCATCGCCGGCGGCGGGCATCGCATGGCCTGCATGGGCCGAGGTCGCGTTACCGCTGACAGGTGGGGTCATGCCAGGCATGCCCATGGCCGCACCACAGCCGCCTTCCATGCCCTTGCTGCCGCCAGACATATCCATCGACCCATGATCCATGCCCATGTCTGCCATCGTCAGCAGCGGCCGGGGATCCACAGACGGAACGGGCGCGCGTAATCCTTCGCGCACAGCGAGCGTGCCGCTGATGTAGCCGGTGCGACCGGAGTCTTGGGCAAAGATGGTGAATGCGTCCTGCCCGGAGGGCTCCACGATCACATCGAAGGTTTCTGCTACCGCGATGCGGAACTCGTCGACGGAAACCGGATGGACATACAAGCCATCTGCCGCCACCACGGTCATCTTCAGCCCCGGAATACGCACATCGAAGTACGTCATGGCAGAGCCATTGATGAAACGCAGGCGCACCTTCTCGCCACTGCGGAACAAACCGGTCCAGTTGCCCAGTGAGGTCGTGCCGTTCATCAGGTAGGTGTAGGTGTTGGCGTTGACGTCGGACAGGTCCGTGGGCGTCATCCGCATCACGCCCCACATCTTGCGATCTTCCAACGTGGCCGACAGGCCGTTGCGCTTCACATCGCGCGCAAAATCGCCGACCGTGCGCTTGTAGTAATTGTCATGGCCCGGCATCTTCTTCAAACGATCGAACAGGGCCGTCGGGTCCAGGTCTGTCCAATCGCTCAGCATCACGACGTAGTCGCGATCGAAACTGAAGGGCTCCGGCTCCAATGGGTCGATGACGATCGGGCCATAGAGCCCGGCTTGTTCCTGGAACCCTGAGTGGCTGTGGTACCAGTAGGTTCCGCCCTGATGCAGGGTGAACCGGTAGTGGTAGGTCTCACCACGTCCGATACCGTCAAAGCTCAGACCCGGCACGCCGTCCATGTTGGCCGGCAAAATGATGCCGTGCCAATGGATGGAGGTGTCCGCGCCATGGATGGAGTTAGCGGGCAATGCATTAGAGACGCGCAAGTTGACCGTGGTGCCTTCCCGCCACCGCAGCAACGGCGCCGGAACGGACCCGTTGACCGTGATCGCGGTGCGGGTCTTGCCGGTGAAGTTCATCGGCGTCTCGCCAATGGTCAGGTCAAACTCAGTGCCCGATAGTACGTTGGGTTGTCCCGGCCCCTTGAGCGCCCAACTGGCTTTGGGCCAGAAACCTAATCCTGCGACTGCGCCTCCCAAGGCCAAGCCTTGGACAAATCGCCGCCGCGAAGGCAGCAGCGGTCCACCGCGTGGACCACGAAAATCATCATGCGACATGAAAATGCTCCAAGCGTCGTGTTGCCACCGGCGGGCGGTGGTACAGAGCGGGCGGCTGGCCTAAACAGGCATGCAAGCCACACCAACGGCGCCATTGCGGCGCCTAGGGACGCTTAGCCGATCGGTGGTCGGATCAGATGAGGCAAGGCAGGTGCCGCATGCCCTAGGGGCAGCGGCATGACATCCAGGCCCAAGGCCAGTTGCACCGAAACATGCAGGCGCGCAGGAAGTGCGCTCGCGCAAGCGTGTACGCAGGCGCACCGGCACGCAGAAGACTTGCAACAGTCGGGACCGGCATGGTCGCCATGCCCAGTGCCAGCCTTTTCAATCGATGTGGCATCGGGATGATGCTCAGCACTGTGATGGGCGAAGCAGTCTTCGTCGACTTGCACCGCGGCAGCCACTTCGCTGGCCTGCTCTTCCATGACCGGGTTCATACTGACGGACGCAAACGCCGACCACGCGCCGTTAAGCACGAGCATGGCGATCAGGAACAGTCGCAGTAGAAGTGAGGAGGCTGACACGGGCGACATGGTATATCACTTTAGACAAGGCGCGTGTGTATCGGTCGTGAACAAAATCTCAAGTAAGCCTGAGATGTCGCGACTTGTCAGTCGCACTAGCCGCGGACACTGCAGCTCCCTCCAGAAGCGCCCAAAGGGCGGGTTGAGGCGAAGAGTTGCCCATAGGGCGAGCGCTTGTTCGGTTTACTTCTCGGGCGTGGCCTCGATCAGCTTCACCAACTCGCGCTTCTGCTGCTTGCTTAGCGAGCCCCAGCGCAGGAGCAACTTGGCCAGCAGATCATCGTCGGTGTAAAGGAAGGCGGCGGGGATCCCCAACGCTTGGGCCAACCACTCAGCAATCTCCAGCATGGGCTCGTGCTTGCCACGCTCGTACTGGTTGATTCGGGGGCTGGCCACGTGAGGATCCAGACCGGCCCGGATGCCCAACTCCTTCTGCGACAAACCCGTGTGCAGGCGGGCTTGTTTGAGGCGTCGAGCGAAGGTCGGTGTTGAGTCGACGGACAAAGTCACGCGCGCACCCCATGGAGACCCCATAAGGATGGCGGATGTACCCAGCCTTGCATACTAAGATATTCTTAGCTTTGAGGCAACCGGCGACACCGGTAGCGCCGCCCCCCCCCCCCCCCCAGGAGCCACGCCGCTCCCTCATCCCCGGAAACCGCATGCCCGGAACCTCGTCAATGACGCCATCTGGGGTCGCCAGCATCGAGGAGTTGGGCCTTCGTGGCACCCTTTTCCTAGCCGCACTGTTAGCCGCGCAGCTACGACGCCTACCGGTGGCGCCCACACGCCGCTCCACCTTGCTGGTGCTGGACACGCTGCGAGACTTGGCCTTGATCCAAGTTCCCTGGCCAGCCGATCGATGGCAGATCCGCCCCGATGCCGAGGTCACGCCCATCGAAGATCTGCAATGGGCTTTCGCCTGGTCTACCCACGAGCGCAGGCACCTGCTCCCGGTGCTGGAAGACCAACTCGGCGATATGGCACACGATGTAGACTTGGCGGACGCGAAACTGGAGCTGTGGGATGAACTTGCACTCTGGGAGACCGAGCAGTTTCTGGAGCAGCAATTGCTCAAACATCACTTCGACCCAGGCTGGGCACGTGATGTGGGGTTCGTCTTTCAATCCGGACCGCGGGGCTTGCCGATCGCGCGGTGGCGTTACTGCTGCTGGGCGGCGGTACGCCAAGGTGCCTCGGTGGCGATGCGTCTTGGCGTGCACGACAGCGCCCATGTGCGGGAAGCCATCTTTCAGGAGGTCCAGAAGCGCCTGCGCTACCTGATGACCAGTTCGCCCGAGCAAGGCATGTTCAATCCCTATCATTTGGCACCGGAGTCCTCAGTAGCCAAACTGTTTGTAGATTGGGTCGTCCCTATGGAATGGGCGTACTGGACAGGTGAGCGCCACCCCAGCCGCTAGCAGACAAACGAGCAGCCTCGTCAGTCGGCTCCCCCATCTTGCGCATGGCCGCGCCTAGTTTTCTTCACCGCATTTTGTGCTGGCGTCAGTTGATTCAGTAGAGGCTCTAGCGCTTCAAGACGTGCATTGGCACGCAACGCATCGGCTTCAGCGCTCTCGCGGCGCTCACGCTCCCGCGCAAGGGTGTCTTGAACTTGAGCTAGCTCGTTGCGCATGGTATCCAAGGTCTTGGCGTCAGTCTTCCAGCGCTCCTGCAGTGCCAAATAGTCCGTCGCGGTCTGGCGCAACGCCACGACCTCGCTGTGTTGGCCTTCGTGGGCCTGTCGTAGCTGGGCAAGCTCACGCTCAATCCGCCCGTGGCGCTCCAGCCATTGACCATTGTCGCGGTTCAGCACCAACAGCTCCTGATTCTTCGCGCCCAAGGCTTCATTGGCCTGACGTAAGGCTACTTGCAGCTCTTGGACCTGATGCTCGTGACGGCGAAGCTCTTGCTCACGCTGCTCTTTGGTTGAAGTGCGGTAGTGCTCAAGCGCTTCCCGGGCATGGGCATGCTTGTCCTCCAGAGAACGCGTATGCGCCTCATGATCAGCCAGCCGCACCGTCATGCCAGCGATGCGCTCGTTCAACTGGGCGATTTCCGCGATCCTGTCACCTAGATTCTGTTGAAGGAGGGCGTGAGCAGCTTGCTCTTGGTGCAGGCTTGCTTCGGTGCGCTGCAGCCGACTGCTCAAGGCGGCAGCCTCCTCTTGGGCACCGGAAAGCGCCTGTTGCCGACTGTGGAGCTCAGCCTGATGGCGCTCACGCTCCTGGGTGAGGATGGACTCTGCTTCCTCCTGGAGCCGCGAGGCCAAGCGCGCAACCAAGTCCTGCAAAGCATCACTAACGGCTACCGTCCTCGCCGGACCGCCGCCTTCCTCTCCTTCCAGTTCACGCAAGTAGCGGTGGATCGTGGTCTTGGAGCCCGTGTTGCCCAAGGCCACTCGCACCGCGTCGACTGACGGCTTCTTGCGTTGGGCCAGCAGCGCGTCGCGCGCCTTCTGGACGTCACTCTTATAGAGTCCTGCGCGCGCCATCGTGCCACCTCACTTTATTTCGTAATGTATTACATACCATGTAATTACATACTATTAAAGCAGGTAGACGACCGCTCGTCGGCGAAAATAGTTATACGGGATAATATTGAATTATCCCGCCTGATCGTCTTTTTGCTCCAGATTTCACCGGTGGCACGTACGAAACGGTCCGAGAGGAGACGCCCCTGCAGACGCCTATGGCACCTCTATCGACCAGGCCATCCAGAGGGGCCTCGTGCTGGGTTAAAATTGAGCGCGAATGGCCCATTCTTCTCCCACGACCACGCCAATGCCGCCCTAGACCCAGCCTGGGCCTAGATCGTCAAGACGTGGTTACAGCGCACAGCGCTTGAGGGAGTCTTATGCCGACCCATACCGCGGAGGCCGCGCGCCGCCGCACGTTTGCCATCATTTCGCACCCGGATGCCGGGAAAACCACCCTGACCGAGAAGTTTCTGTTGTTTGGCGGCGCCATTCGCCAGGCCGGTAGCGTCAAGTCCCGGAAGTCAGCCAAGCACGCCACGTCCGACTGGATGACGCTGGAGAAGGAACGCGGCATTTCGGTCACCTCGTCGGTGATGCAGTTCCCCTACGATGGCCGCATCGTCAACCTGCTCGATACGCCGGGGCATGCCGACTTCTCCGAGGACACCTACCGTGTGCTGACCGCGGTCGATTCGGCGCTGATGGTCATCGACTGCGCCAAGGGCGTGGAAGAGCGCACGATCAAGCTGATGGAGGTCTGTCGGCTGCGGGACACGCCGATCATGACCTTCATCAACAAGCTCGACCGCGAAGGCAAGTCGCCGGTCGAACTGCTGGACGAGGTCGAGCGCGTCCTCGACATCCCCTGCGCACCGATCACCTGGCCGATCGGCATGGGATCGAGGCTCAAGGGCGTGATCCATCTGATGACCGGCGAGGTCCACCTGTTCGAAACTGGCAAGAACTTCACGCGACAGGATTCGACGATCTTCCCATCCATAGAGGATCCTGCACTGGTCAAGCGCGTCGGAGCGCAGCTCCTCGATGAGGTCCGGGAGGAGCTGGCCCTGGTTCAGGGCGCGTCTCATCCCTTCGATCGCGAACTGTATTTGGCAGGTCTGCAGACTCCGGTATTCTTCGGCTCGGCGGTGAACAACTTTGGTGTCCAGTTGCTGCTCGACTTCTTCGTCACGCATGCGCCGGCACCCAAGCCACGCGACGCATCCCTGAGGAAGGTTTCGCCAGAGGAGCCGGCTTTCAGTGGCTTCGTGTTCAAGATCCAGGCCAATATGGATCCATTGCATCGCGACCGCGTCGCCTTCCTGCGCGTGTGCTCCGGCAGCTATCAGCACGGCATCAAGGCACTCCATGTCCGCACGGGCAAGGAGATGCGGCTTGGCGATGCCTTGACGTTCATGGCGTCCGAGCGTGAGTTGGCCGAGCACGCCTACCCGGGCGACGTCATTGGCATTCATAACCACGGCACGATCGCCATCGCCGACACGTTCACCGTCGGCGATCCGTTGCAGTTCACCGGCATACCGAGCTTTGCCCCCGAGCTGTTCCGGCGCATCCGCCTGCGGGACCCGTTGCGTCTCAAGCATTTGCAAAAGGGTCTGACCCAGTTGTCTGAAGAGGGAGCCACGCAGTTTTTCCGGCCACTGTTGTCCAACGACCTGATCCTCGGGGCAATCGGAACCCTGCAGTTCGAGGTGGTGGCCTATCGGTTAAAGGACGAGTACGGCGTGGAAGCGAGTTTCGAACCGGTCCAGATCCACACTGCGCGCTGGATCCAGGCTGAGAGCGATTCCGATCTCGAAGAGTTCCGTGAGAAGGCGGCAACCCATCTTGCGCTCGATGCTTCCGGAGCCCTGGTCTACCTGGCACCCAGTCGCGTCAACCTGCAGATGGCGCAGGAACGTGCACCGAAGATTTGCTTCACAGCCACACGCGAGCACTCCCAAGCCGTGGGTCGCGCGGACTAGGGGTTGTCCGTGTAAAAATGGTTCTTTGCGGATTACCGTGGAGCCTCGGCTGACCAACGGTGCCCTTGAGGCCTGATTTCCTAGATTCGAGGATGCAGCCATGCTGGACCGGAAGACGATCGAAAAGCTGGATGGCCGGGAAGGCTATCGGGTAGAGCGCGTGGCGTGGCCTGAGGATGACAGCCGGACCGTCACGATCTACCTCAAGCCATCGGCGCGGACGATGTACTGCGAGCACTGCGACACTCCCAAGCCGTGGGTCGCGTGCAGCGCAGGGGAAACCATCACGTTCATGAACCCCTCACCTCCG
Source organism: Stenotrophomonas sp. YJH_SMC_27 (assembly GCF_059369815.1). Classification (NCBI taxonomy): domain Bacteria; kingdom Pseudomonadati; phylum Pseudomonadota; class Gammaproteobacteria; order Lysobacterales; family Lysobacteraceae; genus Stenotrophomonas; species Stenotrophomonas sp. YJH_SMC_27. The sequence goes on along the minus strand of NZ_JCAFTA010000018.1, from coordinate 10,296 downwards.
GTCGAATCGGCAATTGATCGGCGCGGACGTCGACCGCGTGCTCGATAGGCATTGATGCCGGACGTCTAACCCCCACGCTCCCGCATCACCTCGCGCACGATGAACAGCGACGCGATCGAGCACGCTTCAGAGCAGTCCTCGCGCAGGGCCAATTCGTGGAGGCGATCGAGCTGCCAAGGGACCACCTCGAGCTCTTCGGGTTCGTCCCCCGGCAAGCGCTCCGGGTACAGGTCCTCCGCCAGTACCAGATGGATGGCGTTGCTCATGTAGGTGGGGGCCAAGGTCAGTGGCCGCAGATAGCGCATAACCTTGGCGCCCATTCCGACCTCTTCCTTCAGCTCGCGATTGGCGGCCTCGAGAATCGACTCGCCGGGGTCCATACGTCCCTTGGGCAGGCCAAGTTCGTATCGATGGGTGCCCACCGCGTACTCGCGAATCAAAAGTACCGTGTGCGGATCGGGCATCGCGGCGATGATGACGCTTCCAGGTGAGCGGGTGTGGAGCCGCTCGTAGAGCCGTCGCTCCCCGTTCGCGAATTCGAGATGCACCTGTTCCAGGCAATACGGGCCGAGCTCGGTCGCATCAGCCCGATGGATGACCGGTAGGCGCAGGATCGTGTTGAGGCGGGACATCAGCCGTCTTCCGATTGCACCGCGCCCGGCGGTTCTGCTTCGGCAATCGCGACGCCGCTGCTGAGGAACATGCGGGCAGCAGCGGCCGCATTCTCCAAGGCCAAGCGGGTGACCTTGGTCGGATCGAGGATGCCGAACGCGACCATGTCGCCGTATTCGCCGGTCTGGGCGTTGTAGCCGAAATTGCCGCTGCCTTCCTTGACTTTGTTGACCACGACCGATGGCTCTTCACCGGCGTTGGCGACGATCTCGCGCAGCGGTGCTTCCATCGCGCGCAGGGCGATCTGGATGCCGTGGTTCTGGTCTTCGTTGGCGCCCTTCAGGCCTGCAATCGCGGCCTTGGCGCGCAGCAGCGCGACGCCGCCGCCCGGGACGATGCCTTCTTCCACCGCCGCACGCGTGGCGTGCAGGGCGTCTTCGACGCGGGCCTTCTTTGCCTTCATCTCGATCTCGGTCGACGCACCGACCTTGATCACCGCCACGCCGCCGGCCAGCTTGGCAACGCGCTCCTGCAGCTTCTCGCGGTCGTAATCCGACGAGGTGTCTTCGATCTGGGTCTTGATCTGGGTGACACGCGATTCGATGTTGGCCTTCTCGCCGGCGCCATCGATGATCGTGGTGTTTTCCTTGGAGACCTGCACCTTCTTGGCGCGGCCCAGGTCCTTGATCGTCGCCTTTTCGAGCGACAGACCGATTTCCTCGGAGATCACGGTGCCGCCGGTCAGCACGGCCATGTCTTCCAGCATCGCCTTGCGACGGTCGCCGAAGCCCGGTGCCTTGACGGCCACGACCTTGACGATGCCACGGATGGTGTTGACCACCAGAGTCGCCAGCGCTTCGCCTTCGATGTCTTCGGCGATGATCAGCAGCGGCTTGCCGGACTTGGCCACGCCTTCCAGCACGGGCAGCAGGTCGCGCACGTTGGAGATCTTCTTGTCGTGCAGCAGCACGTACGGATCGTCCAGGTCAGCGGTCTGCGACTGCTGGTTGTTGATGAAGTACGGGGACAGGTAGCCGCGGTCGAACTGCATGCCTTCGACGACGTCCAGCTCGTTTTCCAGGCCCGAGCCTTCTTCAACGGTGATCACGCCTTCCTTGGTCACGCGGCGCATCGCTTCGGCGATGATGTTGCCGATCGATTCGTCGGAGTTGGCCGAGATCGTACCGACCTGGGCGATCGCCTTGTCGTCGGTGGTCGGCTTGGAGATGTTCTTCAGCTCGGCGACGGCGGCGATCACGGCCTTGTCGATACCGCGCTTGAGGTCCATCGGGTTCATGCCGGCAGCAACGGCCTTGGCGCCTTCGCGGATCAGGGCCTGGGCCAGCACGGTGGCGGTGGTGGTGCCGTCGCCGGCGTCATCGTTGGTGCGGGAAGCAACTTCCTTCACCATCTGCGCGCCCATGTTCTCGAACTTGTCAGCCAGTTCGATTTCCTTGGCGACAGACACGCCGTCCTTGGTGATGGTCGGGGCGCCGAAGCTCTTTTCGAGCACGACGTTGCGGCCCTTCGGGCCCAGGGTGGCCTTGACGGCATTGGCGAGAATGTTGACGCCGCGCAGCAGGCGCAGCCGCGCATCATTATCGAAAAGGATCTCTCTGTGCGTCATGACCGTTCCTCCGCAATAAAAACGCATGCCGGAGGGGAGCCGCCAGAACCCCCGGCATACGCCGACTCCGGCAGCAACACTTTCGTTCCGTCCACCGCCTTCATCGAAAGCCGAACCCGACCCTGCATGTCCACTTCCAGGACCTTGACCTTCACCACATCCCCTTCCGACAGAACGGAATTCGGGTTTTCCACTCGCTCGTCAGAAATCTGCGAGACGTGCACCAGTCCGACCTTGCCCGGCGCGATGGTGACGAACGCGCCGAAGTCAAGCACCTTTGCCACCTTACCTTCGTAGACCCGACCCGGTTCGATTTCGGCCGTGATCTGTTCGATACGCCTGCGCGCCGTGTCGGCGGCTCCGCCGCTGGTCGAAGCGATCACGATCGTGCCGTCGTCCCGGATATCGATCTGCGTGCCAGTTTCCTTGGTGAGCGCCTGGATGGTGGCCCCGCCCTTGCCGATCACCTCGCGGATCTTGTCCGGATGGATCTTGATCGTCAGCAGGCGCGGTGCGAACTCCGACATCTGCTCGCGCGGGGCCTGGATGGCCTTGGCCATCTCCCGAAGGATGTGCAGTCGCCCTTCTCGCGCCTGCGCCAATGCCACCTCCATGATCTCGGCGGTCACGCCGTCGATCTTGATGTCCATCTGCAGGGCCGAGATACCGTCGATAGTGCCGGCGACCTTGAAATCCATATCGCCCAGGTGGTCCTCGTCACCCAGGATGTCGGACAGCACCGCGAACCGATCGCCTTCCTTGACCAGGCCCATGGCGATGCCTGTCACAGGCCCCTTGACCGGAACGCCCGCAGCCATCAGGGCCAGCGAGCTGCCGCACACTGAAGCCATCGAGGAAGAACCATTGGACTCGGTGATCTCCGACACTATTCGAATGGTGTAAGGGAATGCTTCCATCGACGGCATGATCGCGGCGACGCCACGCTTGGCCAGACGGCCGTGGCCGATTTCGCGTCGCTTTGGGCCGATCATCGGACCCGTCTCGCCGACGCAGTAAGGCGGGAAGTTGTAGTGGAAAAGGAAGTGTTCCTTGTACTCGCCGGTGACGGCATCGATGACCTGGCCGTCACGCGTAGTGCCGAGCGTGGTGGTCACGATGGCTTGGGTTTCGCCGCGTGTGAACACCGCCGAGCCATGAGTGCGCGGCAGCACGCCGAGTTGGATCGAGATCGGACGTACGTCTTCGAGACCGCGACCGTCCAGCCGACGCCGATCCTGCAGCACCATGCGGCGCACAGCGGTGTACTCGAGGTCGTCCAGCTCCGCGCGGACTTGGGCGACCTCCCAACCCGTTGCCGAGGTCGTCGGTGCAGCTAGCGCAATCAACACTTCATTTCTGATCGCCTGCACTCGTTTCTTGCGTGCGATCCGGTCGGTGATCAGCAAGGCGCTGTTGAGGTTGTTTCCAATCTGTGTGCGCACCGTATCGGCCAGGGCCAGGTCGCGTGGTGGATGGCTCCACTCCCACTTGGTCACCTTCGCTTCTTGGGCGAGTTCCTCGATCGCTTCGATCACGGGCTGCATGGCGTGGTGGCCAAGCGACACCGCCGCCAGCATGATCTCCTCCGAGAGCACGTTGGCTTCGGACTCGACCATCAACACGCCGTGCCGGGTGCCGGCGACGACCAGATTGAGGTCGGAGGCCTTGAGCTCTTCGGTGGTCGGGTTGACCAGAAAACTGTCGCCGTGGCGGCCGATGCGGACCGCTCCAATCGGCCCCTTGAACGGCAACCCCGACAAGCGCAGCGCGGCGGAGGCGCCGACCATGGCTGGAATATCGGGATCGATCAACGGATCGACGGACAGCACGGTCGCAATGACCTGGACCTCGTGGCGGAACTGATCGGGAAACAGTGGTCTTACCGGCCGGTCGATCAGGCGCGAGGTCAGGATTTCCTTTTCGGTCGGGCGACCCTCGCGCTTGAAGAAACCACCGGGGATACGACCGCCTGCGTAGAAGCGCTCCCGGTACTCGACGGTGAGCGGGAAGAAGTCGAGTCCATCTTTCGCGCGCTTGCTGCCGACCGCGGTTACCAGCACCACCGTATCGCCCATGCGGACTATGACCGCGCCGGACGCCTGCTTGGCGATCTCGCCGGTTTCGAGGGTGAGTTCATGCGCCCCGAAGGCGCAGCGCTTCACGACCGGTAATTTAGCCGGTGCATTCGTCATCAGATTCATTATGTTTTCCTTTCATCAACAAGGATATGCCGACCACCGCAGAGGCGGCCCAATGGGTGCCGCGCGGACTCAGCGACCGGCGTTTCGGCGCATGTTGTGCTGTTTCGCCTCGGCCAGTTCCTCGGTGCACTCCAGGCAAAAAGGCGCGGCGGGATCGGCCATCAAACGGCCATGCCCGATTTCGAGTTCACATCGGCAGCAAATGCCGTAGCGCCCCGATTCGTAGCGATCCAGCGCCGCCTTGATCCGATCCAACTGGATCATCAGGCGACTGCTGCCCGCCTTGGCCATGTGCTGCTGGGAGATGGCGTCGATCCTGCTGACGCGGCCTTGCGTGGTCTGATCGAGGGCGACGGGTTGGCCCGCGTCTTCCAAACCGGCGAGGGTGATGCGAATGTCCCGCTGCTCCTCTACGAGCATGCTGAAGAATTCGTCCAGACTTTGAACGTGTACGGACATGGTGACTCCTCATCTTGGTAGGCGGTATGCCGGGAGCGGCATCCGGAAGCGGGCATTGCGCCCGCGGCCAAGAAGTGAGCGTTAGATTGGAGTGGTCATGAGAGAGCCTCGTCTTGACCCTCTGAACCGCACCCCATTGTGCGGAAACCACATCACCTAGTAGAGCTTGAGGCCATCCTCAAGATCGACGAGACAGGCGGAGGGGTGTTGTATCGTGAATTTCACTAAATCATAGCATGTCAAGTCCCCCGTCAAACGACGGGGGATTACCTCGGGCCTTCTGGGCGCTGATAGCCGCCACGAACCCCATCCTTGGACAGCACCCACTGCCACAGTTGCAGGTCGCGGGCGCGGAATGCACCGGCGCAGGACAACAGGTAGTAGCGCCACATCCGATGGAACCGTTGCCCCAGTTCGTCCTCGAAATGAGGCCATGCCTGCTCGAAGTTGGCATGCCACGCCATCAATGTGTTGTCGTAGTCGGCGCCGAAGTTGTGCAGATCCTCGACGACGAAGAGCTCGTCGCAAGCATCACCGATCTGGCCAATCGACGGCAACTCGCCGTTCGGGAAAATGTAGCGATCGATCCACGGGTCGGTAGTGGACTTGCGCCGGTTCTTGCCGATGGTGTGAAGCAGGAACAGGCCGTCATCGGCCAGGCAGCGATGAGCTACTTCCATGTAGCTGCGATGGTTCTTGCGACCCACATGCTCGAACATGCCGACGCTGGCGATGCGATCGAAGCGCTCGTTGATGGAGCGGTAGTCCTGCAGCCGGAACTCCAGTGGCAGGTCGGCATAACGCTCCGTCGCCCATGCGGTCTGCTCCTTCGAAACCGTCACCCCCACGCACTCAACGCCGTAGTGCTCGGCGGCGTACGCCATGAAGCTGCCCCAGCCACAACCGATGTCGAGCACCCGCATGCCGGGCTCCAGGCGCAACTTGTGGCAGATCATGTCGAGCTTGGCTTCCTGCGCCTCCGCCAGGTTCTTCGCATCGGCCCAGTAGCCGCAGGTGTAGGTCATGCGCGGGTCCAGCATTGCCGTGTAGAAATCATTCCCGAGGTCGTAATGGGCCTCGCCGACTTCCCAGGCCTGTCGCGATGTCTGCCGATTCAGCAGCTTGGCCCGTAGCGAATGAAACATGAGCCGCAACGGTTTGACGTGGCGATCGAGCCGCGCACGCAGGATGCGATCGAACAGTTCGTCCAGCCGATCGCACTCCCATGCGCCGTTCATGTAACTTTCCCCAAGGCCGAGATTGCCCTGTGCAAATACGCGCTCCGGGACGCCATCGACCAGCAACCGGATATCCCATGGGCGATCACCGCCCAGTCGAACATCAGCGATCTCCAGCAGTTCGTCCATCATTCGATGGAGGTGGTTTCGATTGATTGTTTCAGTGGATTTATGCTTGGTTGATGCTTCGGTCATTTGACTTACTGCCGGTGGTTGGCGTCAACGGAGAAGGAGCACCGGGACGCGGCAGGTGCGCAGCATCGTGGTGGTGGTGCTGCCGACAATCAGCTGGCGGATACGCGAGTGGCCATAGGCCCCCATGACCAGCAGATCCACATGCTCGTCACGGATGTAATGGCCGATCACCTCTTCCGCTTCGCCCGGTCGCACCGCGCCGGCCGCAGACAATCCGGCCGCGGCCAGCGTGTCCAGCGCCCAGCGCAATGCGGCTTCGTTTGTGGCATTGGTCGCTCCGACGGTGAGCACACGGATATCGAGTCCACTGAACAACGGGCTGGCCGCCACCATTTCCACGCCCTTGCGGGTCGTGGCGCTCCCATCGAACGCGATCAGCACGCGTTCGATTTCCGTGTAGCTGCGCGACGCCACCAGCAATGGGCGATGGACTGCACGTACCACGCGTTCCAGTTGGCTGCCCAGGTGTCCCTTGGCGAAATCCGCATGCTCGCCACGCTTGCCAAGGACAAACAGGCGTGCATCGCCTTCCAACTCGATGAGGGTGTCCACCAAGGACCCATGCCGCATCCGCGTCTCCGCCTCGATGCCATGGAAAGCGGCCGCAATCCCCTTGGCCTGTTGCAGCACTAGGCGGCCTCGTTCTTGGCCCAGCTTGCTGCGGGTCTCGTCCAGCAAGGCGAGCCCTTCCAGCAACCTGGGCTGGGCATCCGCTCCGAGGTTCCCACTGAAGTCCGCGGTACTGGCCGCTTCCGGATGGCGGTCAAGCACATGAAGGTATTCCAGCGGGGCTTCCAGTCTGTGCGCTGCCCAAGCGGCGTAATGCGCCACGCTCTCGCTGTAAGCGGATGCGTCGGTGGCGGCCAATACACTGCCGCTGTGATCTATATGGGAGTGTCCAATCTTGTCTGTCATGGTTGCTTCCTCAGTGGCCCATCAGCCGCTCGACGGCGTCGGGCTTGTCGTGGACGCCCAAGCGATCCACCAGCGTCGCACTGGCTTCGTTCATTCCTAGGATTTCGACCTCAGTACCTTCACGCCTGAACTTCACCACAACCGTGTCCAGTGCGCCCACCGCGCTGAGATCCCAGAAGTGGGCACGGCCCACGTCAATTTGAACGCGCTCCAAAGCCTCGCGGAAATCGAAGCTAGCAATGAACTGGTCAGCCGAGGCAAAGAAAACCTGCCCGGTCACGGTGTAGCACCGCAGACGCCCACCTTCTTCAGAAGTGGAGCCGATATGAAGCACCTGGCCTACCTTGCGAGCAAAGAACAGCCCCGAGAGCAGTACGCCGATCAAAACGCCCTTTGCCAGATCATGGGTGGACACCGTCACGATAACTGTGGCGATCATCACCACACTAGAAGTCTTGGGATTTGCCTTAAGTGCCGCCAGTGAACCCCAGTTGAAAGTGCCAATGGAGACCATGATCATTACAGCGACCAGCGCCGCCATGGGAATCAGCTTTACCCAAGGGCCTGCAAATACCACCATCAACAATAGGAATACGCCCGCGGCCAGTGATGAGAGGCGACCACGACCGCCGGACTTAACGTTGATGACAGACTGGCCAATCATGGCGCAACCGGCCATGCCGCCAACAAAGCCGGATGCGATGTTGGCTATGCCCTGACCGACCGCTTCGCGGTTTTTGTTGCTCGGCGTATCGGTCAGATCATCGACGATCTTTGCAGTCATCATCGATTCCAGCAGGCCCACGACCGCCAATGTGGCGGAAACCGGGAAAATGATCTTCAGTGTCTCTAGATTCAAGGGAACATCAGGCAACAAGAACACCGGCAAGCTGTCGGGTAGTTCGCCCATGTCCCCCACGGTGCGGATATCAAGCTTGAGCAGGAGCGCGACTATCGTCAGGACCACGATGGCCACCAGCGGCGAGGGAATGACCTTGGTCACGCGTGGCAACAGATAGATGATGGCCAACCCTGCGGCGACCATCGCATAAACGGTCCAAGGGACGTTGGTTAGCTCGGGGAGCTGCGCCAGGAAAATCAGGATCGCCAGCGCATTGACAAAACCGGTGATGACCGAGCGCGAGACGAAACGCATCAACGCCCCGAGCCTAAACGTGCCAGCCAAGATCTGCAGCATCCCGGTTAGGAGCGTCGCTGCCAACAAATACTGCAGTCCGTGCTCCTTCACCAAGCCAACCATCAGCAGCGCCATGGCCCCGGTAGCTGCCGAGATCATTCCCGGACGACCGCCGGTAAAGGCGATAACCACTGCAATGCAGAATGAGGCGTAGAGGCCCACCTGGGGATCAAGCCCGGCAATAATTGAGAACGCAATGGCCTCAGGAATTAGAGCGAGCGCAACAACTATGCCGGCAAGCAAGTCGCCACGAATATTGCCGAGCCAGTCCTGGCGCAGTCGAGTAAGCGTAGTCAAAACAGAATATCCCTAGTCCCGACTGGTCGTCGGGCCAACAGTGTGATTTACGAAATAACAACCCTAAGCCCGCTTGCGGGCTTGATCCGATGACAGGATTTAGGGCGGCGTAATCACTATGGGCACTGGCTCGGGAGTAGAGTTGGGTCCGCTGTTGTTTGCGGCCGCTGGCTGGAGAGCCTAGCACAATCTGCATAGTTGCGTCGAATGATGGACGATTGGCCGGCCACCTTTGAAACGTGCGTGTTCTGGGCCAGGTGACTATCCTCGATCAGTACATTGATGCCGCCACCCGCGAGAACACTGTGCGCAGCTACGCTTCGGCGTTACGGCACTTTGAGGTCGAGTGGCAAGGACACCTTCCGGCCACCCCAGACAGTGTGGCGCGGTACTTGGCCACCTACGCGCAGACCCTGGCCACCAGCACGCTGCGGCATCGCCTGGCGGCGATCGCTTTTTGGCATCGGGATCACGGATTTGTGGATCCCACCCGCTCGCCACTGGTGCGCAAGGTACTTAAAGGGATTCAGACCCTCCACCCGACCCGGGTCAAGCAGGCTGCGCCACTGCAGATCCGGCGGCTGGTCGAGCTCGATGACTGGCTGGCCGCAGCGATTGCTGCGGCCCATGCCCGGGGCGACGGGGCGGCGGCGCTTCGCCATCAGCGGGATCGCGCGTTGGTGCTGCTCGGATTCTGGCGTGGCTTCCGTGGCGATGAACTGCTGCGTCTGGAAGTGGCCCATCTCACGCTGGTGCCGGGACAGGGGATGACCTGCTTCCTGCCGCGCAGCAAGGGCGATCGCCAAGCGGCCGGCGTTACCCATAAGGTGCCGGCGTTGTCGCGGCTGTGTCCGGTAGAGGCGACCCAAGTGTGGCTGCAGGCGGCAAACGTGCAAGACGGGCCGGTGTTTCGGGCAATCAACCAGTGGGGCCACGTAAGTGCCGAAGGGCTCCATCCCAACAGTTTGGTGCGCCTGCTGCGCGAGTTGCTGGCCAGTGCCGGCTTTGCCGATGCGGGGCTCCACAGCAGCCATTCGCTGCGCCGCGGCTTTGCTAGTTGGGCCAACGATCAGGGCTGGGACATGAAGGCGTTGATGGAGTACGTGGGCTGGCGCGATGTTCAGTCGGCCATGCGTTACCTGGACGGGCGTGACCCGTTCGCCCGGGATCGCATTGAAGCGAGCCTGCCCAGCCCAACCGCGCCAGCTCCGGCGATGGCGCTGCCGGCGCCCGAGGTCAAATCTGCCCTGCAGCTGCTCCTACGCATGGTGCTGACCCCGTTTGCCCGCGCCGGCCGCGGCGCGGCCAAGGCCCGGGGCAGAATCGAAGAGATCTGCTTGGCCCCGTTCCAAGCGGTGCGGCTGAACACCGCCAGCAGCGAGTACCGGTTGACTGTTCCCACCGATCCCGACCGGGATCTGGATGAAATCCTGGCCACGTTGCTCGATGACATGCACCGCATGGCCGATACGCACCAGTGCTTCCTGGAAGCGTCGCTCAGTACAGACGACGGCCGGCACTGGGACTGATCCCCCTCACACCCTCCGGATCCAA
>NZ_JCAFTA010000017.1:0-89477 GCF_059369815.1 Stenotrophomonas sp. YJH_SMC_27 | reverse complement strand
GCTGCTTACATCCACGGCTTCTACAATCCAGCCCGGCTACACTCGGCGCTGGGCTACCACTCGCCTAACAACTACGCCCGGCAGCTCCGGGCTGCCGCCTGAAACGGCTTCATGGCGTCCGTTTTCAGGGGGCCAGATCAGTCCGCGGCATGGATGCCGCGGCCAAGCCCCCAGGGACGGGTTTACGGCGTCCCCCGCCAACCCACCCTGGCCCGCCCCCCTCGCAACTCGCGACCGCCGACCAACTGCTGTTGCTGTTGCTGTTGCTTCAAAAGCCTGCCGCAGGCAGCGCCGCAGCCGCCGCGGCAAGGAAACCTGAATACGTTCCGACACCGCACCTCAATCCCCCGCCCCAGCGGCCGATAACGGGGTTGTCACCGCTTGTCCCGCCGTGACCGGCTCGGCGCCGCCCGCCCGTTTCGACCTGGTCCTGCTCGATGAATCTCCTGCATCGCTGGCAACACTACTTCAGCAATCTCTCCGTCCGGCGCAAGCTCAACCTGCTGACGCTGCTCATCGCGCTCGGCGTTATCGCGCTCTCGGTGATCGCCGCCCGCATGCAGTACCTGGACCTCACCGAGACCCGCAAGACCGCGCTGAAGACCCAGGTCGAACTCAGCTACGGCATCCTTCAGCACTACCACCGTCTGGCCGGCACCGGCGAACTCAGCGAGGACGCCGCGAAGAGCGCCGCGTTGCAGGCCCTGGAAGTGATGCGCGCCGAGAACGATACGTACTACTTCAACATCTACGACACCGGCTACCGCCTGCTGATGCACCCGTTCCGCAAGGACCTGGTCGGCAAGGACATGAAGGACTTCCGCACCGACGACGGCGTGCGCATCTATTACGACCAGGTCGAAGCGGCCAAGGCCGGCGGTGGCTTCGTCAACTATCGATGGGCCAAGCCGGGCAGCAAGGGCGAGGTCGAGAAAGTCGCCTACGCCGGCCTGTTCGCGCCGTGGAACTGGGTGGTCAGCAGCGGCGTCTACATGGACGACGTGCAGCGGCAGGCGCTGGTGTTCACCGCCATCATGGCGATCTCCGGTGGTGTACTGGTGCTGATCGTGCTGGCCCTGAGCTGGGTCATCGGCAACCGTATCGCGCGCCCGCTGAAGCAGGCTACCGCCGTCGCCGAAGGCATCGCCAACGGCAAGCTGGACAGCCATATCGGCCCACAGCCGCACGACGAGCCCGGCCGCCTGCTGGAGGCGATGTCCGGCATGCAGCAGCAGCTGCACGCAGTAATCAACGGCCAGCGCGAAATGGCCCGCCGCCACGATGGCGGCGAACTGAGCTACCGCATCGACGCCAGTGCGTTCCCCGGTGAGTATGGGCTGATGGTGCAGGAGACCAACGCCCTGGTCGGCAGCCACGTGCAGACCCTGCACGATGTGCTGGATGTGGTGCAGCAGTACGCGGTCGGCGACCTCAGCCGCGACATCGCGCGCTACCCAGGCGAGAAGGCCGCAATGACCACCACCGTCGACACGGTCAAGGCCAACCTCGGCCGCATCAATGCCGAGATCAAGCAGCTGGCCAGTGCCGCCGCCGCGGGCGACTTCAGCCGCCGTGGCGACACGCAGCGCTTCGATCACGATTTCCGCCTCATGCTGGAGAACCTCAACGCGATGATGGCGGTCAGCGATGACAACCTCGGCAAGCTCTCGCAGCTGCTGTCGGCCATCGCCGAAGGTGACCTGACCGCGCGCATGCACGGCGGCTACCAGGGCGTGTTCGCACGGATGCGCGACGATGCCAACACCACAGTCGCACAGCTGACCCAGATCGTCGGCCAGATCCAGGCCAGTGCTTCGAGCATCACGCTCGCCGCCGGCGAGATCGCCTCCGGCAACAGTGATCTGTCACGCCGCACCGAGCAGCAGGCCGCCAACCTGGAAGAAACCGCAGCCTCGATGGAGGAACTGACCTCCACCGTGCGCCAGAATGCCGAACACGCCCGCCAGGCCAACCAGCTCGCCATCGGCGCGCAGTCTGTTGCCTCCCAGGGCGGCAGCGTGGTCGGCCAGGTGGTCAGTACCATGTCCGCCATCGAGGCCTCGTCGAAAAAGATCGCCGAGATCATCTCGGTGATCGACGGCATCGCGTTCCAGACCAACATCCTGGCGCTGAACGCTGCCGTGGAAGCCGCGCGTGCCGGTGAACAGGGTCGCGGCTTCGCCGTGGTCGCCAGCGAAGTGCGTACCCTCGCCCAGCGTTCGGCCGCTGCGGCCAAGGAGATCAAGGGCCTGATCGACGACTCGGTGGGCAAGGTCGCCGAAGGCTCCAGCCTGGTGCACCAGGCCGGCAGCACGATGGGCGAGATCGTCGCCTCGGTGCAGCGCGTGACCGACATCATGGCCGAGATCTCTGCCGCTTCGCAGGAGCAGAGCGCCGGCATCGAGCAGGTCAACCAGACCGTGGTGCAGATGGACGAAACCACTCAGCAGAACGCTGCGCTGGTGGAGGAAGCCACCGCCGCCGCGCGTGCGATGGAAGACCAGGCCGCGCAGCTGGCCGATGCCGTGGCGATCTTCCGCCTCGACAACCAGGTCTCCGCCGCAGTGAAGGCTGTCGCCGAACGCGTGGAATCGGCGTGCATCACCACCGTGGCACGTCCGCAGCCGACCGGAACGCCCGCGCCGGTACGTCGCAGCAGCAACGCCCGCACCTTCGCCGCCAGCGACAGCGACTGGCAGGAATTCTGAGACCCACCCGCAGCGGCTTCGGCCGCCGCCTCTGCCGATGGACACGTCCCCCGTGCAAAGTCCTACTCCCATCGTCACCGGCCCGCGCGAATTCGAGTTCGCCGACCGTGATTTCCGCCGCGTCTGCGACTTGATCTACCAGCGCGTGGGCATCGCCCTTGCCCCGGCAAAGCGCGACATGGTCTATGGCCGCCTGTCGCGCCGCTTGCGCACGCTGGGCATGCGCAGCTTCCAGCAGTATCTGGACCATCTGGAGCAGGAAGACGGCGACGAGTGGCAGGCGTTTACCAACGCCCTGACCACCAACCTGACCTCGTTCTTCCGCGAGCCGCACCACTTCGACAAGCTGCGCGAGGAACTGCAGCAGCGCTCCAGCCGCACGCCGCTGCTGCTGTGGTCATGCGCGGCGTCCACCGGTGAAGAACCCTATTCGATGGCGATCACCGCCTGTGAGGCCTTCGGTACGCTGAAGCCGCCGGTGCGCATCGTCGCGACCGATGTTGATACCCAGGTACTGGCCACCGCCGGCCGTGGCGTCTACAACATCGACCGGGTCACCAACCTCGACCCGGACCTGCGCCGGCGCTATTTCCAGCGTGGCAGCGGCCCCAATGAGGGCCAGTGCCGCGTGCTGCCGGCACTACGCGAGCTGATCGAGTTCCGCCCATTGAACCTGCTTGCCCCGCGCTACGACGTCGGCGGCCCGTTCGATGCGTTGTTCTGCCGCAACGTGATGATCTACTTCGACAAGCCAACCCAGCGCGCGATCCTCGGCCGGCTGGTACAGCACCTGGCCGATGACGGCCTGCTTTACACCGGACACTCGGAGAACTACCTGCACGCCGCCGACCTGATCCAGCCCTGTGGCCGCACCCTGTACCGCCGCGCGGCAAAGGCCGGTGCATGAACGCCTCGCTGCGTACCGACGATGTGATGCGCTACCAGGATGCGCGCTTCCAGACCGTTGCCGCCAAGCTGCTGCCGACCCAGTACCTGGTGGTGGACGACACCACCGCGCTGACCACCACGCTGGGTTCCTGCGTGGCGGCCTGCCTGCGGGACCCCGTGCTGAAGATCGGTGGCATGAACCATTTCCTGCTGCCCGAGGGCAATGCCGGCGACGGCGCGCCCGCGCGTTACGGCAGCTACGCGATGGAACTGCTGATCAACGACATGCTCAAGCGCGGCGCCCACCGCAAGCGCATCGAGGCCAAGGTGTTCGGCGGCGCCAACGTGCTCAAGGGATTCACCAGCAATCCGGTCGGTACCCGTAACGCCGAGTTCGTGCGCCAGTACCTGCAGGCCGAGCATATCCCGATCATCGCCGAGGACCTGTGCGGCATCCATCCGCGCAAGATCTGGTTCTTCGCCGATACCGGCCGCGTGGTGGTGCAGCGCCTGCCGCATGCCCACGAAGCCGAAGTGGCTGCCACCGAATCTGCCGTGCGTGCACGTCTGTCCAAGGCCCCGGTCACCGGCGGCGTGGAGTTGTTCGAATGACCCTGACCGGCAACGCCCCCTGCCGGGTCCTGATCGTCGACGACTCTGCCGTCGTGCGGCAGATGCTCACGGAAATCCTGTCCAGCGACCCGGCCATCGACGTGGTCGGCACCGCCGCAGATCCGCTGCTGGCGCGTGAGAAGATCAAGCGCCTGGCCCCGGACGTGATCACGCTTGACGTGGAAATGCCACGCATGGACGGCCTGGCGTTCCTGGAAAACCTGATGCGGCTGCACCCGCTGCCGGTGGTGATGATTTCTTCGCTGACAGAACGCGGCGCCGACACCACGCTGCAGGCGCTGGCACTGGGCGCGGTGGACTTCGTCTCCAAGCCCAAGCTGGACGTCGCACGCGGCCTGCAGGGCTACGCCGACGAAATCATCGCCAAGGTGAAGATGGCGGCGCGCTCGCGGGTGCGACCGCTCGTGCGCGCGGCCGCCCCGAAGCTCACGCTGGACGCAGCGCCGGCAACGCGTGCTGCCTCGCCGCAGTTCCGTACCACCGACCGCCTGATCGCGATCGGCTCGTCGGCCGGTGGCACCGAAGCGCTGCGCGTGGTGCTGGAAGGCATGCCTGCCGACGCGCCCGCCGTGGTGATGACCCAGCACCTGCCGGCCAGCTTCAGCAGCGCCTTCGCCGAACGCCTGGACCGCCACTCGGCCATGGCTGTGCGCGAGGCCAGCGACGGCGAAGCGGTGCTGCCCGGCCATGCCTACCTGCCACCCGGCGGCAAGCACCTGCGCATCATCCGTGACGGTGCACGCTGGCGCTGCCGCGTCGACGACGGCCCAGCGGTGAACCGGCACAAGCCGGCGGTGGACGTGCTGTTCCGCTCGGTCGCGCAGAGCGCGGGTGGCAATGCCATCGGGGCCATCCTCACCGGCATGGGTGACGACGGCGCACGCGGCCTGCTGGAAATGCGCCAGGCCGGCGCGCCGACACTGGTGCAGGACGAGGCCACCAGCGTGGTCTGGGGCATGCCCGGTGCAGCGTTCAAACTCGGCGCCGCTGAGGAACAGGTGCCACTGGAACGGATTGCCGAGCGGCTGCTGGCGCTCGCTCGCGGCTGATAGCGCGCCCCGGCTCAAGGACTCCGCGGGCAGTGGATCCACGCCATGCGTGGATGACTTTGTAGAGTCGAGCCGCGCTCGACTCATCGCGCATCGCACGAACAGCAGCCAAGCATGGACTCGGCGCTACAGGCCATCAGGCAACAAGAAAAGGTGCCGGCTTTCATCGGGGTTCTTCGTTTCAACGCGCTACCCGCATGTGTGCTTTGATAGCGGTATTGCACAAGGAATGCTGCACATGATCAAAGGCATATGGAAGGCCGCCCTGGCGGCCGTACTGCTTTCATTGCCACTGGCACCCGCCAGCGCCAGTGGCGATCTGTTCTACTTCGAGGCCAAGCAGGGTGATGTGTTCTTCATGCTGATGCTGGTGGGTCGCGAAGATCCCGGCGCGGTAAGCGTCAGCTGGAAAGGCCCGTCTATCCCGCCGTACCCCAACGTGCATCGCCGCTACTACATCGAATTCAACCGTGCAAAGCGCCAGGCCTACGTGCGTCCACTTGACCGAGATGGACTGCCTTGGTTCGAGATGGATGTCTCCGGTAAGAGCGGCAACGTGCTGATCGGCGGCCGTCGGCTGGAAGGCAGCGCAGACTGGACCGTGCAGTAGCGCCGGAAGCCTGAGCGTTGCGTTGTTTCCAACACGCCCAGATCTTTCATTTGGATCGCACCAGGCTCCAGCCATACCAAGCAGTCAATGGTCCGACTATTGGCTGGGACGAGGATGCAGACGCCCCAGAACGGTCCCGTCGAGCTTGATCAGCTCCAAGGTCTGATCTGTCTTCAACGTCTCAAACAGACCATCCGGTCGAGAATGAATCGATAGAAATCCCTGTTCGAACAGCGTCGTTTCTGTGTCCGGGTCAAGAAAATTAACCGTAATATCACCGGCACTGTTTCGCTCACGCACTGAAACCAGGCCTTTCGAAACATTCACGTAGCCGTAGCGGGGCGCCAGCCTCCACCGCCCCGACTCATCCAGAAGACCCCAACGGCCACGTAGTGAGAGCGCATAGACTCTTGTTCCATCCGCCAAAAAATCCGGCAAGGGATCATGCAGCGTGAAATCAGCCACCGCATTGCCACGCAGATCGAGTATGTGATACCCGGGGTCATATCCCGGCCGTTCGAATGCCGCGACCAGATTCGGACCCAATGGTCTTATTCGACGGTAGCGAGGAGGAATCAGCCAAGCACCCGTAGCATCTATTACACCCCATCCTCCATCGGCTTGGGCCAACAGCAGTTGGTCATCCAGCCCTTCCGCGGTTTGAAAAGGCGCAAGTCGGTAGTACAGGGAAGACGAGATGCTGCCATCTTCCAGCATCATGAAACGCACCCCCGCTTCGCCGGGCTTTTGATACTCGACGATCCTGCGGTTCAACGGATGCAGGCCTGCAGCGCGTTGCAGGGAGCGCAGCGACCCATCCAGGCCTACAACGTATTCATCATCTTCCGAACTGAAGATTACATACCCCACTCGTTCAGCGAACTCATCTGTCTTCATACAGTGGCCTGCAGGCGTCGGAAATATCAAACCCGCGCGCGTGAAATGCAGGCACTGGCCGTCTTCGGCTACCGCAGAAAGCAGGTACCCACCCCGACCAAACTTGAACCGATATCGACCCATGGGCGCCACTTGCACCCCGTGGGGATCCAGCACCGTGTCGTTCCCGCCCTGGGTGGCGAGCGCGAAACCCGAACTGTTGAAGGTCATCTGATCGTAGTCCTGGCGCCCTATGCCTGCCAGTGATCGATCAACCAGGCCAAAGTGGACACCATCGCGCGAAGCGATGGCCACTTCCCCCTCATGACCCACGGGACCAAAGCTACCAAAGACACTGAAAACGGGACCGGACCTGCCCTTTGCGTCAAGGAAGTGGGTCGTGCAGCGCCGCTTTTCACTGTTGCAGAGTTCTACAGCCGGGTTTCCTGCCCAGGACGCCGAGCGCAGGAGATCGATCTCGCCTTTCTCCTCAAACCGACGCACCAATCGGCCTCGTGCATTGAAGAAGTCGATTCGCGTGTACGCCTTGGGCGGGCTCCGCAGCAATACCTTGGCTTCGATCATCCCGTTGCCATGTACCTCAACCGAGTCGTAATGCGCTTCAAGGACGATACGCCCTTCTGAATTCATGACGCCCCTGTTCTCCCCCCTTTCGAAGACCGCCACCCCATTTTTGAAGGGACGGAGGTATTGCATTCCCCGATGCTCGGCAAGTTGCCGACCGGTGCCATCCAGCACCACGCAGCGGCCCTCATGACAGAGGCCGTGGCGTGTAGTCCTGTCGAAACGTGGCGGCGGCTCGGTGGGCTGTAGCATTGCAGGCGCCGACGTTGCCCCTGCCGATGGCGCAATGGTCAGAAGTGCAGAGGCCAGCAGAATGCCCAAAGCCTGGGTGGTGACGGTGCGGCGATGGGTAGGACTGGGAGGCAGCAGGAATGAGCGGCGCATCTTGCGCAGGACCGAAATTGTGGGCATCCACGGTAGGCGCGATGCATCTCTACTGAAATGCAACTTCTACGAAAGTGGCCCGTCCACAAAAAACCCCCGGTTCTCACCGGGGGTTCTTCGTTTCAACGGGATACCGGCCAGCGGCCGGCACTACCGCATCAGGCAGCGACCGTCTTGGCCACGTCCTGATATTCCTCGATCTGGTCGAAGTTCATGTAGCGGTAGATCTCCGCACCATTGGCGTTGATCACGCCGATGTCCGCCATGTACTCCTCCTTGGTCGGGATGCGGCCCAGACGCGAGCAGATCGCGGCCAGCTCCGCCGAACCCAGGTACACGTTGGTGTTGCGGCCCAGGCGGTTCGGGAAGTTGCGGGTCGAGGTCGACATCGCGGTGGAACCCTCGCGGATCTGCGCCTGGTTGCCCATGCACAGCGAGCAGCCCGGCATTTCCATGCGTGCGCCGGTAGCGCCGAAGGTGCCGTACACGCCTTCCTTGGTCAGCTCCGAGGCATCCATCTTGGTCGGCGGGGCCACCCACAGGCGGGTCGGCAGGTCACGCTTGCCTTCCAGCAGCTTGGCCGCGGCGCGGAAGTGACCGATGTTGGTCATGCACGAACCGATGAACACTTCGTCGATCTTGGCACCGGCCACTTCGGACAGCGTCTTCACGTCGTCCGGGTCGTTCGGGCAGGCCACGATCGGCTCGTGGATGTCGGCCAGGTCGATCTCGATGACGGCGGCGTACTCGGCGTCCGCATCCGGCTCCAGCAGCTGCGGGTTGGCCAGCCAGGCTTCCATCTTCTCGATGCGACGCTGCAGCGAACGCGGATCCTGGTAACCCTCGGCAATCATCCACTTCAGCAGGGTGATGTTGCTGGTCAGGTACTCGATGATCGGTTCCTTGTTCAGGCGCACCGAGCAACCGGCCGCCGAACGCTCGGCCGAGGCGTCGGACAGTTCGAACGCCTGTTCGACCTTCAGCTCCGGCAGGCCTTCGATTTCCAGGATGCGGCCGGAGAAGATGTTCTTCTTGCCGGCCTTGGCCACGGTCAGCAGGCCCGACTTGATCGCGTACAGCGGGATCGCGTTGACCAAGTCACGCAGGGTCACGCCCGGCTGCATCTTGCCCTTGAAGCGCACCAGCACCGACTCCGGCATGTCCAGCGGCATCACGCCGGTGGCCGCAGCGAAGGCGACCAGGCCCGAACCGGCCGGGAACGAAATGCCCACCGGGAAACGGGTGTGCGAGTCACCACCGGTACCGACGGTGTCCGGCAGCAGCATGCGGTTGAGCCAGCTGTGGATCACGCCGTCGCCCGGGCGCAGCGAGACGCCGCCACGGGTGGAGATGAACTCCGGCAGGGTGTGGTGGGTCTTCACGTCCACCGGCTTCGGGTAGGCGGCGGTGTGGCAGAACGACTGCATCACCAGGTCGGCCGAGAAGCCCAGGCAGGCCAGGTCCTTCAGCTCGTCACGGGTCATCGGGCCGGTGGTGTCCTGCGAGCCGACCGAGGTCATCTTCGGTTCGCAGTACGTGCCCGGGCGCATGCCCTGGCCTTCCGGCAGGCCACAGGCGCGGCCGACCATCTTCTGCGCCAGCGAGAAGCCCTTGCCGGTATCGGCCGGCTGCACCGGCAGGCGGAACAGGTCGGTCGGGGCCAGGCCCAGCGCTTCGCGCGCCTTGCCGGTCAGGCCACGGCCGATGATCAGCGGGATGCGGCCACCGGCACGCACTTCGTCGAACAGCACGTCGGACTTGACCTGGAATTCGGCGATCACCTCGCCGTTCTTCAGCGCCTTGCCTTCGTACGGGCGCAGCTCGATGACGTCGCCGTGCTCCATCTTCGACACGTCCAGTTCGATCGGCAGCGCACCGGCGTCTTCCATGGTGTTGTAGAAGATCGGCGCGATCTTGCCGCCCAGGCACACGCCACCGGCACGCTTGTTCGGGATGTACGGAATGTCATCGCCGGTCCACCACAGAACGCTGTTGGTGGCCGACTTGCGCGAGGAGCCGGTACCGACCACGTCGCCGACGTAGGCGACCAGGTGGCCCTTGTCCTTCAGGTCGAGGATCTGCTGGATCGGGCCGCGCTTGCCGTCTTCTTCCGGGGTGAACGGCGCGTCGTCGCGCTTGTTCTTCAGCATCGCCAGGGCGTGCATCGGGATGTCCGGGCGGGTGGTCGCGTCCGGCGCCGGCGACAGGTCGTCGGTGTTGGTCTCGCCCGGCACCTTGAACACGGTGACGGTCAGGCTCTGCGGCACTTCCGGGTTGCTGGTGAACCACTCGGCCTCGGCCCAGCTCTGCAGCACGGCCTGGGCGTTGGCGTTGCCGGCCTTGGCCTTTTCCTGCACGTCGTGGAAGGCGTCGAACACCAGCAGGGTCTTCTTCAGGCCGTTGGCGGCGATGGTGCCGACGCTGGCGTCGTCCAGCAGCTGCACCAGCGGGGCGACGTTGTAACCGCCGAGCATGGTGCCCAGCAGTTCGGTGGCGCGCTCGCGGCTGATCAGCGGGTTCTGCTCGCTGCCCAGCGCGATCGCGGCCAGGTACGAGGCCTTGACCTTGGCTGCGTCATCGACGCCGGCCGGCACGCGGTGGGTCAGCAGGTCGAGCAGGAACTCGGCCTCGCCCTGCGGCGGGTTCTTCAGCAGTTCGATGACATCGGCCGTCTGCTGCGCGCTCAGCGGCAGCGGCGGGATGCCAAGCGCAGCGCGCTCGGCGACGTGGTGGCGGTAGGCTTCCAACATGACAACTCCCGGGTAATGCGTAGGTTGAAATAACAAAGTGGGCTCAGGCGTGCGGCACGATCAGCTTCAGGCCCTTGAAGTAGTCGCGGTAAAACGTGTCGTTCCAGGTGATCAGGCCGTCACACTGCAGCAGTGCGTGGGCGCCGACCATGAATTCGTCCAGGCTGCGGCGGCTGCCGCCACGCTGGCGATGACGGCGGTGCATCTCGCCGGCGCGCAGCGCCGACTTGGCTTCCATCGGGTTGAAGTGCACGCCCATTTCTTCCAGCGCTTCGAGCACCTCGGCGCCGCCGCGCAGCGATGCGCAGACCTCGGCCAGGGTCGCGCCGCAGACCACCACACGGCCACCCACCAGGCTCTGCCGGAGGATGGCCTCCACGGCATCGGCCTGCGGACCATTGCTGAGCAGCTCGACCAGCACCGGTGAATCGACGGCGATCATCACGGCTTATTCCTCGTCACGCACCGCGCGTACCGCTGCGTCGGAGGATTCGAAGCCGTCCAGCGCGAACTTGCCGCGCGCCCGTGAAATGGCATCGTCAACACTCTTGCGCAGGATGATGCGGCTGCCGTCCAGCTCGACCTTCAGCAGCGTGCCCTTGGTCAGGCCGAGGGCATCACGCACCGCCTTGGGCAGGGTGATCTGTCCGCGTTCTGCAACAGTGGCTTCCATCGGTAGGCCCTCCAGAGTATGCACAAATTATACATACTTCCTTGGGCATACTTCCACCCTGAACAGGACCGGCACCCCGCCAGCCCTTGCCTCGCAAAGGATCGGCCACAAACGTGACATACGCCATACACCCTCCCCTGTAGTCTGGAATCGATGCCGCAGGCCGAACCCGGCCCGGGTGAATCCATTCAGTTTCGGGTTCATACTGGAACTTCCGGGGCCACCAGGCCACCGGCGACCGCAAGCAGGTCCGCCCATGCGCGGGCCACTGCAAGCCATCCGCAAGAAGGAGTTACCCCGCATGAGCGATTCGTTCTCCACCCGCAGCCAGCTGAACGTCGGCGGCAAGACGTACGACTATTTCAGCCTGCCCACGCTGGGCCAGCGCTTCGATATCTCCCACCTGCCCTACTCGATGAAGATCCTGCTGGAGAACCTGCTCCGGCACGAGGATGGCGGCATCACCGTCGGCAAGGACCACATCGAAGCCGTGGCCCGCTGGAATCCGGCGGCCGAGCCGGACACCGAAATCGCGTTCATGCCCGCACGCGTGGTCCTGCAGGACTTCACCGGCGTGCCCTGCGTGGTCGACCTGGCCGCGATGCGCGACGCCGTCGTCAAGCTCGGCGGCAAGCCGGAGCAGATCAATCCGCAGATTCCCTCCGAACTGGTCATCGACCACTCGGTGCAGGTCGATGTGTTCGGCAAGCCCGACGCGCTGGACCTCAACGGCAAGATCGAGTTCCAGCGCAACCAGGAACGCTACGGCTTCCTGCGCTGGGGCCAGAAGGCCTTCGACAACTTCAAGGTGGTGCCGCCCAACACCGGCATCGTGCACCAGGTGAACCTGGAAAACCTGGCTCGCGTGGTGATGACCGCGGAGAAGGATGGCAAGGCCGTGGCCTACCCGGATACCGTGTTCGGTACCGACAGCCACACCACCATGATCAACGGCATCGGCGTGCTGGGCTGGGGCGTGGGCGGCATCGAAGCGGAGGCCGCCATGCTCGGCCAGCCATCGTCGATGCTGATCCCGCAGGTGGTCGGCTTCAAGCTGACCGGCAAGCTGCCCGAGGGCGCCACCGCCACCGACCTGGTGCTGACCGTTACCCAGATGCTGCGCAAGCTGGGCGTGGTCGGCAAGTTCGTCGAGTTCTACGGTGATGGCCTGCAACACCTGCCGCTGGCCGACCGTGCCACCATCGGCAACATGGCCCCGGAATACGGCGCCACCTGCGGCATCTTCCCGATCGACGCCGAATCGCTGAACTACCTGCGCCTGTCCGGCCGCAGCGAAGAGCAGATCAACCTTGTCGAGGCCTATGCCAAAGCGCAAGGACTGTGGCACGAACCGGCCAGCCCGCATGCCCATTACAGCACCACGCTGGAACTGGACATGGGCACGGTGAAGCCGTCGCTGGCCGGCCCGAAGCGTCCTCAGGACCGCGTCCTGCTCGAAGACGTGCAGCAGAACTACCGCGAAGCGCTGGTCGGCCTGACTGCCAACCGTGACAAGCGCAGCGAGGACGTTGCCACCTTCGTCAACGAAGGCGGTGGCGCGGCGGTCGGCAACGAGCAGCTGGCCAAGGGCTTCGCCGACATCGAGATCGAAGGCCGCAAGGTGCGGCTGAAGGACGGCGCGGTGGTCATCGCTGCCATTACCTCGTGCACCAACACCTCCAACCCGGCGGTGATGATCGGCGCCGGCCTGCTGGCCCGCAACGCGGCCGCCAAGGGCCTGAACCGCCAGCCGTGGGTGAAGACCTCGCTCGGGCCGGGCTCGCGCGTGGTCACCGACTACCTGGAAAAGGCCGGCGTGCTGAAGGAGCTGGAGAAGATCGGCTTCTACGTGGTCGGCTACGGCTGCACCACCTGCATCGGCAACTCCGGCCCGCTGCCGACCGAGGTCAGCGCCGGCATCGCCGCCGGCGATCTTGTGGTCACCTCGGTGCTGTCGGGCAACCGCAACTTCGAGGGCCGCGTGCACCCCGAAGTGAAGATGAACTACCTGGCCAGCCCGCCGCTGGTGGTGGCCTACGCCATCGCCGGCACCACCGACATCGACCTGACCACCCAGCCGCTCGGTACCGGCAGCGATGGCCAGCCGGTGTTCCTGCGCGACATCTGGCCGAGCAACAAGGAAATCGGCGATGTCATCGCCGCGACCATCGGCCCGGAGATGTTCAAGCAGAACTACGCCGACGTGTTCAAGGGTGACACCCGCTGGAACACCATCGCCTCGCCGGACGGCAACCTGTACGAGTGGAGCGATGCCTCCACCTACATCAAGAACCCGCCGTACTTCGATGGCATGACCATGCAGACCGGCAGCATCGACGACGTGCATGGTGCACGCGTGATGGGCCTGTTCGGCGATTCGATCACCACCGACCACATCTCCCCGGCCGGCAACATCAAGAAGGACTCGCCGGCAGGCCGCTTCCTGCAGGAGCGCGGCGTGCAGCCGGCCGACTTCAACAGTTACGGCAGCCGCCGCGGCAACGACGACGTGATGGTCCGCGGCACCTTCGCCAACATCCGCATCAAGAACCTGATGTTCGGTGGCGAGGAAGGCGGCAACACCCTGTACTACCCGGCCGGCGGCGGTCAGCCGGAGAAGCTGGCGATCTACGATGCGGCCATGAAGTACAAGGCTGAAAAGGTGCCGCTGGTGGTGCTGGCCGGCAAGGAATACGGCACCGGCTCTTCGCGTGACTGGGCTGCCAAGGGCACCCTGCTGTTGGGAGTGAAGGCGGTCATCGCCGAGAGCTTCGAGCGCATCCACCGTTCCAACCTGGTCGGCATGGGCGTGCTGCCGCTGCAGTTCCGCAACGGCGAGAATGCGCAGAGCCTGGGCCTGGACGGCTCGGAAGTGATCGACATCACCGGCCTGCAGGACGGTGCCAGCAAGCGCGCCACGGTCACCGCGACCAAGGCCGATGGCACGAAGAAGACCTTCGAGGTGTCGGTGATGCTGCTGACCCCAAAGGAAGTCGAGTACTTCCGTCACGGTGGCCTGCTGCAGTACGTGCTGCGCCAGCTGGCCAGCAAGTAACGGAAAAGGGCCGGATCCGCACGGATCCGGCCCTTTCCGTTTGCGATGCACCCCCCTGTAGAGCCGAGCCTGCGCTCGGCTGCTTCTGCGCCGACAGCAGCCGAGCATGGGCTCGGCTCTACAGAAGCACTCAGCGGCGCGGTGCGTCCGGGTCGGTGCGCAGCGCCTTCAGCAGGCCCCACATGTAGAACGCCAGGGTGAACGAGAACGGCAGGCCGCACAGCACCACCGCCGTCTGCATCGCGCTGAAGTTGCCGGCCAGCAGCAGGCCAACGCTGGCCACGGTGATGCCCGCCGCCCAGAACACGCGCAGCCAGATCGGCGCGTCATGCCCATCTTCCACGCCATCGTCAACGCGACGGGTACACAGGTTGGCGATCATCAGCGTGCCCGAATCGACCGGGGTCAGGAACAGCACGAAGCCGATCACCACCGCGGCACCGGCCACGTACGGCGCGGCGGGCAGGTATTCCAGCAGCTTGAACAGCGTCATCGCCGCATCGTGCTGGGCCACGTCGCCCAGGATCGCCTGGCCATGGTTGAGGACCAGGTCGATGGCGGTGTTGCCGAAGATCGACAGCCACGCCAGGGTGAAACCGAGGGGGATGAGAAGCACGCCCATGACAACTTCACGGATGGTGCGTCCCCGCGAGATGCGCGCCACGAAAAGGCCGACGAACGGCGCCCACGCGATCCACCAGGCCCAGTAGAACAGCGTCCACGAGCCCATCCACTCACGCCCCTTCGGGTCGTTGAGGTACATGTCGAAACTCTTGCGCACGAACGCACCGAGGTAATCGCCGGTGTTCTGGATCAGGCCATCGAACAGGTGCAGGGTCGGGCCGGTGACCAGCACGAACAGCAGCAGGCCGCACAGCAGGCGCACGTTGAGGTTGGAGAGCCAGGCAATGCCCTTTTCCACGCCTGCAACCACGCCGATGGTGGCCACCACCATCATCACCAGCACGATCGCCACCAGCACCTGCGGCGTATCCGGGATGTGGAACAGGTAGACCAGGCCGGACTGCACCACCAGCGCGCCGATGCCGAGGTTGGTCACCATCGAGATCAGCGTGGCCAGGATGCCGAAGCCATCCACCATGTCGCCGATGCGGCCATGGATGCGCTCACCGAAGATCGGGTACAGCGCCGAGCGCAGCGCCAGCGGCAGGTCGCGGCGGTAGGCGAAGTAGCCCAGTGCCACACCGACCAGCGCATACAGCGCCCAGCCGTGCAGGCCCCAGTGCAGGAAGGTCAGCACCATCGCCTCGCGGCCGGCGGCCACGGTGCCGCCGGGCTGCCCGGGCGGATTGAGGAAGTGGTCCAGCGGCTCGTAGGCGCCGTAGTACAGCAGCGCGATGCCGATGCCGGCCGAGAACAGCATCGAGACCCAGGCGACGTAGCCGAAGGCCGGTGATTCCTCGTTGTGGCCCAGGCGGATGCGGCCATACGGCGAGAGCGCCAGCCACAGCACGAAGCCCAGGCACAGCACGATCAGCAGCATGTACCACCAGCCAAACGCCGCCGAAACCTCGGCCTGCGCCCATTGCAGCCAGTGCTCGCTGCCTTCGGGATAGAGAACGGTGAGCAGCCCGAGGATGCCGATCGACACCGAGGAGCTGAAGAACACAAAACGGTTCAAGCGCAGGGGCGAACGCTTGGGATGAGCCAGGGAAGACATGGGGTCGTCTCATCAAGTCCGAGGGAGCACATGGGCGGGGCCGGACCGGTAAACCGGGCCCATGGCGTGGGGCGCGAGCGCATCCTAGGGTTATTGATTGAACGTTCAATCAATAAAAAGCATAATGGCGGGCAGCCCGATCCTTCGGGTCGCAAACCGTGGAGAGACAATGCCGAAGAAAGGCGTGGAACCGGTACGGCGCGAGCAGCTGATCCGGGCCACTTTCCAGACCATCGACGAGATCGGCATGGCCGATGCGACCGTCGCCACCATCGCGAAGAAGGCAGGGTTGTCCAGCGGCATCGTCGCCCACTACTTTGGCGACAAGGACGGCCTGCTCAATGCTGCAATGCGGCAGATCCTGCGCGAGTTGAAGGACGCCGTCGCCCGCTACCGCGCCGACGCCAGCGACGACCCGCGCGAGCAGCTGCGCGCCATCGTCGATGGCAACTTCGACGACAGCCAGATCAACGGCACCGCCATGCGCGTCTGGCTCACCTTCTGGGCCGCGAGCATGCACCAGCCGGAACTGGCCCGGCTGCAGCGCGCCAACGACCAGCGCCTGTTCTCCAACCTCTGCCACCAGTTCAACCGCCTGCTGCCCCACCCGCAGGCCCGCCTGGCCGCCCGTGGCCTGGCCGCGATGATCGACGGCCTGTGGCTGCGTGGCAGCCTGGTCGGCGGCCAGTTCAATGCCGAGAAGTCCCGGCGCATCGCTTACGGCTACATCGACTTCCAGTTGCAGGCTGTCGCGCTATAAGCGCTTCAGCACCCGCCCCCTTCCAAGGAGTACGCCCCATGACCACCCTGCCCGTCCAACAGCTCTACATCCACGGCCAGCGCGTCGATGCCACCAGCGGCAAGACCTTCAAGACCATCAACCCGGCCACCGGTGAGGTGATCGCCGAGGTGCAGGTCGCCAGCCAGGCCGACGTCGAGCGCGCCGTGCAGAGCGCGGCCGAGGGCCAGAAGGTGTGGGCGGCGATGACGGCCATGGAGCGTTCGCGCATCCTGCGCCGCGCCGTCGAGCTCCTGCGCGAGCGCAACGACGAACTGGCCCAGCTGGAGACTCTGGACACCGGCAAGGCGCTGGCCGAAACCACCACCGTGGACATCGTCACCGGTGCCGACGTGGTCGAGTACTACGCCGGCCTGGCCACCGCCATCGAGGGCATCCAGCTGCCGCTGCGCGAATCGAGCTTCTTCTACACCCGCCGCGAGCCGCTGGGCGTGGTCGCCGGCATCGGCGCCTGGAACTACCCGATCCAGATCGCCATGTGGAAGTCGGCCCCGGCCCTGGCTGCCGGCAACGCGATGGTGTTCAAGCCCTCCGAAGTGACCCCGTTGACCGCGATCCGCCTGGCCGAGATCTACACCGAAGCCGGTGTGCCGGCCGGCGTGTTCAACGTCGTGCAGGGCCCGGGCCGCGAGATCGGCCAGTGGCTGACCGAGCACCCGGTGATCGAGAAGATCTCCTTCACCGGCGGCGTCGCCACCGGCAAGAAGGTGATGGCCAGCGCCGCGTCCTCGTCGCTGAAGGAAGTGACCATGGAGCTGGGCGGCAAGTCGCCGCTGGTGATCTGCGATGACGCCGATCTGGACCGCGCGGCCGACATCGCGGTGATGGCCAACTTCTTCAGCTCCGGCCAGGTCTGCACCAACGGCACCCGCGTTTTCGTGCCGCGCAGCATGCTGGCCGCATTCGAGGCCGCCGTGGTCGAGCGCGTCAAGCGCATCCGCATCGGCGACCCGATGGCCGCCGAGACCAACTTCGGCCCGCTGACCAGCTTCCCGCACATGGAAAACGTGCTGCGCTACATCGAGAGCGGCAAGGCCGAAGGCGCCCGCCTGCTGACCGGCGGCGGCCGCGCCACCGAAGGCGCGCTGGCCAATGGCGCCTACGTGCTGCCGACCGTGTTCTCCGACTGCCGCGATGACATGACGATTGTCCGGGAAGAGATCTTCGGGCCGGTGATGAGCATCCTGGCCTACGACGACGAGGACGAAGTGGTGCGCCGCGCCAACGACACCACCTTCGGCCTGGCCGCGGGCGTGGTCAGCAAGGACATCAGCCGAGCGCACCGCATCATCCACCGCCTGGAAGCCGGCATCTGCTGGATCAACACCTGGGGTGAATCGCCGGCCGAAATGCCGGTCGGTGGCTACAAGGAATCGGGCGTCGGCCGTGAGAACGGCATCTCCACCCTCGGCCACTACACCCGCATCAAGTCGGTGCAGGTCGAGCTGGGCGACTACGCCAGCGTGTTCTGACCGGCGCGCCGCAAGCCAGCACCCTCGTCCGGCCACCGCGCCGATCCGACATTCCGCCGCGACGCCTGCATGCAGCGCGCCGCGGCCTGCAGGAGACACCCATGAGCACCCATAACGAGTACGACTACATCATCATCGGCGCAGGCTCGGCCGGCAACGTGCTGGCCACCCGCCTCACCGAAGATGCCGATGTCAGCGTGCTGCTGCTGGAAGCCGGTGGCCCGGACTACCGGTTCGACTTCCGTACCCAGATGCCGGCGGCGCTGGCCTTCCCGCTGCAGGGCAAGCGCTACAACTGGGCGTACAAGACCGATCCGGAGCCCTTCATGAACAACCGCCGCATGGACTGCGGACGCGGCAAGGGCCTGGGCGGCTCGTCGCTGATCAACGGTATGTGCTACATCCGCGGCAACGCGATGGACTACGACAACTGGGCCAGCATGCCGGGCCTGGAGGATTGGACCTACCTGGACTGCCTGCCGTATTTCCGCAAGGCCGAAACCCGCGACATCGGACCCAATGACTACCACGGTGGCGATGGCCCGCTGCGCGTGACCACGCCCAAGGCCGGCAACAACGAACTGTTCGCTGCGATGGTCGAGGCCGGCGTGCAGGCCGGCTACCCGCGCACCGACGACCTCAACGGCTACCAGCAGGAAGGCTTCGGCCCGATGGACCGCACGGTGACCCCGAAGGGCCGTCGTTCCAGCACCGCCCGCGGCTACCTGGACCTGGCCAGGCCGCGCCCGAACCTGACCATCGTCACCCACGCGCTGACCGACCGCATCCTGTTCTCGGGCAAGCGTGCGGTGGGCGTGCAGTGGCTGCACAACGACCAGCCACAGCGTGCCACCGCCCGCCGTGAGGTGCTGCTGTGCGGCGGCGCCATCGCCTCGCCGCAGATCCTGCAGCGCTCGGGCGTGGGCCCGGCCGACCTGCTGCGCAGCCTGGACATCGACCTGGTACACCACCTGCCGGGCGTCGGCGCCAACCTGCAGGACCACCTTGAAATGTACCTGCAGTACGAGTGCAAGAAGCCGGTCTCGCTGGCCCCGGCGCTGAAGCTGTACAACCAGCCGGCGATCGGTGCCGAGTGGCTGTTCCTGGGCACCGGCATCGGCGCCAGCAACCAGTTCGAGGCCGGCGGCTTCATCCGCAGCGACGCCGAATTCGACTGGCCGAACCTGCAGTACCACTTCCTGCCGGTGGCGATCAATTACAACGGCTCCAACCCGATCAAGGCGCACAGCTTCCAGATGCACGTCGGTTCGATGCGCTCGCCCAGCCGCGGCCGCATCCACGTGCGTTCGAAGGATCCGCGCGAACATCCGAGCATCCTGTTCAACTACATGTCGCACGAGCAGGACTGGCGTGAGTTCCGCGCGGCGATCCGCATCACCCGCGAGATCTTCGCGCAGCCGGCGCTGGCACCGTACAGCGGCCGCGAGATCTCGCCGGGCAGCGCGCTGCAGACCGACGCGCAGATCGACGCATTCGTGCGCGAGCATGCCGAGACCGCCTACCACCCGTCGTGCTCGAACAAGATGGGCCATGCCGATGACCCGATGGCGGTGGTCGACGGCCAGGGCCGCGTGCACGGGCTGGAAGGCCTGCGCATCGTCGATGCCTCGATCATGCCGCAGGTGGTGACCGGCAACCTCAACGCGCCGACCATCATGATGGCCGAGAAGCTGGCCGACGTGATCCGCGGCCGCACCCCGCTGGCCCGCAGCACCGCGCCGTATTACAAGGCCAACGGTGCACCGGTGCGCAAGCAGGGCTGAGCCAGCCGCACACCTTGAAACACCCGCCGGGCATGGCCCGGCGCTACCAGGCGCGTCCTGCCTTCGGTAGCGCCAGGCCATGCCCGGCGCCGTTTGACGCGTTCGCACAATGCGCCACGCAAACCCCTCTTCGCGTTTTCCCTACGGCGGGGTATGCTGCAATGAACGGCCATTGTCGATACGCTCGGGGCCGAACCTAATACATCACGATTCCTGGAGGGGGAATATGAGTCTGGATCGTCCCTGGCTGCAGAGCTATCCGAAAGGCGTTCCCGCCGAAATCGACGTCAACGAGTTCCATTCGGTAGCTTCGGTCTTCGACGCTTCCGTCGCGAAATTCCGCGACCGTCCCGCCTACTCCAGCTTCGGCAAGGTCCTCACCTATGGTGAGACAGACGCGCTGGTCACCCAGTTCGCCGCCTACCTGCTGGGTGAGCTCAAGCTCAAGAAGGGTGACCGCGTCGCCCTGATGATGCCCAACTGCCTGCAGTACCCGGTGGCCACCTTCGGCGTGCTGCGCGCAGGCCTCACCGTGGTCAACGTCAACCCGCTGTACACCGCCCGCGAGCTGAAGCACCAGCTGGTCGACGCCGGCGTCAGTGCGCTGGTGGTGGTCGACAACTTCGGCGACACCGTCGAACAGGTCATCGCCGATACGCCGGTCAAGCACGTGGTCACCACCGGCCTGGGCGACCTGCTCGGCGCCAAGGGCGCGATCGTCAACTTCGTACTGAAGTACGTCAAGAAGATGGTGCCCAACTACCACATCAAGGGCGCCGTCCGCTTCAGGCAGGCGCTCAAGCTGGGCAGCCGCCACGCGCTTCCGCCTGTCGAGATCGACCACGACGACATCGCCTTCCTGCAGTACACCGGCGGTACCACCGGCGTGGCCAAGGGCGCGATGCTGACCAACCGCAACCTGATCGCCAACATGCAGCAGGCGTCGGCATGGCTGTCCACTTCAGGCATCGAGCCGGGCAAGGAAGTGATCATCACGGCCCTGCCGCTGTACCACATCTTCGCGTTGACCGCGAACGGCCTGGTCTTCATGAAATTCGGTGGCTGCAACCACCTGATCACCAACCCGCGCGACATGAAGGGCTTCGTCAAGGAGCTCAAGGGTACCCGCTTCACCGCCATCACCGGTGTCAACACGCTGTTCAACGGCCTGCTCAACACCCCCGGCTTCGACGAGATCGACTTCTCCTCGGTCAAGTTCACCCTCGGCGGCGGCATGGCGGTACAACGTGCCGTGGCCGAACGCTGGAAGAAGGTCACCGGCGTGACCCTGGTCGAAGCCTATGGCCTGACCGAGACCTCGCCGGCAGCCTGCATCAATCCGCTCACCCTGCCCGAGTACAACGGCGCCATCGGCCTGCCGATCCCGTCCACCGATGCCTGCATCAAGGACGACAACGGCAACATCCTGGCGCTGGGCGAAGTGGGTGAACTGTGCATCAGGGGCCCGCAGGTGATGAAGGGCTACTGGCAGCGCCCGGAGGAAACCGCTACGGCCATTGACGCCGACGGCTGGCTGCACACCGGCGACATGGCGAAGATGGACGAACAGGGCTTCTTCTACATCGTCGACCGCAAGAAGGACATGATCCTGGTGTCCGGCTTCAACGTGTACCCGAACGAGGTCGAGGACGTCATCGCGATGATGCCCGGCGTGTTGGAAGTGGCTGCGGTCGGTGTCCCGGACGAGAAGTCCGGCGAGGTCGTGAAGGTCGTGATTGTGAAGAAGGACCCGAACCTGACCGCGGAAATGGTCAAGGAACATGCCCGGGCCAACCTGACCGGTTACAAGCACCCCAGAATCGTAGAATTCCGAAAGGAGCTGCCGAAGACCAACGTCGGCAAGATTCTCCGTCGCGAGCTGCGTGATACGCCCGCCCAGTAAGGGTTTCCGGGCAGCACGACAGTACAGGGGACCCCGCCGGAGACGGCGGGGTCTTTTTATTGCCGGAACATGGCCGGCCCGGCGCTTGCGGGCGGTTCACGACGGGTGCATAGAATCAGTCGCCGCCGCATGTTCAGCTCGCCCCCTCACTCCTCTCCGTCCGCTCTGCGGTTGGCCGGACGGTCACACGGAGAACTCCCATGTCTGCAGTACGCCCCATCATTACCCGTCCCTCGCAGCACCCTACCCTGCGTATCACCGAAGAACCCGAGCGGGACGTTTACTGGATCCATATGCACGCCAACCTGGTCAACCAGCCAGGCCGGCCGTGCTTCGCCTCGCGCCTGGTCGATGACATCGTCGACTACCAGCGCGAACTGGGCGATCGCCTCAGCGCCTCGCACGCTCTGTCACCCCATGTCGTACTTGCCTCGGACAGCGACGTGTTCAATCTGGGCGGCGATCTCGAACTGTTCTGCCGCCTGATCCGCGAGGGCGACCGCGCCCGCCTGCTCGACTATGCCCAGCGCTGCGTGCGCGGCGTGCATGCCTTCCATGCCGGCCTGGGCACCCGTGCCCACAGCATCGCCCTGGTCCAGGGCAATGCACTGGGGGGCGGCTTCGAGGCCGCACTGAGCTGCCACACCATCGTCGCCGAGGAAGGCGTGTTGATGGGCCTGCCGGAGGTGCTGTTCGACCTGTTCCCCGGCATGGGCGCCTACTCCTTCCTGTGCCAGCGGATCAGTCCGCGGCTGGCGGAGAAGATCATGCTGGAAGGCAACCTCTACACCGCCAGCCAGCTGAAGGAAATGGGCCTGGTCGACATCGTGGTGCCGGTGGGCGAAGGTGTTGCCGCAGTCGAACAGGTGATCAAGGAAAGCCGACGCATCCCGCACGCCTGGGCGGCGATGCGTGAGGTCAACGAGATCGCCACCATGGTGCCGCTGCATGAAATGATGCGGATCACCGAGATCTGGGTAGACACTGCGATGCAGCTCGGCGAGAAGTCCCTGCGCACCATGGACCGGCTGGTACGGGCGCAGACCCGACGCAATGGCGACCCGGCCTGATCGTCTGGCGGGTCAGGACGGGCTGCGCTCGCTGTCGTCGCGGTGCGGTGCCCCCGCACTACGGGCAGCCAACGCATTCCTGCCGTTGCGCAGAGCGGTCGCCAGGCTGCTGAGGCGAGCGCTCCATTCGCCCTTCAGCTGCCAGTCCGCCATGCGCATGAGTTCGCCACTGGAGGCGGCAACCTGGACAAGCCCCAGGTTGCTTGCCACGCCGCGCAGCGCGTGGGCGTGCTCGCGGAAATCCTCCCAGGCCTGGCGCTCGCCGCAGCCCTGCAGCTGGCCCATGCTCGCGTCGACGTCCGCCAGGCATTGGTCGATGAACTTGCGTTCGAAGCCATCGCCCATGCCCAGCGACGCCAGCTCGTCCAGCACCGCGGTATCGAGCACGCCATCGCCGACCGGCAATGCAGGCACCGACTGGATGCCGGGCTCGGCGCGGGTGTTGGCGGCGACATCGGCCAGCACTTCCAGCAGGCGGGTGGCCACCACGGGCTTGGCAAGGAAGGCGCGGGCGCCGGCCTGCTCACAACGCAGGATGGACTCGGGGGTGACGTCTGCGCTCAGCACCATGACCGGAACGTAAGGCATGCCGCTGGCCTGCATCACCCGCAACTGCTTGAGCAGATCCAGTCCGCTCATGCCGGGCATGTGCAGGTCGACGATCGCTGCGTCGTAACTGGCCTGCTCCAACGCATCGAGCACTTCGGCGCCGCCGTTGACGCAGGTGACCTTGTGGCCGGCCTTCTCCAGCAGCCGCTGCAGCACCATGCGGTTGGCCTCGTGATCGTCGGCCACCAGGACCCGCAGGCTGCGCACCCGTGCACGATGGCGCAGGAAGGGGTTGGAAAACGCGATGACATTGCCGGCTTCAGCCACCTCGGACGGAACCGCCGGGGCTGATGCGGTCTCTGCGACGTCCAGCGTGATCTCGACCCAGAACACGCTGCCGCGCGGGCTGTTCGGCGCATAGCCGACCTGCCCGCCCATCGACTCGACCAGGCCCTTGGCAATGGCCGTGCCCAGGCCGGTGCCCTCATGGCGACGGGCCAGGCCGACATCCCCCTGCTCGAAGGCATTGAACAGGCGCCCACGCAGCGCCACCGGCACGCCGATGCCGGTATCGACGATCTCGAATCGCAGGCGCATCCGTTGGCTGCCCGGCGCGTCCGGGCTCGACACGCGCAGATGCACGTAGCCGCTGTCGGTGAACTTGACCGCGTTGCCCATCAGGTTCAGCAGGATCTGCTGCAGATGCCCGGCATCACCCAGCAGGCGCGGCGGCACGTTGTCGTCCACCTGCACGCGATAGTCCAGCGACTTGGAGCGGGTCTGCGGGGTCAGGATCAGGTTGATCGCCTGCAGCACGTCGGCCAGTGCGAACTCGTGCGACTCCACGCGCACCTTGCCGGCTTCGATCGCGGAGATGTCCAGCACCTCTTCCACCAGCGCCAGCAGGCTGCGGGTCGAGGCCTGGATGGTGTTCAGGCACTCGCGCTGTTCGTCGTCCAGGCGGGTGGTGGCCAGTACTTCGGTCATGCCCGCCAGCCCGTTCAGCGGCGTGCGGAACTCATGGCTCATGTTGGCCAGGAAGCGGCTCTTGGCTTCGTTGGCCTGGCGCGCCTCGGCCACCGCCCGGGTCAAGGCATGCAACAGCGAATCGAAGTACAGCGGAATCGCGCCCAGGCCCAGCAGCAGGCCCCAGCCCAGATAGTCGTGGCTGCGCCAGTAGGGCGACAGCATCACCGTGCACAGGAACGCCAGGCAGCCCATGGCCGTGGCCACGCGCAGGTAGGTGCTGCCGTAGCGCATGCCGTTGCCGATCGTGACCCACAGCATCACCGCATACAGCGGTGCGGCCGGCTCGCCCTGGATCGTCATGATCCAGGCCATGCAGGTGTAGTCGGTCAGCATGCCGATCACCCGGCGCACATGCGACACGCCCGGATTGACCAGGATCGCGGCCAGCAGGCCTGCGGAAATGGTCAGCTCGAAGGCGAGGATCAGCCACGTCGCAGTCAGCGCCTCACCGCCACCGCTCAGCGAGCGCCAGCCGAGATAGCTGATGAACAGCGCCGTGATGATGATGCGGATCAGGTTCTGCGCGTGCTCGCTGTCCTCGCGCCCGGACAGGCGCTGCTTGAAGCGGGCCAGCAGCGAGCGCTTGTCGGAGCCAGTGGCGGGCGTCGTATCCATGGTCGGATGTCGCATCCTTCGGCGCAGCAGGGAGGAGCAGCACAACGGTACCGCCAACAGCCCCAGCCACAGTGAAACCGCCAGGCCCAGGTTGGCCTGCCAGTAAGGGGTCAACAGCACCGTAGTGCCGAAACTGGCCATGGCCAGCACGACGGCAGCGGCCAGGTACCGCGGCCCGAAGCGCAGGCCGTTGCCCACTGTCACCCACATCACCACCGCATACACCCACGCCAGCGGCTCACCCATCTGGATCATACCGATCGCGATCAGTCCGTAATCGGCCAGCATTCCGGCCACCCGGCGCGGGTCCGAGCGCTGCGGCCTCCACAGCAGCCAGCCGAACAGCAGCAGCGACAGGCCCAGGCCGGTCACTACCGTTGCCAGCACGCCCTGGTACTGATCCAAGCGGTGCAGGCGGGCACCGGACAGCAGAACATAGATCAGGATCAGCGAGATCAACACCACCCGCACGATCGCCTGGCCATGTTCCGAATCCGGACGCTGCGCCAGCCGACGCTTCACGCGTGCGAACAGGTCCTGCATGTCACCCACCCGGTCGCGTCGATGCCGTCGAGTGCTGGGCGCAGATGTCCATCAACTGCTGGCGGCCGCGCATCAGCGCATCCACGCAGCGTGGATCGAACAGGCGGCCACGCTGTGCGTACAGATAGGCCAGTGTGGCTTCCATGGTCCATGCTTCCTTGTACGGACGGGGTGAGATGAGTGCGTCGAAGACATCGGCGACAGCAACGATCCGCGCTTCCAGCGGGATCGCTTCGCCGACCAGGCCGTCGGGATAGCCGCTGCCGTCATAGCGCTCGTGATGGCGCAGCGCGATGAGCGCGCCCACCTGGATGAAACGGTTCTGGCTGCCACTGAGCAGCTCGTGGCCGATGCGTGGATGCCGGCGCATGATCGCCAGCTCCTCGTCATTGAGCTTGCCCTGCTTGAGCAGCACCGCGTCGGGAATGGCGATCTTGCCCATGTCATGCAGCGGTGCGGCCATCTCGATCAGGCGCACGTCGTCTTCGGGCAGGCCCAGCTGCTCGGCAATCAGCCCCGCCACGCGCGCCATGCGTTCGAGGTAGGCACTGGTGCCGGCATCACGGAACTCGATCGCCCGTGCCAATCGCGACAGGGTCTCGCGTTCGCGTTCCTCGACCTCGTGCATGCTGGCCAGCAGGCGCTGCTCCAGCGACAACGCACGCTGCTTCACGTTCTCGGTCTGCTGGCGCAGCTGCAGCAGGTTGTAGCAGCGCGCGCGCAGTTCGCGCGGGCGGATCGGCTTGACCAGGAAGTCGATGACCCCCGCTTCCAGCGCCGCCTGCCGGATCGGCTCGTCGCCGACCACGGTGATCAGGATCACCGGGATATCGCGGTGCTTGGGCAGGCGACGGAAACGGCGGGCGAACTCCAGCCCGTCCATCTCCGGCATGCGGTAATCGAGCAGCAGCAGGTCGACCGGGTGCGCCTCGCACCAGGCCAATGCGGTCAGCGGATCCCCGAAGTCATGCACGCTCAGTTCCGGCGCGATGTCTTCGATAACGTGACGCAGCATCGTCCGCGCGGACGTCTGGTCGTCAACAATGACGATGTTCAACGCGTACTCCGCCTGGTTTCTCGACCATGCTGGATCATCAGCAGGCGAGGATACCCTGCCGCTGCGAACGCTCGCACCCTGCATCGGCCCGACTCCCGTGTCATGCGTCCCGGTTCATGATCGTCATCACATTGTGAAGCGGACTCTCCACAATGCGCACTCCCCCTGGCGCCGATCAAGCCATAACAGACGTCAAGGTAGTGCATTAACGATACGCCGAGTGCGGGAGGCGTCAATCGCGCCGTCTCATTTCGCGACGGCGCGCACAAACAGGGGTCAAAAAGACGACTTACTGCTCCGGACGCATGTACGGGAACAGCAGCACGTCACGGATCGAGCTGCTGCCGGTCAGCAGCATCACCAGGCGATCCACGCCGATGCCGAGGCCACCGGTCGGGGCCATGCCGTACTCCAGCGCACGGATGTAGTCGGCGTCGTAGTGCATCGCCTCGTCGTCGCCGCCTTCCTTCGCGGCCACCTGGGCCTGGAAACGCTGCGCCTGGTCTTCCGGGTCGTTCAGTTCGGAGAAGCCGTTGGCCAGCTCCTTGCCGTTGACGAACAGCTCGAAGCGATCCGTGTAACCCGGGTCGTTGTCGTTGGCACGAGCCAGCGGCGAGACCTCCACCGGGTGGTCGGTGATGAAGGTCGGCTGGATCAGGGTGTGCTCGACCGTGGCCTCGAAGATCTCCAGCAGCAGCTTGCCCCAGCCGTAGGACGGCTTGACGCGGATATTCAGGCGCTCGCAATGGCGCAGCAGCGCGTCGCGGTCAGTGCAGTCGGCGACGGAAATCTCGGGGTTGTGGTGGCGCACCGCCTCGTCCATGCGCCAACGGCGGAACGCCGGGCCCAGGTCGATCTTCGCCCCGTCCCACTCGACCTCGGTGCTGCCGTTGACGGCCTTGGCCACGTCACGGATCACGCCTTCGGTCAGGTCCATGATCTCGTTGTACGTGGCGTAGGCCTCGTACAGCTCCATCATGGTGAATTCCGGGTTGTGGCGGGTGCTGACGCCTTCGTTGCGGAAGTTGCGGTTGATCTCGTAAACGCGCTCCAGGCCACCCACGGTCAGGCGCTTGAGGTACAGCTCCGGCGCCACACGCAGGTACAGGTCCAGGTCCAGCGCATTGTGGTGGGTGGTGAACGGCTTGGCCGCCGCGCCGCCGGGGATGTAATGCATCATCGGCGTCTCGACTTCCAGGAAATCGCGGCTGTCCAGCCAGGCGCGCATGGCGCGGATGATCTTCGAGCGCTTGATGAACACCGCGCGCGATTCCGGGGTCACGATCAGGTCGACGTAGCGCTGACGATAGCGCTGCTCGACGTCGGCCAGGCCATGCCACTTGTCCGGCAGCGGGCGCAGCGACTTGGTCAGCAGGCGGATCGATTCGGCCTTGACCGACAGCTCGCCGGTCCTGGTGCGGGTCAGGCCGCCTTCGACGGCGATGATGTCGCCCACGTCCCAGCCCTTGAAGGCGGTATAGGCATCGCCCAGCACCGTGCCCTGCAGGAACAGCTGGATGCGGCCGGACTCGTCCTGGATCTGCGCGAAACTGGCCTTGCCCATGATGCGCTTGGCCATCAGGCGGCCGGCCATCTTCACCCGGCGGCCATTGCCTTCCAGCGCCTCGGCGGTCCACTGTTCGGCATCGGCGAACTCTTCCTGCAGGCGGCCGGCGAAATCCTCGCGACGGAAATCGTTCGGATACGCGATGCCCTGCCCACGCAGCGCTTTGAGTTTCTCACGGCGCTCGGCGATCAACTTGTTTTCGTCGACGGGGGGGGTATCGGTAGCTTCGCTCATGGATCTGCGGGAATCGTGTAGTGAGGGGGATCTTGCGCCCGGCACAGCCGGTTGCCCAGCATACCAAAACCGTCCAGCCCCAGCCCCGCCGCCGCCCTGCCCCGGTAGTCGCCAACCTTGGTTGGCGGTCCCTGTGTCGACCAAGGTCGACACCCACCGGAGCGCGGCGCCGGCGTCAGCCGTTCCCGGGAAACGCCTGTCGCAGCTCGTCCACCAGCACCCGCTGGTTCTCCGAGTAATCGATCGGCACCGACACCAGGTGCACCCCGCCCTCGTTGAAGGCCGCCTCCAGGGTCGGGACGAACTGCTCGATGGCCGTCACCTCATGCCCCTTGCAGCCATAGGCCTCGGCATACTTCACAAAATCGGGATTGCTGAAGGTCATGCCGTAGTCGGTGAAACCATCCACCGCCTGCTTCCAGCGGATCATGCCGTAGGCACCGTCGTTGAGGATCAGCACCACCAGGTTCAGGCCCAGCCGGCGCGCCGTCTCCAGCTCCTGGCTGTTCATCATGAAGCCGCCGTCGCCACACACCGCCAGCACCCGTCGTTGCGGGTACAGGATCGAGGCCATGATCGCCGACGGCAGGCCCGCGCCCATGGTCGCCAGCGCGTTGTCCAGCAGCAATGTGTTGGCCACCTGGGTGCGGTAGTTGCGCGCAAACCAGATCTTGTACATGCCGTTGTCCAGCGCCACGATGCCGTCTGGCGGCATCACTTGGCGCACGTCGTGCACCAGTCGTTGCGGGGTGAAACCAGCGTCCTCGGCGCGATCGGCAAGGTGCTCGAGGATGGTCGCGCGCAGCGGCAGCAGCGCATCGGCATGGGGCACCGCGCCTTCGATGCGGTCGGCCAGTTGGGTCAGCGAACGGCCGATGTCACCGATCACTTCCACCTGCGGGAAGTACACCTGCTCCACCGCCGCCTGCGAGTAGCCGATATGGATCACGGTCGGCCCACCTGGACGCATCACGAATGGCGGCTTTTCGGTGACCTCATGGCCGATGGTCACGATCACGTCGGCCTGGTCGATGGCCATGTGCACGTAGTCGCGTTCGGTCAGCGCCGCGGTACCCATGTACAGGCCCGAGCCGCCGGCCACCGCACCTTTGCCCATCTGCGTGGTGAAGAACGGAATGCCGGCGCGTAGTACGAACGCCGACAGCGCCTCGCTGGACTGCGGCCGCGACGCCGCCGAAGCGATCATCAGCAACGGCCGCTTGGCATTGCGGATGATCTCCGCGGCGCGGTCCAGCGCCTCGGGGCTGGCAATCGGCCGCTCCACCGCATGCGGCGGAATCAGCGACACCCCTTCTACTTCATCGGCGGCGATATCCTCGGGCAGCTCCAGCAACACCGGGCCCGGGCGCTCCTCCTGGGCCACACGGAACGCTTCGCGGACGATGGTCGGGATGGTGCGCGCCGAGACGATCTGCCGCGCCTGCTTGGTCAGCGGCTTCATCGTGCTGACGATGTCGACGATCTGGAAGCGTGCCTGCTTGCTGGCCACGATGCCCTTCTGGCCTGTGATCATGATGACCGGCCACGCACCGAGCAGCGCGTAGGCGGCGCCGGTGGTGAAGTTGAGCGCGCCCGGACCGAGCGTTGCCAGGCATACGCCCGGCTTGCCGGTCAGGCGGCCATACGTGGCCGCCATGAACACCGCCGCCTGTTCGTGGCGGGTGATGACCAGTTCGATGCTGGAATGGCGGAGCGACTCGACCACGTCGAGGTTTTCTTCGCCGGGAATACCGAAAATGCGCTCGACGCCTTCGTTCTCAAGTGCGGCGACGAGCAGATCTGAACCCTTGGACATCGGATGCCGTCCTTTGTGCTGGACTGATGGTGGATCGTTGCAGGAAGGATGAGAGCCGCGCGTCAATGCTTGTCGAACCACACTGTCTGCGCGTTGACGAATTCACGGATGCCGAAGTGCGAGAGCTCGCGGCCGAAGCCGCTCTTCTTCACGCCGCCGATCGGCACGCGGGGGTCCGAAGCGGAGAAGCCGTTGACGAACACACCGCCGGTCTGCAGCCGGCGGGCCAGCTGCATGGCTCGGGCGCGGTCGCCGGTCCACAGGTTGCCGCTGAGGCCGAACTCGCTCTGGTTGGCCAGTTCCACCGCGTGGTCGGCATCACGGGCGCGGCTGATCGAGGCCACCGGCCCGAAGGTCTCGGTATCGAAGGCCTGCATGCCCGGCTCCACGTCGGCCAGCACGGTGGGGGCATAGAACGCGCCCGGGCGATCCAGCTGATGGCCGCCGACCAGCAGCTTCGCGCCGGCCTCCACCGAGGCGCGTACCTGCGCATCCAGCTGTTCCAGCAAGTCCTGGCGGGCCATCGGGCCCATGCGGTTGGCCGGGTCGCGGCCATCGCCGATGCTCAGTGCCTGCACCTTCTGGCAGAACTGCGCCACGAAACGGTCGTAGACCGCGTCTTCGACGATGATGCGCTTTCCGGCGATGCAGACCTGCCCGGTGTTCTGGAAGCGCGAGGCGACCGCGGCATCTACGGCGGCGTCCAGATCGGCGTCGGCCAGCACGATGAACGGATCCGAGCCACCCAGCTCCAGCACTACCTTCTTCAGTGCCTGCCCGGCCTGGGCGGCGATGCTGCGGCCGGCGGCCACGCTGCCGGTCAGGGTGACGGCGGCGATGCGGTCATCGGCGATCGCACGGCTGGTACCCTCGCGGCTGATGTTGGCGGCGATGAAGGTGCCTTCCGGCAGCCCGGCATCACGCCAGGCGGCATCGAGCAGTTGCGCGGTGCCGACGATGTTCTCGGCCGGCTTCAGCAGGAAGCCGTTACCGCCCATCAGGATCGGTACCGCCGCGCGCATCACCTGCCAGTACGGGAAATTCCACGGCATGATGCCCAGCACCACGCCCAGCGGCAGGTAGGACACGTAGGCCTTGTCATCGGGCACCTGGGTCGGTTCGTCGCGCAGGAACTGCGCGCCGTGGTCGGCGTACCAGTCGCACAGCACGGCACATTTCTCGATTTCGGCCAGCGCTTCAGCTTGGACCTTGCCCATTTCGGCAGTGGCCAGCGCGGCCAGCTTCTCACGGTCTCGGCGCAGTACGGCGGCCATCGCACGCAGTACGTCTGCGCGCTGTTCCAGGCTCTTGACGCTCCAGGTCGCAAAGCCGACCTGGCCGCGATCGAGGATTGTTTCCAGCTCGGCATCGGTGGCAAAGGGATGGCTGGCGATCTGCCGGCCGGTGGCCGGATCGCGGGAAATGGCGGTGGTGGGGGCAGCGGACATGCAGGGCTCCTGGTGTCTCGACAACGGGCGGTGGCCCGTCTCCTGCGCAGGAATGTGGACCCGAATGGCGGAGGCAACAAGGCGTCTGCTTATCCTGTGACCTGCACTTACCTGTCTGAATGGGGATAGGTGCCGGCAGGGCTGCGCCCTGCGCCCGCAGAGGCCAGGGCAACGTCAAGGTCAAAGGCCTGCATTCCGTGGGATGGCGGGGTGGGTCCGCTTGCGGGGGACGGCGTGAATCCCCCTCCGGGGTCCGGCCCAGCCGCCGGCGGCTGGGCGTTCGGGCGCTTGCGAAGCAGTGCTTCGCAAGCAAAGCGCCCTCACCCATGTAGCCTCGGTCGCGCCATCCATGGCGCTCACGCCCCCTCAACCGGACCCACCCCGCCTTCGACAGATTTCCGCGATCTGTCGGGAATACTCTTGGGATCTGACCCCGGAATTTCTTTCGATATCTGACAGATGTGTCGACCAAGGTCGACACCTACCAACAGCCGCGCGAAATTTGTCTGAGGCGGGGCGGTGTGGGTTGGCAGGACCGTTGGCGCCATGGATGGCGCCATCGAGCCCCCATGGATGGGTTCACGGCGTGTCCTGCCAGCCCACACCGCCCCGCCATCCCAAGGATACTCGCTGTTGCTGTTGCTGTTGCCTTGGCTTGAAGCCTCTGCGGGTGCAGGGCGCAGCCCTGCCGACCAACCTACCTTCGCGGCAGGTAAGTCACCAGGGAAAGATCGTGCCGGCTCTCCGGCACCAGCGCCACGTACTGCAGGTCCAGCAACCCGCGCGTGGGATGGTTCAACTTCTTCGCACCTTCATCGAACCGCCGCACGTCGTGCTCCGGCCACCACTGACGGAATTCCTCGCTGTGCGCGGCAATGTCCTCCACCAGCGCCAGGAACGGCGCCTTGTCCGGCGCCTGCGCCATCGCCGCACGGAAACCTGCCAGCAGGCCGCGGGTCATTTCTTCCCAGTTGAGGATCAGCGTGCGGTACGGCGGGTACAGAAACATCAGCCGCAGCGTATTGCGCTCGTGCGGCGCCAACTGGCTGTAGTCCACGAACAGATCGGCGATGGCCGGGTTCCAGGCCAGGATGTCGAAGCGGGTATTGCGCACATACGCAGGGATCGGCTGCATCGCCT
The DNA here is from genome assembly GCF_059369815.1 of Stenotrophomonas sp. YJH_SMC_27. Classification (NCBI taxonomy): domain Bacteria; kingdom Pseudomonadati; phylum Pseudomonadota; class Gammaproteobacteria; order Lysobacterales; family Lysobacteraceae; genus Stenotrophomonas; species Stenotrophomonas sp. YJH_SMC_27. The sequence goes on along the minus strand of NZ_JCAFTA010000017.1, from coordinate 56,559 downwards.
CCACCAGCTGGCGCAGGCCATCGGTCACGCTTTCGTCCGGTGATTCCAGTGGCACGCCATAGCCGGACAACGCGAACGCATAGGCGCGCTCGTCGTCGCTCATGCGCAGCACCTGTGCCAGCCGCTCCAGCACCTCGGGCGAGGCGCGCACTTCACGGCCCTGCTCGATCCAGGTGTACCAGCTGACACTGACCCCGATCGCCAGCGCGACTTCCTCGCGTTTCAGGCCCGGGGTACGCCGGCGCCCGGCCGGCAGGCCGAGCGTGGCGGGGTCGACACGGGCGCGGCAGGCCTTGAGGAAGCCGCCGAGTTCCTTGCGTTCACTTTCGCTGCGCATCATCGGCCCGTCCTGCCCTTTGTAGCGTCGAGCCATGCTCGACGCATCTGCTACTGCGCCAACAGCAGCCGAGCATGGGCTCGGCTCTACCGGAAGCGCGATCAGCCACCCTCGGCGTTGCGCGCGAGGGTGACGATCTCAGCGCACGCGCGTCGATCAGGCATCGACGCGCTTGGAGCCCACGGCCAGGCCGGCCTTCAGGCTGGCCTCGACGAACTCGTCCAGGTCGCCGTCGAGCACCTTCTGCGTATCCGAGCGCTCGATGCCGGTACGCAGGTCCTTGATACGGCTCTGGTCGAGCACGTAGTTGCGGATCTGGCTGCCCCAGCCGATGTCGGACTTGGTGGCTTCCACCGCGTCCTTCTCGGCGTTGCGCTTCTGGATCTCCAGCTCGTACAGCTTGGCGGCCAGCATCTTCATCGCGTTGTCGCGGTTCTGGTGCTGGCTGCGGCCGGTCTGGCAGGCCACGACGATGTTGGTCGGGATGTGGGTGATGCGCACCGCCGACTCGGTCTTGTTGACGTGCTGGCCACCGGCACCGGACGAACGGTACACGTCGGTACGCAGGTCGGCCGGGTTGATGGTGATGTCGATGTTGTCGTCGATTTCCGGCGACACGAACACCGAGGTGAAGCTGGTGTGGCGGCGGTTGTCCGAGTCGAACGGCGACTTGCGCACCAGACGGTGCACGCCGGTCTCGGTCTTCAGCCAGCCATAGGCATAGTCGCCTTCCACGCGCAGCGTGGCCGACTTGATGCCGGCGACGTCGCCACCGGACACTTCCATCAGTTCGGTCTTCCAGCCGCGCGACTCGCACCAGCGCAGGTACATGCGCAGCAGGATCTCGGCCCAGTCCTGGGCTTCGGTGCCGCCGGCACCGGCCTGGATGTCGACGAACGCCGCCGCATTGTCCATCTCGCCGGAGAACATGCGCTGGAATTCCAGCTTCTCCACGTGGGCCTGGTGCTTGTCCAGGTCGGCGACCACGGCCAGGGCGGTGTCCTCGTCCTGCTCGGACTCGGCCAGCTCCAGCAGCTCGGTGGCATCGTTCAGGCCATCGAGCACCGAGGCGATGCCGCCCACGGTCTTTTCCAGGCTGGAACGCTCGCGGCCCAGGTTCTGGGCGTATTCGGCGTTGTTCCAGACGTCGGGGCTTTCCAGCTCCCGCGTTACTTCTTCAAGACGCTCTTTCTTGGCGTCGTAGTCAAAGATACCCCCGAAGCGACAGCACGCGATCGGTCAGATCGGTGATGCGCTGGCGGACAGGATTCAGTTCGATCATGTCGGCGGTTATGCATTCAAAAGATGACTGGTAATGATACCGCAGGCTGCGGGTACCCGGAATGAGGGCCTCACCCTGCCCCCAGCGCCTGCCGCAGCAGCGGCAGCTGGCGCCGGCTGCACGGCACTTTCGCCCCGTCGGCCATATGCAGCAGGGCCTCGCCACCGTCCAGCGGCTCGATCGAGCGCAGCTGGCCCCGATGGATCAGCCAGCTGCGGTGCGGGCGCAGGAACTCGCCCGGGTCGAGCCGCTGCTCCAGCACTGCCATGGTGATCCGCAGCGGATAGTCGTGGCCGCGTACCCGCAGGTTCACATAGTTCCCTGCGGCCTGGGCGTACTCCACGTCCGCCGTGGCGACCAGGAACTCCTTGCCCAGCTTGCGCACCAGGAAGTGCTGGGGTCGCTCGACCGGCTCCACCGGCGGGCCGACGTCCGGCTCGGCCAGCAGGCTCGCCTCGCCCTGCCTGCGCCGGCCGAACCAGCTGGCGAAGTGCTCCAGTGCCACGAACATCGCGAACGTGCGCACATCCTTCAGGTATTCGTAGGCAAAACGCTCCAGCCATCCCGCATCGTCCTGGTAGCGGTAGCCCAGCGATACATAGGCCAGGTGCCGCAGTACCATCATCCCCACCACGTGCAGTAACGACCAGCCCACGCTGGCCAGCAGGTAGAGCGGCAAACGCTGCTTCCAGGTATCGGCATGCAGCGGCCAGCGCTCGCAGCCCCACCACAGCAGCGGCAGGGTCAACAGGATCAGGGCGAGGCTGCTGAATTCCCAGATCATCGGCTCCCACAGGCCGAGATCGCTGCCCCGCCGCGAGGCGTCCATCACCTCAACCAGCGCGCTGGTCACCGCCGAGGCCGACAGGATCGCTGCCCAGACCAGCAGCCGGGTGGTGGTGCGCCAGCGCGGTGGTCGGCCGTGGGTCATTGCTGCATCCATGTCGTTGCGGTGCTCCAGCCTGCCTCAATGGCCAAAGGGTAGCGGCTCCATTGGTCACACCACCCCCGCCATTGGTCACTGCGCGGGTTCCGGCAGCCCCTTGGCAGTCGCTGCACGGACCGGGCGGCGTCACCTTGGGTCGACTCTCCGGCACACCACCACCATGACCCGACGCCACGACATCGACGCCCTGCGCGTGTTCGCCTTCGCCCTGCTGATCCTCTACCACACCGCCATGGCCTATGTGGACGACTGGGGCTTCCACCTCAAGAGCGTGCATACCGCCGAATGGCTGCAGTGGCCGATGCTGTTCGTCAACCGCTGGCGGATGTCGCTGCTGTTCCTGATTTCAGGCATCGCCATCGCGCTGATGCGGCCGGAAGGCAGGCTGCTGCGCTTTGCCGGCCTGCGCACGTGGCGGCTGCTGCTGCCCCTGCTGTTCGGCATGTTCGTGATCGTGCCGATCCAGCCCTACTGCGAGGGCGTGGCCAACGGTCATGTTGCGCCCGGCTTCGGGCATTTCCTGCTGCGCTACTGGCAGGTGCGGCCGTGGCCGGAAGGCAGTTTCGCAGGCTGGCAATACGGCATCACCTGGAACCACCTGTGGTACCTGGCCTATCTGTGGAACTACACGCTGGCCCTGGCCCTGCTGATGCCATTGCTGGGAACGGCCGTGGTGCGCCATGCGATCGCGTTCTGCGCCGCCTCGCCGATACTGCTGATCGGAATTCCTTCTGCGCTGCTGCTGGCCTGGGTGATCTGGCTGGAGCCGGTCTATCCGTCCACCAATGCCCTGCTTGGCGACTGGTACCAGCACGCGAAGTACGCGACAGTGTTCCTGGCCGGCTACCTGCTGGGTCGTGAACCGGTGTTCTGGCAGCGTGTGGTCTTCCTGCGCCGCACCACGCTGTGGCTGGCGCTGGCGGCGGTCGGCTGGTATCTGGGGTTGCGCATCCTCGGTCAGGTGCTGCCGCCTGACTCCTCGCTGCGGCAATGGCCTGAAACGTTCTGGGACCTGCAGGGCAGGGCCAGCCAGTCGGTGTATGTCTGGACCGCGCTGCTGGCCATCCTCGGCTGGGGCAAGGTCTTCCTCGACCGCCCGTTTGGCTGGCTGCCGTACTGCACCGAGGCAATCTATCCCTGGTACATGCTGCACCAGAGCCTGATCATCGTGCTGTTGTTCTGGCTCAAGCCATTGCAACTGGGTTCTTGGCTGGAGCCGTCGCTACTGCTGGGCGGCACCGTCGGCGGCTGCCTGCTGATCCACGAACTGCTGATCCGTCGCGTGCGCTGGCTGCGGCCGCTGTTCGGCCTGCGTGCGAATCCGCCAGCGTGGCCGGTTGCACACGCTGCGCGGTTGTAGAGCCGAGTCCACGCTCGGCTGCTTCTGCCCTGAGCCGAGCATGGGCTCGGCTCTACACGTCCACCGGCCGGCAATCCACTTCTGGCTGGCCACTACTGATGACACTGTCACGGACGCACCAGCGCCGGCGCGTCTTGGCTGACGTGCTGGCTGGCTGATAGACCAGCATCGATGCTGGGGACTCCCCACGGGACCTCGTACGGGCAACGGATACGCAGCATGTTCATGGCATTTGCAACTATTCGCATTGGAAGCTCAACAGCGCCCTGCCAGTGTAGGAAGTCGCCTTTTCGACGGAAGGCACTTTTTGCCGGGAACGCTGCAATGGATCAATCCGACATCAATCTGCTGGTCGCCTTTGTTAACTCGGAAGAAGCTGCGCTTGCTGAGGAATGTCAAGGCGACATTTACCCGAGCTATCACTACCAACTCGGAGCACTTGCACCGAAAGCAGGCCGCCACTTGTCTGGGGATCTGCTGCAACGTTTCTACTTCCACTGGCTGCGCGTGGGTGACTGGAAGGTCGCCGGACTCCCTGAGAGAGACTTTCCCACCCTTGTTGCAGCCTATCTGGAACTCACAAAGCTCCCGGTGGACTACTACACGCGCCAAGCCAGCCGCAGCCTCGAGCACCTGTTCTGCTTCGGCTTCAACGAGCATGGCGAGCTGCCAAGTGGCACGGTTGCAAATGCAGCCGATCTGAAACAGCGCACCCGTCTGGTGGAGCATTGCAGAAAGTACCAATCGTTCCATGCCCAGCGAGAGAAGGTCGAAAAATTCCTTCCATTCCGCTCGTCGGCCCCGATCATTCTCGAAGCCGGCCGATCCCTGCAACACGATATCAAGGAAATGGGGCCAATCCTCTATTGGGGCATGGCACTCATTGCACAACTCAATGAGGACACGCGCATCCAGATGGCACATGACCTGATGGTCAGGAAGTGGTCTGGAGACGGAGATCGAAGCCACGCGCTCTCCGTGCTTTACCTGACTGCCGAAGCCGCCCGACCACACTGCGCGGAGAACAGCGAGTACGTCGCTCTTTGTGAAAATCTGGCGCAACTGCATGACATGCGGATCATGGCGGGGGACGCTGTCCGGCTGGTGCAGCGCCAGGGTTGGCGCGTGCAGAACATCCGAGACTGGAGCGCCAGAATCACCCTCTATCAGGACGGCGAGTACAGCAGCGAGAGCGGGCATCCTCGGATCAGCCTGACCCTCAACAGTTGGCCTGACAGCCCTTGGTCAATCAACCTGACCTCGGGTGATGGCTCCTACGTCACCTACCGGGACACACCCACCAGCAACGACTTCCAGTTGCCGCCAATCATCGGCGCCACGCTTGATCACTTTCCCGAATGGGTCAAGCAGATAAATACAAGCCTGGGTATCAATTTGGTTCCAGGCGCGGATTCGGTTGCGTCTGCCCACAAGAATCGCACGCTGGCCAGACAACTAGACGCTTGGATGCGCGGAAAATAGCAGTGTAGAGCCGAGCCCACGCTCGGCTGCTTCTGCCATGAGCCGAGCGCAGGCTCGGCTCTACATTGAGGCAGTCGAGCAAGCTCGACTCCACAGGGGCGTCCGAGTGATCAACGTACCTCGAACTCGCCCACCAGCACGGTTTCGGCGCGGTCCTTCAACCGCATCGTGACCATCTGGTCCTTCTGCTTCGACGTGCCCCAGTGGGTGGTCAGGCGCAGCATCAGCGTCGTCGCCCCGGTCACCAGCTGCTGGCGGCTGCCGAAGTAGTTCGCCTCCACCTTGTACTTGCCCGGCTTGGCATTGCGTAGCGAGAACTGCTCGGGACCATAGCCGCCGGTGAAGTCCTGCGACATCTGCCCGCCCTGGTAGGTCAGGCGGTTGCCGTAGTAGGCGCGCTCGCCGTTCGGGTCGGTCACCCACAGGTCCATGTCGCTGTTGTCGGCATCCCACGACAGCACCACCCGCAGGTCCAGCGGCATCGCCTGCAGCAGGCGCGGGTCGATGCTGGTGGTATCCAGCCGGGGCGTGCTGCGGGCCACCAGATTGGTCAGTTCATCCAAGGCGATCAGGGCGATGCCATCGAAGCGGCTGTCCCACGGCCGCACCACCACCTGGTACAGCGGCGCCAGCGCCTGCTGCGGCTTGCCGGCCGCCGCCAGTGCCAGGCCGAGGTCGCGGAAGCTCTGCGGTTCTTCCTGGCCCATCGCCAGCACCTGCTCGAACACCGGCACCGCCAGCGCGGGGGCATCGGCCTGCATCAGCCGATAGCCGAGCACGCGCAGCAGGTGGCGATTGTCCAGGTCCATCTCGGCCAGGTTCGACAACACACGCAGCGCCAGGTCGCGCTGACCCTGCGCCAGCAGCAGGTCGGCCACATCAAGGAAGAAGGCGCTGCTGTCGGCGTGGGCATCGCGCTCGGCCAGGTAGCGGTCATACAGTTGCGACGGCGGCCCCTGGCGCAGGCGCCGGGCGATGGCCGAGTCTGGCTGCCAGGCCGCCAGCTGGATGCCGAGCTCGCCCTCGTTGGCGGCAGCGGGCGCAGCGACACGGCCACCCGTGACCGTGATTGAATCCAGGGCCTTGTTCGATGCAGGCGCCGAGCGACGTGCACGCGCGCTGCTGGCTTCCATGCGCTGCTCGGCGGCGGCCATCGGGGCCGGGGCGGGCGGTGCCGCAGGGGCCGGCGCGGCGAGCATCGCCACCGGCGCCGATTCCATCGCGTAGTCCGCGGAGGCGACTTCCAGTGCCCCGCCCTTCGGCTGCGGCGGCATTCCCTTCGGCCAGCTACGGTTCCACCACTGCTGGCGCTCCTTCCAGTGTGCCGCCACTTCATCCAGGCGCTGGCGATCTGCAGCGGCGCGATCGCTCACCTGCCTCGCGAAGCGGGCATCGTACTCGGCGCGCAGTTTGCCGGACGGGCGGATCGCGTAGCGCAGGTAGTCATCCAGGGTTTCCAGCACGATCAGCGAGGTATCCGGCCCCACCAGCCCAAACTGCTGGGACAGGCGCTGCATGGCCTCGCGGTTGCCGCGGCGGTCGACGGCCAGTTGCTGCAGGCGCGCCTGCGCCCACAAACCGGCCAGCAGTTCACCGTCCTTGCTCTTCTGCGTCGCTGGCAGCGCTTCCCACTCACCGTCGCCAACGCGCACCCGCATCGGCACACCGTCGGCTGCCAGTCGTGCGTGCAGCCACAGCCAGCCGTCGGCTTCACTGCGCCGATCGATCACTACGTCCTGCACGCCGCGTCCCGCATCGACCTGCACATCCAGCGGCGATGCCAGCAACGCGTGCGCCGCCGCATCGACATCCTTGCCCAGCGCGACGAAGCGACCGCCATGGGATTCGCTCCAGCCGCGCAGTCGCACGGCATCGGTGCGGGCACCGGCGCTGCTGATCGCGAACAGGCGCTGATCCGGTGCCAGCCTCGGCAATTGCTCCGGCCCATAGGTCAGCAGGCCATCACTGACCAGCAGGTATTCCTTCACACTCGGCTGCGGCTGCCACTGGGCCAGCGCGCTGGCACCGTCCGGGCGCAGGGCCTGCAGGGCTGCGCGCAGTTCATTCCAGTTGCCGGCGCGGATACGGAATCGACTCACCTGTTCGGCGCGATCGCGCAGCATGGTCAACGCCACGGTGCCGTCACCCATCGCGGCGAAGTAGCGATCCAGCAGGGCGAACTCGCGCGTGCGGTCACGCTGCCCCGCCGAGCCGGAGCCGTCCCACAGCAACCCGATCTCACTGGGCAACGTGCGCGGCGTGCTGCTGGCCGCCACCGGCAGCTGCGCCAGCAGGTAATGGCCGTCCTGCCAGGGCGCCACCTGCACCTGTGCCTGGCGGGCTGCCGGCAGCTGCCACTGCAGCTGTTGCGGCAGCTGCGCACCCCTGCCCTGCCACTGCAGCTGGCCCGCGCTGATGCGGAATGGCGCCGTACCCGCGGTGGCCGTGACGGGGGCCTGCAGTTTCAGCTCAACCGAGGCTGCACCGGCGGCAAACTGCAGCGGCAGCGTCCACTGCCAGCCTTGGCCGGCGAAGGCCAACGACTCGCGGATCACCAGCTGCACGCGCCGGCTGCCGCCGGCCGGCAGCGGATAGATGCGCAGCCGGAACTGGTTGCCGGCGGTCTGTTCCAGCAGCCCCGGGTCGACGCCACGACGGGCGATCTCCTCGAACACCTGGCGGCCGCGGTCCTTGGGCACCGGCACCGCGTCACGCATCTCGCCGTTGATATCCAGCGCGAAGCCGGAGATCTGCTGGCCATCGGCCAAGGGGAACTGCAGCTCACCCTCCAGCACGCGCCGGTTCGGGTTATGGAATTCCAGCGTGATCCGGGTCTGGGCGATGCCGGCCTGCACCTCGCCCTCGATGCGGGCGTGTCGTAATTGAACCGGCTGCTCAGCCGCCGGCGCGATCAGCAGCGGCGTGGCGGCCTGCGGCCGGGAGATCGTCGGCGACTGTGCGCCAGCGGGCCAGGCCGCAAGGGCCAACAACAACACAGTGCAGCAACGGGCGAAGACCATGACCGGACTCCAGTGGGATCGTGGACCTTTGAACGCACCAGCAACCGTAATGGGGTTGGCGCCTGTGCTCGCATCGACACACGCCCCTCCAACCAGCACCATGGAAGTCCTCGCCACACAGGGATGCACCATGCGCCCGTTGATTGCCTTGATCCTGCTGGTCCTGGCCGGCGCCGCCGCCGCTGGCAGCGTGAAAGGGGTGCGCTTCGCCCACTACGACTGGATGCTGGCCTGCGACAACACCCGTACCTGCCGCGCCGCCGGCTACCAGGACGATGTCGGCGGCAACTTGCCGGTGTCGGTGCTGCTGACTCGCAAGGGCGGACCCGGCCAGCCGGTCAGCGCCGAACTGATGCTGGGCCAGTACAACGAGGTCAAGCTGCCGACACAGCTGTCGCTGCAGATCAACGGCAAGGATCTGGGCGCGCTGTCGTTGACCGCAGACACGGCGACACTGTCTACAGCGCAGACCAAGGCACTCCTGGCCTCGCTGGCGCGCAGCAGCCGCATCGTGGCGGTCGGCAACGATGGCCAGCGCTGGACGCTGTCCGATCGTGGCGCCTCGGCGGTGCTTCTGAAGATGGACGAATTTCAGGGCCGGCTGGAGACTCCCGGCGCGCTGATGCGCAAGGGGTCGCGCGCCGAAGCCTCAGTTCCTCCCGCACTTCCGGTGCCTACGCTGGTTCTGGCGCCATTGGTGGCGGCACGAGCCACCGATGCCGCACTGGAACACTCACCCGCACTGCGCGGGGCGCTGGCCGCGGCCAACCCGGGCGGCGACTGCGTCGCACTGACACCCGAAGGCCTGCCGATGGTGGACGGCCCGCAGGAGCTGCGCGTGTCCCGGCTGGGGAGGACTTCCCTGCTGGTGTCTACGCTCTGCTGGCGTGGCGCCTACAACGAAGGCATCGGCTACTGGGTAGTGAACGATGCACCGCCCTTCAAGGCCACGCTGGTGACCGCATCGGGCGGCGATGACGATGGTCGGGTAATCAGTTCGGCGCACAAAGGCCGCGGCTTGGGCGATTGCTGGTCCACCGCGAGTTGGGGCTGGGACGGGCGCCGCTTTGTGCAGACCGATGAATCCACCTCCGGCCTGTGCCGGCTGGTCGCGGCTGGGGGTGCATGGCACATGCCGACGCTGGTGACCGAGGTGACGCCCTGAGCTTGGCCAGTTGATTGGATCCACGCATAGCGCGCCGCCCACGGCCCCGCTCGCGAAGCGGCGCTCAAACCGGCAGGCAGTGCTCCACGATCAGCTGGATGGCGCTGCCGCCACGGTAGTCATCGCAGGCCAGCCGGTAGGCCAGGTGGACGTGACGTGATGGCGCGTTGCCGTGCCAGCCGCCGAAATGGATGGCGTTGATGGTGCCGGGTACGCCCGGCAGGCGCAGTTCCAGCTTGAGGTGGCGCTCCTTCAGCACGCGCCAGTTGGCCACTTCGAAGTGGCCGTCGAACAGTGGCTCGGGGAAACCCTGGCCCCACGGCCCGGCCAGGCGCAACGCGTCGGCGTGGCGATGGTCCAGCTCGTCCACGGCCAGCTCGCCGTCACTGAGCACCTGCTGCTGCAGTGCCGCCGGATCGAGCATTTCCAGCACCACCGCGACGAAGGCGGCCTTGAAGTCATCGACGTGGTCACGCCGCAGGCTGAGGCCGGCCGCCATGGCGTGGCCACCGAAGCGTTCGATCAGGCCCGGATGGCGCGCATCGACCAGCGCCAGGGCGTCACGGATGTGCAGGCCGGGAATGGAGCGCGCCGAGCCTCGCAGGATCTCGGCGCCGGGTTCGGCCGGGGCGAAGGCGATCACCGGGCGATGCAGGCGATCCTTCATCTTCGATGCGACCAGGCCGACCACACCCGGATGCCAGTCAGCATCGAACAGGCAGGCCGCCACCGGTCGCTGACCGGCCATGTCCAGCACCACCCGGGTCAACGCCTGCTCGGCGTCATCGGTCATCGACTGCTGCACGGCGCGCCGTTCCGAATTGATCTGCTCCAGCGTCTGCGCGATCTCGCGCGCCTGGCGCGGGTCTTCGGTCAGCAGCAGCGCGATGCCCAGCGCCATGTCTTCCAGCCGGCCCGCGGCGTTCAGGCGCGGGCCGAGTGCGAAGCCGATGTCGGTGGCGGTCAGTCGCGCGGCATCCCGGCCACTGGCTTCGATCAGTGCACGCAGGCCCACACAGCCCTGCCCTGCGCGCAGACGGCGCAGGCCCGCGCTGACCAGTGCCCGGTTGTTCGGATCCAGCGCCACCAGGTCGGCAACGGTCCCGACCGCCACCAGGTCCAGCAGCGTGGTCAGGTCCGGGCCCTTGCCATCCGCAAAGACACCTGCCTCGCGCATGTGCCGGCGCAGCGCCATCAGCACGTAGAAGATCACGCCGACGCCTGCCAGCGATTTGCTCGGGAACGCATCACCGTCCAGATTCGGATCGACGATGACATCGGCCGGCGGCAGCTGCGGCCCGGGAAGGTGATGGTCGGTGACCAGCACCTGCCAGCCGCGTGCCTTGGCCGCGGTCACGCCCGCATGGCAGGCGATGCCGTGATCGACCGTGACCAGCAGGTCCGGCTGCAGCGCGGCCAACTCTTCCACCAGCGACGGTGACAGGCCATAGCCATGCACCATGCGGTTCGGCACCGCGTGGAAGACGTGTTGCGCACCGAGCATGCGCAGACCGCGCACGCCGACCGCACAGGCGGTGGCGCCATCGCAATCGAAATCGCCGACCACCAGGATGCGCTTGTCGTTGGCGATGGCCTCGATCAGCAGACCCACCGCATCATCGATGCCGGTCAGCAGCTCAGGCGCGTGCAGATTGCCCAGCTTCGGCTGCGCCAACTCCGGTGTACCTGCGCCACGGCTGGCATAGAGACGCGCCAGCAGCGGCAGCGTGCCCTCCGGCCAACTGCCGGGTACGACCGCATCGCGGCGGCGGATCATCGGCGTATCAGAGGCGGGCTGCACAGCATCGGCGGCAAGGGACATCGGCATCGCCGGTTACGAAAGACCTGCACATCATAACGTGCACCACTCTCCCAGCCGGCTGCCGCTGCTGACGAGGCACCTTGGCTCTTCGGCCAGCAGCATTTGGATTTCACGACCGCATCTTCCATGCTTGCCTGCCCTGGAACGGACTTCCATCCATGACCCGCACCCTGCTGACCGCGCTGATGGCACTCACCGTGGCGCCGGCCGCCCACTCCGCCACGCCTGAGCCCAGGCCCGGGGTCGAATTCGAACACAACGACTGGTCGCTGGCCTGTGACAACACCCGCACCTGTCGCGCCGCCGGCTACAGTCCGGAACAACCCGGCAACCTGCTCAGCCTGATGCTTGAGCGCGCCGGCGGCCCGGGTACGAAGGTGCTCGCGCGGCTGCGCAATGGCGAGGATGGCGAAAGCCCGACGCCGACCGGGGCACTGCGCCTGCGCCTGAACGGCAAGGACCTGGGCCCGGTGCGCGACACCGGCGACGGGGACAAAGTGTTGTTGCAGCAGGCACAGACCGATGCACTGGTCGCCGCACTGCCGCGCCAGGCACGCATCGAGATCATCGACGGCAAGGGCAAGGCCTGGCCGATCTCCGACCGCGGTGCAGCGGCCGTACTGCTGAAGATGGACGAGGCACAGGGCCGGCTGGGCACCCCCGGTGCGCTGGTGCGGCGTGGCGACAAGCCCGAAGCAGGCGTGCCTGCGGCGTTGCCGGTGCCAGTGATCGTGCGCGGCACGCTGGTGGCACCGCGCGCCTCGGACGCGGCACTGGCGAAAGCACCGGGCCTGCGCAAGGCACTGATCGCCAGCCTGCCCAAGCCGGATGAGTGCGGCCGCCTGAGCGATGGCGGGACAGATGAAATCGAGATCCAGCGACTGGACGCCCAACATGTGCTGGCAAGCACCAGTTGCTTCGTGGGTGCCTACAACATGAGCAACGCCTACTGGGTGGTGCGAGACAAATCGCCGTACCAGGCGACCTTTGTCACCAACCTGGCCGAAGATTTTGACCGCGATGACGCTACGCTGCGAGGCCGCTCCCGAGGCCGCGGTGTCGGCGATTGCATCTCCGCCAATGACTGGGTGTGGGACGGGGAGCGCTTCGTGAAAAGCAGCGATTTCACGACGGGCCAGTGTCGCAATATGCTCGGCGGGCACTGGACACTGCCGACGGTGGTCAGCGAGGTCCGTTGAGGCGCCGCTACCTGCGATAGTGCCGCCCGCTGGCCGGCAACCCCGGCAAACCCTGGGGGTCAGCGCCGTTTCCGATGGGAAACGGATCCGACCCCGCTCGGCCGAGCCCCGATCAGTCGTGAAGCTGGCGCGGCTTCTTCCAGAACTGCCAGCGCTGTCCGCGATCCAGCTGGAACTGCAGGCCGTCCTCGAAATCCAGCACCAGCCGCTGCAGCTCGCCGCGCTTCAGCGCGGCCAGCAGCGGACGGATCGCATCGTTGCCGAGCTGCTGCAGGGAACGCAGCTGGCGCAGGTCGACCAGTGCATCCACCGCCTGCTCGCCATCGACGGCTACGCCAGCCGCCAGGGCCAGGCCCTGCAGCAGGGCATCGCGGCTGCGCACCTGTGCGTGCGGCGTGCTGACCGACACCGGCATCACGCCGCCGCCCCAGAACCACAGCGAATTGATCGGCTGTTGCCCCTGCGCGGCGCGCTGCTGGTTCCAGGAATGGTTGTGCAGCAGCACCTGCGCCTCGGTCATCAGCGCCCGCCAGCGACGGCCGCCCTCGCCCTCCGGCAGGTGCGAGAACAGGTCATCGCCGAGGACCTCGTCCGGACTGTCGAAATCCGGCAGGGCCAGGTCGATCGGAAGCCGCAGGTACCAACGCGAGGGATCGGGTGCGTCGAGCACGAATCCGGCATCGGCGAACAACGGCTGCAGCACCGGCAGCAACGCCAGGCTGTCGGCCAAGGTCGGCCGCAGCGTTTCGCCGTAGGCCATCATCCGCGCGCCATGCATGTCCGGCACCATGCAGGCCGGATCGGCACGCAGCCAGCTGGCGCCGGCCGCATCGCCGACGTCGCGCTGGCGGGTCAACGCGGCCACCGGCCAGTGCGGCGCGGCAACCGCAAAATGGCGCGTCAGCTGCGCGCGTTCGCCCGGCGCGACCTGCACGGTCGTGGCACGGCCGAGCGCACGCGCCACATCGTCCGGCAACGCAGCCGCGGCAAAGCGGCTGCGTGCAGGCAACAGCAGGGTCGCCGTCGCCACGTGGTCAGTCCACGTAGCTGACGCTGACGATCTCGTACTCGCGCTGGCCGGCCGGGGCGTCGATCACGATCGAATCGCCTTCCAGCTTGCCGATCATCGCGCGCGCCACCGGCGAGGAAATCGCGATCAGGCCCAGCTTGATGTCCGCTTCCAGGTCACCGACGATCTGGTACTTCTTCTCTTCGTCGGTTTCCACGTCGGCCAGCGTCACGCTGGCGCCGAACACCACCTTGGAGCCGGCGTTGAGCTTGCTCACGTCGATGATCTCGGCGTGCGACAGCTCGCCTTCCAGCTGCTTGATGCGGCCTTCGATGAAGCCCTGTTCCTCGCGCGCGGCGTGGTACTCGGCGTTCTCCTTCAGGTCACCATGCTCACGCGCTTCGGCGATGGCGGCGATCACCTTCGGGCGCTTGACCGACTTCAGGTGATCCAGTTCGTCGCGCAGCTTCTGCGCGCCCTTCATCGTGATGGGGGCTCTCATGCATTCAACTCCTTGTGCAGCTCCTGCAGCGACCAGACGGGGCCGGTGCCGCGGAATTCCAGTGAATCCACCAGCGCCTTGGCGCCGGCAATGGTGGTCGAGTAGGTGACGCGATGCTGCAGCGCCTCGCGACGGATCGAGAACGAGTCGTTGATCGCCGAACGACCTTCGGTCGTGTTGACGATGTAGACGATCTCGCCGTTCTTGATCGAGTCGACGATGTGCGGACGGCCTTCGACCACCTTGTTGATGATCTCGCAGTCCATGCCGTGCTGCTGCAGCCACGCGGCAGTGCCACGGGTAGCAACCAGGCTGTAGCCACGCGCCAGCAGCGCCTTGGCCACCGGCAGCACGCGCTTCTTGTCCGGATCGCGGACCGAAACGAAGGCCTTGCCGACCGGCGGTGCCTTGATGCCACCGGCTTCCTGCGCACGCGCGAAGGCGGCGTTGAAGCTGCGGCCCACGCCCATCACCTCACCGGTGGAGCGCATCTCCGGCCCGAGGATCGGGTCGACGCCCTGGAACTTGGCAAACGGGAAGATCGCTTCCTTCACCGAGTAGTAGTCCGGTACGATTTCCTTGGTCGCGCCCTGCTCGGCCAGGCTCTTGCCGGCCATGCAGCGCGCGGCGATCTTGGCCAGCGGCATGCCGGTGGCCTTGGACACGAACGGCACGGTGCGCGAGGCACGTGGGTTCACTTCCAGCAGGTAGATGGTGTCGGCACCCTCGTCGCTGGTCTGGATCGCGAACTGGGTGTTCATCAGGCCGACCACGTTCAGGGCCTTGGCCAGCTCCACCACCTGGCGGCGCAGCTCGGCCTGGGTTTCAGCCGACAGCGAGTACGGCGGCAGCGAGCACGAGGAATCGCCCGAGTGCACGCCGGCTTCTTCGATGTGCTCCATCACGCCGCCGATCAGGACGTTGCCCTGGGCATCGGCGATGATGTCGACGTCGCACTCGACGGCGTTGTCGAGGAAGCGGTCCAGCAGCACCGGCGAATCGTTGGACACCTTCACCGCGTCGCGCACGTAGCGGGCCAGGTCGGCTTCGCCGTAGACGATCTCCATCGCACGGCCGCCCAGCACGTAGCTCGGGCGCACCACCAGCGGGTAGCCGATCTCGCGGGCCAGCAGCAGGGCTTCCTGGTCGTTGCGGGCGATGCGGTTCGGCGGCTGCTTCAGGCCCAGCTTGTCGACCAGCTGCTGGAAGCGCTCACGGTCTTCGGCCAGGTCGATCGAGTCCGGGCTGGTGCCGATCACCGGCACGCCGTTGGCTTCCAGCGCGCGCGCCAGCTTCAGCGGGGTCTGGCCGCCGTACTGCACGATCACGCCCTTCGGCTGCTCCAGATCGACGATTTCCAGCACGTCTTCCAGGGTCAGCGGTTCGAAGTACAGGCGGTCGGAGGTGTCATAGTCGGTCGACACGGTTTCCGGGTTGCAGTTGACCATGATGGTTTCATAGCCATCCTCGCGCAGCGCCAGTGCCGCATGCACGCAGCAGTAGTCGAACTCGATGCCCTGGCCGATGCGGTTCGGGCCACCACCCAGGATCATGATCTTGTCGCGGTTGCTCGGCGCGGCCTCGCACTCGTCCTCGTAGGTCGAGTACAGGTAGGCGGTACCGGTGGAGAACTCGCCGGCGCAGGAGTCCACGCGCTTGTAGACCGGGCGCACCTTGTGCGCACGACGCAGCGCGCGGATGGCGGCTTCATTGGTGCCGGTCAGCTGCGCCAGGCGCGCATCGGAGAAGCCAGCGCGCTTCAGCTTGCGCAGGCGTGCGGCGTCCAGCGCGTCGATGCCACCGGCAGCGACTTCGCCTTCTGCAGCGATGATTTCCTCGATCTGGTCCAGGAACCAGTGGTCGATGAACGACAGTGCGTAGATCTCTTCCACGCTCATGCCGGCGCGGAACGCGTCGGCGACGAAGAACAGGCGCTCCGGGCCCGGCGCCTTCAACTCGCGGCGCAGGGTCTGCAGGTCGTCTTCGTTGGCCAGGTCCAGGCCGGTCGGGTCGAAGCCGACCTTGCCGGTTTCCAGGCCACGCAGGGCCTTCTGCACCGACTCCTGGAAGGTACGGCCCATCGCCATCACCTCGCCCACCGACTTCATCTGGGTGGTCAGGCGAGCGTCGGCGGCCGGGAACTTCTCGAAGGCGAAACGCGGGATCTTGGTGACGACGTAGTCGATCGACGGCTCGAACGAGGCCGGGGTCAGGCCACCGGTGATCTCGTTCTTCAGTTCGTCCAGGGTGTAACCCACGGCCAGCTTGGCGGCGACCTTGGCGATCGGGAAGCCGGTGGCCTTGGAGGCCAGCGCCGAGGAACGCGACACACGCGGGTTCATCTCGATGACGACCACGCGGCCGGTCTTCGGGTTGATGCCGAACTGCACGTTCGAGCCACCGGTGTCGACGCCGATCTTGCGCAGCACGGCGATGGAGGCATCGCGCAGGCGCTGGTATTCCTTGTCGGTCAGGGTCTGCGCCGGGGCCACGGTGATCGAGTCACCGGTGTGCACGCCCATCGGGTCCAGGTTTTCGATCGAGCAGACGATGATGCAGTTGTCCGCAGTGTCGCGGACCACTTCCATCTCGAACTCCTTCCAGCCCAGCACCGACTCTTCCACCAGCACTTCGGTGGTCGGCGACAGTTCCAGGCCACGGCTGACGATCTCGACCAGCTCTTCGCGGTTGTAGGCGATGCCGCCACCGCTGCCGCCCAGGGTGAAGCTGGGGCGGATGATGGTCGGGTAGCCGACGCGGGTCTGGATCTCCAGCGCTTCGTCCAGGGTGTGGGCGACGGCGGCGGTCGGGCATTCCAGGCCGATCTCACCCATGGCCACGCGGAACAGCTCGCGGTCTTCGGCCATGCGGATCGCTTCGCGCTTGGCGCCGATCAGTTCGACGTTGTACTTCTCCAGCACGCCGTTGTCGGCCAGGTCCAGCGCGCAGTTCAGCGCGGTCTGGCCACCCATGGTCGGCAGCAGCGCATCGGGCTTTTCCTTGGCGATGATCTTCTCGACCGTCTGCCAGTTGATCGGCTCGATGTAGACGGCGTCGGCCATCTCCGGGTCGGTCATGATCGTGGCCGGGTTGCTGTTGACCAGCACCACGCGGTAACCCTCGTCACGCAGGGCCTTGCAGGCCTGGGCGCCGGAGTAGTCGAACTCGCAGGCCTGGCCGATGACGATCGGGCCAGCACCGATGATGAGGATGGTCTTGAGGTCAGTGCGCTTGGGCATTTTCTTCTCTAAGTCAGTACAGCGTGACAAGGGGGGTGATCGCACGCTGTCGATCAGGAATCTTGATCCGCAGCGCCGCGCCAGGGGCAGCAGCGATGCGGGGTTTACGGTCCATCGCGACGCCACCGGCAGGCCGGCGGCGTACTGATCACGCCTTGGCCTGCTCCATCAGCGCCACGAAGCGGTCGAACAGCGGACCGACATCGTGCGGGCCCGGGGATGCTTCCGGATGGCCCTGGAACGAGAACGCCGGCACGTCGGTGCGGGCGACACCCTGGTTGGTGCCGTCGAACAGCGAACGGTGGGTCACGCGCAGGGTCGGCGGCAGGGTTGCTTCATCGATCGCAAAACCGTGGTTCTGCGAGGTGATCATCACCCGGCCACTGTCCAGGTCCTGCACCGGGTGGTTGGCACCGTGGTGGCCATGGCCCATCTTCATGGTCTTCGCGCCAGAGGCCAGGCCGAGCAGCTGGTGGCCCAGGCAGATGCCGAAGGTCGGGATCTTCACGTCGATGAAGGCCTTGATCGCGTCGATGGCGTAGTCGCACGGTTCCGGGTCACCCGGGCCATTGGACAGGAACACGCCGTCCGGCTTCAGTGCCAGCACTTCGGCGGCCGGGGTCTGCGCCGGCACCACGGTCACTTCGCAGCCGCGCTCGGCCAGCATGCGCAGGATGTTGGTCTTCACGCCGAAGTCGTAGGCCACGACCTTGAACCGGGCCGGCACGCTGACGAAAGCATTGGCATCCAGGTCCAGCTGGCCCTCGGTCCAGGTGTAGGTCTTCTCGGTAGTGACGACCTTGGCCAGATCCATGCCCTTCAGGCCCGGGAACTTGCGGGCGGCTTCCAGTGCCTTTTCCACGTCGATGTCGCCGGCCATCAGCGCACCGTTCTGCGCGCCCTTCTCGCGCAGGATGCGGGTCAGCTTGCGGGTGTCGATGCCGGCGATGGCGACCACGCCCCGCTGGATCAGCCAGTCCTGCAGCGACAGCTGGCTGCGCCAGTTGCTGGGACGGCGCGGGACGTCGCGCACGATCAGACCGGCCGACCATACCTTGGACGCTTCATCGTCCTGGTCGGTCATGCCGGTGTTGCCGATATGCGGATAGGTCAACGTGACCATCTGCCGGGCGTAGGACGGGTCGGTCAATACTTCCTGATAGCCGGTCATGGCGGTGTTGAACACCACTTCACCGACGGACAGGCCGGGCGCGCCTACGGATTCGCCCTCGAATACGGTGCCGTCTTCGAGGACGAGGATTGCGGCTTGGGTCACTGGAATCTCACTTTGGCTACCGAGGGGGCTGCCGAAGTCACGCCTGCGCTTCACGGAAATCCGGTTGCAAAAAAGCGCGGACGTGCGGTCTGGGACCGGTCCGGCTTTCGTGATTCGGCGAGTGCGAATTGTAACGCTGCCGGGGCGCTCGCGCCAGCGGTTATCGCGCTTCATGAACAGGCGATTGCGTATTCATTTCAATCCGGCGGCGTATGCGGCGCCCGCTGGTAGCGCCGGGCCATGCCCGGCGAAACCGACACCGACGCCGGGCACGGCCCGGCGCTACCGGTTAACGCGGCCCGTCCAGCAGATCGCGCACCCGGTAGCTGCCCGGGGCCCGGCCCTGCAGCTGGCGGGCGGCGAACAGCGCACCGCGGGCGAAGATGTCGCGGTTGGTGGCCCTATGCACCAGCTCGATGCGCTCGCCCAGCCCGGTGAACTGCACCAGATGCTCACCTACGATGTCGCCAGCACGCAGGCTCGCGTAATGCGGCTCCGCTCCGCCGCGCTGCGCGGCCGCGCCCAGGGTTAGCGCGGTGCCTGATGGTGCGTCCTTCTTCTGCGTGTGGTGCGATTCGACGATATCGCAGTCCCAGCCGGCCAGCGCCTGCGCGGCGCGCTCCACCAGCTCGTCCAGCACCGCCACGCCCAGGCTGAAGTTCGACGCCCAGACCAACGGGATCTTCGCCGCTGCTGCATCCAGCGCCTGCCGCTGCGTGCCGGAGATGCCGGTGGTACCCGACACCAGCCCCGCGCCGCGTTCCAGGCACAGCGCCAGCATCGGGTCGAAGCCCTCCGGCAGGCTGAAGTCAATGGCCACGTCGAACACCGGCGCACCGGACAGTTCGCTGGCACCAAAGAACGGCACGCCGTCGACCACGCGCTGCGCCGGCGCACGGCCGGTCACGGCGGCCACGATCTGCAGGGTTTCGGGATGTTCGGCGGCCAGCCGCAGCAGGGCCTGGCCCATGCGCCCGGAGGCGCCGTGAATGAGCAATCGCAGGGGAGTCTGGTTCATGCCTGCAGGCTAGCGGCAGCACGCCTGCTCCGGCAAGCGCCGTCACTGCGACGCTGGGTGACCTTCCGCGCAATGGATGCTCGTTCCTCCCTGGGTACGCCTCGCTTGACCGCACCAGGCGGAGCGCATGCGACACCGTAGATGTCGCGTTTACCACTGGACGCAGAAACGCGGCCACTCAAGGCTGTGGTCCCCTCTTCCGGTCCAGGCAACGCCCATGAAATCCGCGACCGTCTTCAGCAAGTGCGCCAGGAAGACCGGCTATGCCGGGACCACGACCACCCGCTACCGCTTGCTGGATGACGCCCTGCTTGTCGTGAATCACCAACGCGCCAGCGAAAGCCGCGGTTTCTATGTGAATGCTGGACTCTACTTTCCAGAGTTGCTCTTGCACCCCCTCACGCCCGACGATCTTGAAACGGCTTTCAGGTACCGCTCCAGCATCCCCACGCCGCATGTCGACTGGCGTATCGAAGAGACGCCAGGCCTGCGCCGGGCTTTCACCCAGCAGGATCTTCATGACCTGCTCGATGCTGGCGATCGCAACGCGATGAAGCGCCTGCTGCTCAATGCCCTTGCCGACGTGGCGGGCTTCGCAGCGACCCATGGAAATCGCGCATCGGTACGGCGGATGCAGCAGGAGGGACGCTTTCGCGCGATCATCCGCAAAGAGGTCTGAACCCCGGAAAGCGTGCGAACCAAGGTTCGCACCCACAGGCCGAAAGTTCGCACCCGCCGCACAGCCGCCGTCGAGCATGGCTCGACGCTACTTCTTGTTGGTCGGCCCGCAACTGTCGCAACCGCCACAGGCACCGCCACCTCCGCTGGCAGGCGGCGCGATCTTCCGCCCCAGCGCCTGCGCCCAGGCCGCGCGGCCCGGCTTCAGCAGGGCCAGCGCCAAGGCACCGCGCAGCTTGCGCACCGTGCCGGGGAACTGCTTCTTCAGCACCACCCAGGCACTGACCAGCACGGCCACCGCGATGATCAGGTACTGGATCAGCAGCCCGGTATCCATCAGCCACCTCCCAGCGCCCTGGTCACCTGGTAGGTGATCAGCGCCGCCACGTAAGCTGCGGCGAACAGGTAGAACGCGGCAAAGCCCATCTGCTTCCACGAGTTGGTCTCGCGCTTGATGGTGGCCAGCGTCGAGATGCACATCGGTGCGTAGATGTACCAGACCAGCAGCGACAGGGCCGTGGCCAGCGACCAGCCATCGCTGATCAACGGGGTCAGTGCCTGGCTGGCCGCATCGTCATCCGCCGCCGACAGCGCATACACCGTCGCCAGCGACGACACCGCCACCTCACGCGCGGCCAGGCCCGGGATCAGCGCGATGCAGATCTGCCAGTTGAAGCCCAGCGGTGCGAAGAACACCGCCATCGCATGGCCGATCTGGCCGGCGTAGCTATAGTCGATGGCCGGCATCGTGGCGCCCGCCGGCGCCGCTGGGAACGACAGCAGCACCCACAGCAGGATGGTCAGCGCCAGGATGATGCCGCCGACGCGCTTGAGGAAGATCATGCCGCGCTCGTACAGCCCCACCGCCAGGTCGCGCGCATGCGGCAGCCGGTACGACGGAAGCTCCAGCATCAGCGGATGCTCGCTCTTGTCGCGGCGCCACTTCTTCATGATCCACGACATCGCCAGCGCACTGAGGATGCCGGCGGCGTACAGGCCGAACAGCACCAGGCCCTGCTGGTTGAACACGCCCCACACGGTCTTCTGCGGAATGAACGCACCGATCAGCAGCGCGTACACCGGCAGGCGCGCCGAACAGGTCATCAGCGGTGCGACCAGGATGGTGGCCAGGCGGTCACGCGGGTCCTGGATGCTGCGCGTGGACATGATGCCCGGCACCGCGCAGGCGAAGCTGGACAGCAGCGGGATGAACGAGCGGCCAGACAGGCCGGCAGCGGCCATCATGCGGTCGAGCAGGAACGCCGCGCGCGGCAGGTAGCCGGATTCCTCCAGCACCAGGATGAAGAAGAACAGGATCAGGATCTGCGGCAGGAACACGACCACGCCACCGACACCGGCGATGATGCCGTCGGTCAGCAGGCTGGCCAGCGGACCCTCCGGCAACACGCTGCCAACGAGAGTACCGAGCCAGGCGAAGCCAGCCTCGATGCCATCCATCAACGGCGTCGCCCAGGCATACACCGCCTGGAAGATCAGGAACATCACCACCGCAAGGCTGATCAGCCCGAACACCGGGTGCAGCAGCCAGCGGTCCAGCGCGTCGTCGATCTTCGCGGTTCGCGCCGGCATGCGCACGGCGACCGAAAGGATCTCGCGCACCTTGGCGTGGTAGTCGATGCCACCTTCCGGGCCCGGCACCGGCGCATCCAGGTGCGGCACCATCGCATCGAGGCGCTCGACCAAGGCCTTGGCGCCCTGCTTGCGCACCGCCACGGTCTCCACCACCGGCACGCCCAGCTCGCGTTCCAGCGCGGCCACATCCACCTGGATGCCGCGGCGTTGGGCGGCGTCGACCATGTTCAGCGCGACCACCATCGGCTTGCCCAGCTCGCGCAGTTCCAGCGCGAAGCGCAGGTGCAGGCGCAGGTTGGTGGCGTCGATCACGCACAGCAGCACGTCCGGCGCGGCTTCGCCCGGGTAGAAGCCCCGGCACAGGTCGCGGGTGATCGCCTCGTCCAGGCTGGCCGGATGCAGGCTGTAGGCGCCCGGCAGATCAAGCACCGCGAATTCACGGCCGGACGGCGCACGCAGGCGGCCCTCCTTGCGCTCTACGGTGACGCCGGTGTAGTTGGCGACCTTCTGCCGACTGCCGGTCAGCTGGTTGAACAGCGCGGTCTTGCCGCTGTTGGGGTTGCCGACCAGCGCAATGCGCAGCGGGGCGGTGGCAGCGGAAGCGCTCATGCGCGTCGCTCCTGGCGGTTGGCGTCTACCACGACGCGCTTGGCCTCACTGATCCGCAGCGCGAACCGGGTGAACCCGACCTGCACCAGCAGCGGCTCGCCCCCCACCGGACCTTTGGCCACCAGGCGCACTTCCTCGCCATTGACGAAACCCAGCTCGCGCAGGCGACGGGCGATGGCATCGTTGGCGTGCAGGTCCTGCACGGACTCGACCACGGCCGAGGTGTGCAGCGGCAGTTCGGACAGCGTCATCTAGCGTGTTCTCTGCTGGATGTAAATGGTTCTCGATTCTAACATTCCCGCGTCGCGTCATGGCCCATGACCAATGGCCCGCTATGATCCATACAGGTATGGAGTGACCCTGGAATCCCATGAACGATGCTTTGCAGATCGAGCGCCGCGGCGCCGTCATCACCCTCTGGCTGAACCGGCCGGAACTGCACAATGCCTTCGACGCCAGCCTGATCGCCCGGCTGACCGCCGCGCTGGAGGCCGCCGGACGGGACGATTCGATCCGGGCCGTGGTGGTGGCCGGCCATGGCGCCTCCTTCTCGGCCGGCGCCGACATGCAGTGGATGCGCGGCATGGCTGCGGCCAGCGAAGCCGATAACCGCGAGGACTCGCTGG
Organism: Stenotrophomonas sp. YJH_SMC_27; assembly: GCF_059369815.1. NCBI lineage: Bacteria > Pseudomonadati > Pseudomonadota > Gammaproteobacteria > Lysobacterales > Lysobacteraceae > Stenotrophomonas > Stenotrophomonas sp. YJH_SMC_27. The sequence goes on along the minus strand of NZ_JCAFTA010000017.1, from coordinate 33,396 downwards.
CCCTGGCCCGGCTGATGCGCACCCTGGACGAGCTGCCCAAGCCGACCCTGGCACGGGTCCACGGCGCGGCCTTCGGCGGCGGTGTCGGCCTGGTCGCCTGCTGCGACATCGCCATCGCCAGCACCGCGGCCCGCTTCGGCCTGACCGAAAGCCGCTTGGGCCTGCTGCCGGCGGTGATCTCCCCCTATGTGATCGAGGCCATCGGCCCACGCCAGGCCCGTCGATGGTTCGCCACCGGCGAGCACTTCGATGCCGAGACCGCACTGCGGATCGGCCTGGTCCACCAGCTGGTCGAACCCGAGCGCCTGGACGAGGCGCTGGAACGCCAGCTGGCCCTGCTCGACAAGGCAGGCCCGATCGCCTCGTCCACCGCCAAGCAGCTGGTGCGGCAGGTCCGGGACAGCCATGACCGCGACACCCTGGATCGCGATAATGCCGCCCTGATCGCGCGCCTGCGGGTGTCCGCCGAGGGCCAGGAGGGCCTGGGCGCCTTCCTCGACAAGCGCGCCCCCCATTGGGTCACGGAAGCCTGAACATGCTCGATCATCTTGGTTTGACCAGCGCCGACCTGGCGCGCAGCAAGGCTTTCTTCCTGCAGGCACTGGCGCCACTGCAGATCGGCGTGGTGATGGAAGTGAGCGCCGAACTGACCGGCGACCACGACCACGTCGGCTTCGGCAGCGACGGCAAGCCGTTCTTCTGGCTCGGCAATGGCGGCACCGCCAGCCACGGCGTGCACGTGGCCTTCGCCTGCGCCAGCCGCGCGCAGGTGGACGCCTTCCACGCCGCCGCCCTCACCGCCGGTGGCCGCGACAACGGCGCGCCGGGCCTGCGCCCGTGGTACCACCCGGATTACTACGCCGCCTTCGTGCTCGACCCGGACGGCAACAACATCGAAGCGGTCTGCCATCGCCCCGTCGGCGAGGTGGCTGCATGAGCGACTACGTCCGCATCGTCGAGGTCGGCCCGCGTGACGGCCTGCAGAACGAAAAGCAGTCGGTGTCCACCGCCGACAAGATCGAACTGATCAACCGCCTGTCGGCCACCGGCCTGCGCAGCATCGAGGCGACCAGTTTCGTCAGCCCGAAGTGGATTCCGCAGCTGGCCGATGCCGCCGAGGTCTACGCCGGCATCCAGCGCCGCCCCGGCATCCACTACCCTGTACTGGTGCCGAACGAACAGGGCTACGACCGCGCCCGCGCGGTGGGCGTGGAGGAAGTGGCGGTGTTCACTGCTGCGTCCGAGGCCTTCAACCGCACCAACACCAATGCCGGCATCGACGAGTCGCTGGCCCGGTTCGAGCCGATCCTCCGCCGCGCCGCCGCCGATGGCGTGCGCGTGCGCGGCTACGTCTCCACCGTGCTCGGCTGCCCCTACCAGGGCGAGGTTCCACTGGCCGACGTGGTACGGGTGGCGCGCGCCCTGCACCAGATGGGCTGTTACGAAATCTCGCTGGGCGACACCATCGGCGTCGGCACCCCACGCAAGGCACGGGCGATGCTGCAGGCGGTTGCCGCCGAGATTCCGATGACGGCACTGGCCGTGCACTTCCACGACACCTACGGCCAGGCCATCGCCAACATCGCCACCTGCCTGGAAGAAGGCGTGCGCGTGGTCGACAGCGCGGTCTCCGGCGCCGGTGGCTGCCCGTATGCGAAGGGTGCCAGCGGCAACGTCGCCAGCGAGGACGTGGTCTATCTGCTGCAGGGCCTGGGCCTGGACAGCGGCGTGGACCTGCCGGCACTGGCCGAGACCGGCCGCTGGCTGGCCGGCCTGCTCGGCCGTGCCACCGCCAGCCGCACCGGCCAGGCGCTCGCAGCGGCCGGCTGAGCACCCCGCTGCGCCGCTCCTGGCGGGGCGGCGCAGTGCACAACGGCGACGGTCGCCGCTTCCGTTAGAATCGGCGGTTCTCGAACCTGCAGGACCGTTCAATGCAGCTGTCTTCCGTACGTGCCGTGATCACTGGCGGCGTCTCCGGCCTCGGCCTGGCCGTGGCCCAGCACCTCGTCGCCCAGGGCGGCAAGGTGGCCCTGTTCGACCTCAACGATGACAAGGGCGCTGCCGCCGTCGCCGGACTGGGTGCCGACAAGGCCCGCTATTTCAACGTCAACGTCAGCGATGAAGCGGCGGTTGCAACGGCCATCGACCAGGCCCACGAATTCCTCGGCGGCCTGAACGTGGCGATGAACTGTGCCGGCATCCTCGGCGCCGGTCGCGTGCTGGGCAAGGAAGGCCCAATGCCGCTGGCCGGCTTCCAGGGCACGGTGATGGTCAACCTGGTCGGCAGCTTCAATGTGGCCAAGGCCGCGGCCAACCGCATGCAGCACAACGAGGCCGGTACCGATGGCGAGCGCGGCGTCATCATCAACACCGCCAGCATCGCTGCCTATGAAGGCCAGATCGGCCAGGCCGCCTATGCCGCCAGCAAGGGCGGCGTGGTGTCGATGACGCTGCCGATGGCACGCGAACTGTCGCGCTTCGGCATCCGCGTCAACACCATCGCCCCAGGCGTATTCTGGACGCCGATGGTCGATGGCATGCCGGAGGCCGTGCAGCAGTCGCTGGCCGCCTCGATCCCGTTCCCGTCGCGCCTGGGCAAGCCGGAAGACTTCGCCAGTCTGGTCGGCTTCATTCTCGGCAACACCTACCTCAACGGCGAGACCATCCGCCTGGACGGCGCTACCCGCCTCGCTCCGAAGTGATTCCCCCCGGGCGCCGGGACGGCGCCCTCCCCCAACGACCTAGATCACCATGAAAGCCAACGACATCAAGAAGGGCAACGTCGTCGAGTACAACAACGGCGTGTACCAGATCCGCGACATCGAGCGCAGCTCGCCGCAGGGTCGCGGCGGCAACGTCCGCTTCCGCTTCATCATGTACAGCGTGCCGGGCGGCAACAAGCTCGACGCCAGCTTCGATGCCGACGACAACCTGGTCGAGGTCGAACTGCTGCGCCGCCAGTCCACCTATTCGTACAAGGACGGCGACGCCTTCGTGTTCCTCGATGACGAGGACTACACCCCCTACACTCTGGACGCGGACGTGATCGGTGATGACGCCGGGTACATCACCGACGGCCTGACCGGCATCTATGTGCAGGTCATCGACGAGCAGCCGGTGGCGATCCAGCTGCCGGCCTCGGTGGTGCTGGAAGTGATCGAGACCCCGCCGGAACTGAAGGGTGGCACCGCCACCAAGCGCCCGAAGCCGGCCAAGCTCAACACCGGCATCGAGATCATGGTGCCGGAGTACATCGTTAACGGCGAACGCGTGCTGGTGAACACCGCCACCGGCGAATTCGCCGGCCGTGCCGACTAAGCGCCTTGCGCTGATCGGCTGCCTGTCCCTGCCTGCGGCGTGTTCGCCGCAGGCAGCGGACGGATCATCGGTGGCAGCGGTTACGGCTGTTTCGCACCGAAGTTGCCGCAGCCATGGTACTGGCGGGTACCGACAGTCAGCATCGCCTTGGCCTCGAACGCCTCGCCGCTCATGTCATCCTGGCAGGTGGTGCGCTGGAAGCTGAGCTTGACGTCGGTGCCGTCGGACGCCTTTCCGCTCCATCCATCAGCGCCCTGTGTGGGTTTGGCCACGTCGAAGCGGCGCTCGCCATAATCGACCTCCACCTGCAGGCCCGGCGCATCGCCGTCGACGACTGCAAGCCAGCCGGGTTCATTGCCGGTGGCACGGAATGCCGCATTGCCGGCGCTGCCATCGCCTTCGGTAGCTTCCACCGCATGGCACTCGCGATCCGGTTCGCCCTTCAGGCTCAGCAGGCCATCATCGCTGCCCTTGGTCCAGAAGCTGTTGCCGAGACCATCGCTGTACTTGGCGCCGGATGCCGCGCGCTCGGAGGTCATGGCGAAGCTACGCTCGCCGATCACCAGCGTGGCAGCATCCTCGCCATTGAATGTCGCGCCCACACTCAGATCACCACACTGGTAGGCGGTCTCGCTGCCACCTTCCGTGTTGGCGCTCGGCTGCGGCGTGGCAGGCGGGGCGTCATTGCTGCCCGCCGCGGGTGCCTGGGCCGGCTGGCACGCGACCAGCACCAACCCCAGGGAGGCTGCCAACAGACTGGGAACTACACGCATGGCTCGACTCCTTGTCGACACTACAGGAATGCTCGACCCTACCACCTCGCGGTGAGCGGGGCCTGAAAGCGCCCTGACCGCGCTCATGCGGCCAGTACCGCCATCGACAGCAGCTGCGCGCCGCTTTCGCCGGAACTGCAGGTCCACACCCGCAGCAGGCGCAGTTTCAGCTCGCGCTCCTGGCCCTGCCCGCGCACCGACAAGCGCACGTCGCTGGACAACAATGCCAGGCGTCCGCACAGCAACGTTTCCACCGCGTACGACTGCAGGCTGCGCACCTGCAGGTTTCCGGTCAGCCAGTCGCCCAGCCACGGCAGGTCGAGCATGCGGCCGCCGTGGCCATCCATCATGAACAAGGCCGGCGATACCAGCGCGGTCAGCGCATCGTGGTCGTCATCCAGCAATGCCTGCCGCAGGCGCTGTTCCAGCGCTGCCAACTGCCGCTCATGCAGATCTTCAACGATGTTCCGTTCCATCCACGGTTCCTCCCGGCATCGGCCGGCGCCTGCGCAGGCGCTGCGCGATCCACTGCCGCGCGCCCTGCACCACTACATAGAAGACCGGCACGAAGAACACGGCCAGCACGGTCGCACTGACCATGCCGCCGAACACACCGGTTCCAATCGCCTGCTGGGTTTCCTTCGAGGCGCCCTGCGCCAGCATCAGCGGCACCACGCCCAGCGCGAATGCCAGCGAGGTCATCACGATCGGCCGCAGTCGCAGCCGCGCTGCCTCCAGCGCTGCTTCAACCAGGCCGCGACCCTGCTGCTGCAGCTGGCGCGCGAACTCGACGATGAGGATCGCGTTCTTCGCCGACAGCCCGATCACGGTGATCATGCCGACCTTGAAGAACACGTCGTTGGGCATGCCCCGCAACAGCACCGCAGCAACCGCACCAAGCAGGCCCAGCGGCACCACCAGCATCACCGCCAGCGGGATCGACCAGCTCTCGTACAGTGCCGCCAGCACCAGGAACACCACCAGCATCGACAACAGCAGCAACCACGGCGCCTGCGCACCGGACTCCCGCTCCTGCAGCGACTGGCTGGTCCACTGCAGGGCAAAACCGGACGGCAGCTCCTCCGCCAACCGCTCCATCTCCGCCATGGCCTGGCCGGTCGACACGCCGGAGGCCGGTGCGCCGGACAGATTCAGCGCCGGGAAGCCGAGATAGCGCTGCAGCTGCAGCGGCGCCTCGGTCCAGTGCGGCGTCACCAGTTCCGACAACGCCACCATGCCACCTTCGCTATTGCGCACGTACAGCCTCAGCACATCCTCCAGCTCCATCCGGTGGGGTGCATCGGCCTGCAGGATCACCTGCTGCAGCCGGCCCTTGTTGGGGAAGTCGTTGACGTACTGCGAGCCCATCGCCGCCGACAGCGTGCTGCTGATCTGCTCGAACCCCACGCCCATCGCCTCGGCCTTGGCGCGGTCGATGTCCAGCCGCACGCTGGTACCTGCTGGCAGGCCATCGGCATGCACCTCCGACAGCAGCGGGCTGGCCTCGGCCAGCTTCAGCAGCTGCTGCAAGGCCGCGCGCAGCTCTGCCTGGCTCTGCCCGGTACGCGCCTGCAGGGCGAGCGAGAAGCCGGACGAACGCCCCAGGCTGTCGATCGCCGGCGGCATCACGCTCATCACCTCGCCCTCGGCAATCGTCGCCATCGCCTTCTGCGCGGCCTCCACTTCGCCGGCCGCGGTGGCTCCTGCACGCTCTCCCCAGTCCTTCAGCATGGTGTAGGTCAGCGCCGCGCTCGGGCCGGACCCGGAGAAGCTGTAGCCGAGGATCGACTGGTTGGACCCGATGCCCGGGCGTGACGCCACATGCCGTTCGTAGGCTTCGACCACGGCCAGCGTGCGCTCGGCGGTGGCTTCGGCCGGCAGCTGGATCGAGGTCATGAAATAGCCCTGGTCTTCTTCCGGCAGGAATGCACCCGGCAGCCAGTGCAGGCCCAGCAACAGCGCCACTACCAGTGCGGCGAACACGCCCATCACCCGCCCGCTCCGCTGCAGCACCGACGCCACGCCACGCTGGTAACGCCCGGTCATCCGCTCGAAGCCACGATTGAAGGCACCGAACAGCCCGCCACGGCCATGATGGCCATGGGTGTTCGGGCGCAGCAGCGTCGCGCACAACGCCGGCGTCAGGCTCAGGGCCAGCAGCGCCGAAAACAGGATCGACACCGCCATCGCCACGGTGAACTGGCGGTAGATGGCGCCCACCGAGCCGCTGGCCAGCGCCATCGGGATGAACACCGCGGTCAGCACCAGGGTGATGCCGATCACTGCGCCGGTCAGCTCGCGCATCGCCTTGATGGTGGCCTCGCGCGGCGGCAGGCCCTCCTCGGCCATGATCCGCTCCACGCCCTCGACCACCACGATGGCGTCATCGACGATGATGCCGATGGCCAGCACCATGCCGAACATGGTCAGCACGTTGATCGAGAAGCCCAGCGCCAGCATCACCGCGAACGTACCCAACAGCGCGATGGGCGCGACCAACGCCGGGATCAACGTGTAGCGCCAGTTCTGCAAAAACAGGTACATCACTGCGAACACCAGCAGCATCGCCTCCAGCAGCGTCTGCACCACCTTCTGGATCGAGATCTTCACGAACGGCGCGGTGTCGAACGGGATGCTCGCCTCCACGCCGCGCGGCAACAGCGGCGCCAGTTCGGCCATGCGCTCACGGACCGCCGACGCCGTGCGCACCGCATTCGCGCCCGGCCGCAGCTGCACCCCGGCAGCGGTGGCCGGATGGCCGTCCTCGCGGGTGCCCCAGGCATAGCTCTGCGCGCCCAGTTCGACGCGGGCGACATCACCCAGCACCACCCGTGAACCGTCGGCCCCGGCGCGCAGTACGATCGCCGCGAACTGTTCCGGCGTGGACAACTGGCCGTCGGCGCTGAGCGGCACGGTGATGCGCTGGCCTGGAACACCCGGCGAATCACCGATGCGCCCCGGCGAGATCTCCAGGTTCTGCTGCTCGATGGCAGCGGCCACGTCACCCATGGTCAGCCCATAGCCGGTCAGCCGGGTCGGGTCCAGCCACACGCGCATCGCCTGCTCCGCACCGAACAGCTGCACGCGGCCGACGCCATCGATGCGGCGCAGCTCCTCGATGATGTTGCGCGCCATGAAGTCGCCCAGTGCGGCCTCGCTGACGCTGGCATCGGGCGAACGCAGGCCGACCAGCATCAGGAAGCCGGAATCGGCTGCTTCCACGAACAGGCCGCTCTGGCGCACGCTGCGCGGCAGGCGCGGCTCGATCGCCTTGATCCGGTTCTGCACGTCCACCTGCGCCAGCTCCGGGTTGGTACCCGGCTTGAAGGTCGCAGTGATGGAGGCTTCGCCGGAGGTGTCCACCGACGACTCGAAATACAGCAGGTGCTTGACGCTGGACAGCTCGCGCTCGATCAGGCCGACCACCGCGTCATTCAGCGTCTGCGGGCTGGCACCCGGGTAGCTGGCGTAGATGCTGACGCTGGGCGGCGCTACTGCCGGATAGCGCTCCACCGCCAGCCGCGGGATCGCCAGCACACCGGCCAGGATGATGAAGATCGCCAGCACCCAGGCGAACACCGGGCGATCGATGAAGAAATGTGCCATGTTGGATTTTCCTGGAGGGACCGGCCCGGTGGAGGCTCAGCCCTTGCTGCCGGCCTGCACCGCGCCAGCGCTGGCGACCGGCATCTGCCAGTCGCGCGCATCGACCACCACGCCTTCCTGCAGGCGTTCCTGGCCTTCGACCACCACCTTTTCGCCCGCCTTCAGGCCCGTGCGCACCAGCCATTGGCGATCGACACTACCGTCCACTTCCAGCGTGCGGATCACCGCCTTGCCATCGCCACCGATCACCCAGGCATAGGCCTGGCCACCGGCACTGCGCAGTACGGCCTGCTGCGGCACGGTCAGTGCGCTGGCCGGCGCACCCCGCGGCACCTTCGCGCGCACGTACATGCCGGGCAGCAGCTGGCGCCGCGGGTTGTCGACCAGGATGCGCAGGATCACATCACCGGTGCGCGCATCGACATTGATGCCGGAGAACAGCATCTGGCCACGTTCGGGCAGCGGCCTGCCGGCCGCACCGATGATCGTCACCGGCAGCTCGCCGCCACCGGCACTGCGTTGCAGCGACTCGAGCTGCGCCGCTGGCTGGCGCACATCGACGTAGACCTGGTCGATCTGCTGCACCACCGCCATCGGCTCGGCATCGGCCACGCCGACCAGTGCACCTTCGGTCACCAGCGCCTGGTCGATGCGGCCGGCAATCGGTGCACTGACCGTGGCATAGCGCAGGTCGAGCTGGCGGCGGGCCAGGATCGCGCGCGCCTCGTTCACCGCGGCACGGGCCTGTTCGTACTCGGCACTGGCATCGTCGCGGTGCTGCTGGCTGACCGCCTGCGCGGCCGCCAGCGCATGCAGGCGCTGCGACTGCACGCGGCTGCGGCCCAGGGCTGCCTCACTGCGCTGCAGCGCTGCCAGTGCCGAGTCGACATCGGCACGGAACGCCGCCGGATCAATCTGGAACAGGGCCTGGCCGGCGCGCACTTCGGCGCCCTGTTCGAACAGGCGGCGCTGCACGATGCCGCCGACCTGCGCACGGATCTGTGCGGTGCGAACGGCGGCGACACGGCCGGGCAGTTCATCGTCGCGCTGCACGACCTGCGGGCCGACAGTGACCACGCTGACGCGCGGTGCCGCTTCGGGCGTGGCTTCGGGGGCGGAGCAGGCCGTCACGGCCAGGGCGAGGGCCGCGATCAACGCGACCGGAGTCCTGAAGGTTCTCATTGCTGTGCACAATGCCGCGCAGGCGGCTGATAGGTTCTGAAGCGTGAAGTGTGCGTGGCGATGATGGGGTTTCGATGGAGGAACTGTGGAGATACGATGGAGGCAAGCACCTTAAGGCCCCGCCCCTGCATGCATGCCGCCCCTGCCCTCGCCGCCCTCGTCCTGATCGTCGAGGATGAGGCCGAGATCGCCGATATTCTCACCGCCTATCTGGAACGCGAAGGACTGCGTACGCTGCGCGCCGCCGACGGCCACAGCGCGCTGGACCTGCACCGCAGCGCCCGCCCCGACCTGGTCCTGCTTGATGTGCAGCTGCCGCGCCTGGATGGCTGGAGCGTGCTGACCCAGCTGCGCCAGCGCGGTGAAACGCCGGTGATCATGCTGACCGCACTGGACCAGGACCTGGACAAGCTCACCGCGCTGCGCATGGGCGCCGACGACTACGTGGTCAAGCCGTTCAATCCGGCCGAAGTGGCAGCACGCGTGCGCGCCGTGCTGCGGCGTACGTTGCGCGCCTCGCGCATGGACGCACCGACCGCGCTGCGGGCGGGCCCGCTGCTGATCGACTCGGCTACCCATGCCGTGCATGTGGAGGGCGAAGGCTACAGCCACGAAGTGCTGCTCACGCTCACCGAGTTCAAGCTGCTGCACTGCATGGCGCTGGCGCCGACCCGCATCTTCAGCCGCAGCGAACTGATGCACGAATGCCTGCCGGAAAGCGAAGCGCTGGAACGCACCGTCGACAGCCATGTCAGCAAGCTGCGCCGCAAACTCGATGACGTGGGCATGGTCAACGTCCCGGCCAGCGTGCGCGGTGTCGGCTACCGGTTGATGGCCGACCGCTGATGGCGCGCCTGCGCCGTTCCGGGCTCAGCCGCCACATCATCATCTCGATGTCGCTGATGGTGATCGGCGTCATCGTGATGATGATCCTGTCGTCGTGGCTGCTGTACGCGGTGCTGGTCGAGTTCTTCCCCGGCAGCACCGAGGAGCCGGAAAGCTGGCTGCCGACCGGGCCGGAACTGGCATGGATGGTGGGCGTGATCCTGACCGGACTGGCGCTGGCCATCGCCGCTTCGTTCCGTCTTGCGCACCGTATCCTGTCGCCACTGAATTCACTGGTGGACAGTGTGCGTGCGCTTGCCGGCGGCGACCTCGGGGCGCGCGCGAGTGTCGAGGAGAATTCGCCGGGTGAAGTGGCGACCCTGGTCGAGGACTTCAATGCAATGGCCCGCCGCCTGCAGCACATGGAGAGCGAGCGCGCGATGTGGCACGCGGCCATCGCCCATGAGCTGCGCACGCCGGTGACGATCCTGCGCGGTCGCCTGCAAGGGCTCGCCGAGGGCGTGTTCCAGCCGGACGAGTCACAGTTCCGCAGCCTGCTGGCGCAGGTCGAGGGCCTCTCGCGCCTGATCGAGGATCTGCGCGTGCTGAGCCTGTCCGACAACGCGCGGCTGGACGTACGTCGCGCGCGCACCGATGTGGTGGCCGAAGTGCATTCGGTGATGACCCTGGTCGATCCGCAGTTCCGCGCCGCCGGCTTCGTGCTGGAGCTGGAAACCAGCCGCGAGGAACACAACGCGCACTGCGACCCGACCCGCCTCCGCCAGGCGCTGCTGGCGCTGCTGGAGAACGCACGCCGCTATGCCAGCCCGGGCAAGGTGCGGATTGCCGTGCATGACACACCGGGACATGTGCAAGTGGCAATCGAGGATGAGGGCCCGGGCATCGATCCGGAGCTGCACGCCGACATCTTCAGCCCGTTCATGCGTGCCGACGGCTCACGTTCACGCCAGGGCGGCGGCAGTGGCCTCGGCCTGGCGGTGGTCAAGGCCATCGCCGACGCGCACGGCGGCCGCGTCTACTGCACGGCAGGCAACGCCGGCGGCAGCCGTTTCGTCATCGAACTGCCGCGCCAGTAGCGGGCGTGGCTGCCTGTTCCCGCAGGCGCGCGCCAAGTGTGGCGAGGTTGGCGTCGATCGCATCCATCTCGTTGCGCTGGCCCACCGGCAACTGCTGGCGCAGTTGCACGCGCAGCGCCTGCCAGGCCGGCACCGCCTCTGCGCTGGCAGTGGCAACCGCTTCGGCCAGCACCGCCTGCTCATCGGCCAGCGGCAACCCGTAGCCGCCCTGCAGCAGCGTCCCCGGGCGCAACCACTGCCCGCTCTGCGCCAGCAGGCTGCGCAGGCTGCGGGTTTCCGCGCTGTCCGCAGCAGCCAGTAGCTGCCGCTTGAGCACATCGCGTGCGCGCAGTTCGGCACGCCGCTGTGCCGCCTGTTCCAGCAGCAGCAGGCTGGCACTGGCGCGCAGGTTGCCCTTCAGCAGCCACGGTGCCCGTTGTTCTGCCGGCAGCTTCAACCAGCCGCGCACATCGCGCGCGGGCAAGGCCAGCTGGGTCGCCGCCACTGTGAACAACTGCTGGTAGTGGTCGCGCGCGGAAGCGAAGTAATAGCCCTGTGCCTGCGCTGCGTTGCGGTCCGTGAGTACCCGCTCGTCGAGCATGCCCAGCCGCGCCAGCCGCCGCTTGAGACCGCGCGGACTCAGCTGGGCCAGCCCGTCCTCGCCCAGCCGGGGCACTCCGGCCTGCAGCAGCCTGGCGGTATCCACCGCACAGTTGTTGCTGACGAAGTAATAGCGCCCGTCATAGCTCCAGTGCACCTGCGCGGTGCGCTCGAGCAGGCTGGCGATCTCGTCGCGTTGCAGCTGCAAGGGCAACGACTGCAGGCCCCGCAGTTCCACCTTGGTGTACTCGTCCACCACCTGCTGCAGCGGCAGCACGAACAGCCGCGACGGGTAGCCGCCGGTCAAGCCGCGCCAGTTGGAAATCTGCACATCGCCGACGAACGCGCGGAACGACAGCACGCGGTGGTACTCCAGGTCCAGGCGGCAGTCCGGACCCGGTGCGCGGCCCGGCCGGCAGATCACCAGCCGCAGCATGCTGTGCCCCCAGCGGCTCATCGGCTGCGCACTGCCCTCGGCGAACAGGTAGTCCACGGCGTAGACACGCGCCGGGTCGAGCTGCAGCAGCGATGCCGCCCCCTCTTCCGATTCGGCCTGCAGCAATGGCAACGCGTTCGCGCAGTGCGACTGTGGCAGCGATGGCGGGGTTCCGAAATGGACCTGGAACCACTGCGCCAGTGCCGGGCGCCGGCAGGCGAACTCGCTGTCGAGCACGAAATGCTCGGCGTTCACTGCCAGGTACTCGGCCGGGTCCTTCAGTTCATACGCATCGGGACTGCGGTCACGGAAATCGTTGTCGCCACGGCCGAGATGCCAGGGCTTGCGCTGCCATCCAGCCAGATCACGCCAGCGCACACTGCGTGACCAGTTCGCCCCCGTACGGTCGGCGACATGGGTCAGTTCGTGTACCAGCGCGCTGCGGCGTGCGCGGCGCGCGCCGGGCACGGCATCATCCAACAGCTCGCGACGCAGGGCGATGCGCCCGGCGAAAGCGCGGCCGTGCACATCGGCCGGCAGGTCATCGCGCCAGCGCACCTGGACCTGTGCCGGCAATGCGCGGAGCAGGCCATCCGGCAGCAGTGCCTGCACGTCGGCCAGGGTCTGCGTCGCCACCTGCTGCTGTGCAGGGCTCAACCCTGCCGGGTCCAGCTGCAGGCGATCAGCTGCGTGCGCGACGTGGGCGACCAGCAGTAGAGCCACGCCATGCGTGGCTGCGTTCCACCGGCCAAGCCTCTGTAGAGCCGAGCCATGCTCGGCTGCTGTTGCGATCCGCATGCGCCAGGCATTCAGCCGAGCATGGCTCGGCTCTACAGAACGCGATGTCGCCGGGGTCATGCAGTCCGGATCAACGCGCCAGCAACGCGCGGGCCAGTTCCAGGTCGCTCTGCTGCTGTGCGGCAGCACTCTGCTCACGCAGGTGGGCCAGCGCGGCCTGCAGGCGGGCGCCACGGATCTGGCCGTCGCTGGCGACGAACGCCGCAGCGTCGTCGCGCGCAGCCAGTACCACCTTGTCGTCACCCGAGCTGCTACCCGAGGAGCCGGAGGAGGCACCGGTGGCGGAACCGGCCGAGGTGCCGGCGAAGCTGGAAGCGAAGCCGGCCAGCGGCAGGGACAGCAGGGCGAGCAGCAGAAGCGGACGGGTCATCGGTTCGAAGCCGGTTGTGAGGATGCGTGGAGCGTAACGGGTGCGTGAAGGATTTGCCCGGCTCAAACGTCGAACAGCTTGCCGGGATTCAGCCGCGCTTGGGGATCGAACGCACGTTTGACCGCCTTCATCAGGGCGATCTCGGCCGGGCCGCGGGTGCTGTCCAGGTAGCCCTTCTTGACCAGGCCGATGCCGTGTTCAGCCGAGATGCTGCCATCGAACCGGGCCAGCACCTGCGCCAACAGCTTGGTCACGTGTTCACACTGCGCCACGAAATCGGCGTCGCTGGTGTCGTCGGGCTTGAGCACGTTGATGTGCAGGTTGCCGTCACCGATATGGCCGAACCAGACCACGTCGAAGTGTGGGTAGGCCTGCCCGATCAGTGCCTGGGTCTCGGCCAGGAACGCAGGCATCGCCGAAATCCGCACCGAGACATCATTCTTGTAGGGTTTGTAGCGCGCCAGCGATTCGGTGATGCCTTCGCGCAGGCTCCACAACTGGGCGGCCTGGGCGTCGCTGGCGCTGATCACCCCGTCGCTGACCCAGCCGTTGCCCATGCAGTCCTCGAAGGCGGCCATCGCCGCCGCTTCCTGCGCTTCGTCGTTGGCGCCGAACTCGGTGACCACGTAATACGGGTGCACCTCGTCGAACGGTGCCTGCGCGCCATGCGCCAGCACGTGCTCCAGCGCCCGGTCGGTGAAGAACTCGAAGGCCTGCAGCTGCAGACGCGCGCGGAACGCGGCGAACACCTGCATCAGCACCTCGAAGCTGGGCACGGCCAGCAGCATCACGTTGCTGGCTGGCGGCGGATCGGTGAGTTTCACTGTCGCCTCGACGATCACGCCCAGCGTGCCTTCCGAACCGATCAGCAGCTGGCGGAAGTCATAGCCGCTGGAGTTCTTGATCAGGCCCTTGTTGAGCTCCAGCAGTTCGCCGCTGGCGGTAACCACCTTCAGCCCGGCGATCCACTCGCGGGTGTTGCCGTAGCGGATCACACGGATGCCGCCAGCATTGGTGGCGATGTTGCCGCCGATCGTGCACGACCCGCGTGCAGCGAAATCCACCGGATAGATCAGGCCGTGGTCCAGCGCGGCGTTGTGCACGGCCTCCAGCGGCATGCCGGCCTGCACCACCAGGGTGCGATCGACCGCGTCGTAGGCCAGCGCCTTGTTCATCCGCTCCAGGCTGAGCACCAGCTCGCCATTGGCCGCCACCGCGCCACCGGAAAGGCCGGTACGGCCGCCGGACGGCACCACGGGCACGCCCTCACCCGCACTCCAGCGCATCACCGCCTGTACCTCCTCGACCGTGGCCGGCAGTGCGACCGCCAACGGCGCCGGCGTCCAGCGCCGGGTCCAGTCGCGCCCGTAATGCTCCAGGTCGGCCGGGTCGGTCTTCAGCTTCAGGCCGGGACAGGCCTGCTGCAGCGAGGCAATGCGGGAATCGGTCATGACGGTCCAGCGCGGGGCATGAAGAACGGGCAAGCGTGCCAGCGGCACGCGCCAGCGTCCAGCCCTGCGAGCAGGCAGATAGCTACGGATGCAACCAATTGCGCACCGCACCATGAGCGCTGCGATCTGGCATAGTGGTTGGCCCCTGTCCCACTGGCCGTGTTGCCCCATGTCGCCGAAGAAGACCTCGTTCCCGAAGCAGGATATCCGCGTGCTGTTGCTGGAGGGGGTCAGCCAGACCGCCGTGGAGGTGTTCAGCGCGGCCGGCTACAGCCAGATCGAGGCGCACACCAAGGCACTGCCCGAGGACGAATTGAAGGCGCGCATCGCCGAGGCGCACATCGTCGGCATCCGCTCGCGCACCCAGCTCAGCGCCGAGGTGCTGGCCGAGGCCAAGCGCCTGATCGCGGTGGGCTGCTTCTGCATCGGCACCAACCAGGTCGACCTGGACGCGGCCGAACTGGCCGGCATCCCGGTGTTCAACGCGCCCTACTCCAACACCCGCAGCGTGGCCGAACTGGTGATCGCCGAGGCGATCATGCTGACCCGTGGCATTCCGCAGAAGAACGCCGAATGCCATCGCGGCGGCTGGTCGAAGTCAGCCAGCGGCAGCCATGAAGTGCGCGGCAAGACGCTGGGCATCATTGGTTACGGCCACATCGGCACCCAGGTCGGCGTGCTGGCCGAATCGCTGGGCATGCAGGTGATCTTCCACGACGTGGAAACCAAGCTGGCGCTGGGCAATGCCCGTGCAGCGGCCAGCCTGGACGACCTGCTGGCGCGCGCCGACATCGTCACCCTGCACGTGCCGGAGACCCCGTCCACGCAGTGGATGATCGGCAGCACCGAGCTGGCGAAGATGCGCAAGGGCGCGCACCTGATCAACGCCGCGCGCGGCACCGTGGTCGACATCGATGCGCTGGACGCGGCCCTGGCCAGCGGCCACGTCGGTGGCGCCGCGCTGGACGTGTTCCCGGTCGAGCCGAAGGGCAACGGCGATATCTTCGAATCGCCGCTGACCCGCCACGACAACGTCATCCTCACCCCGCACGTCGGCGGCAGCACGCTGGAAGCGCAGGACAACATCGGCGTGGAAGTGGCGGCCAAGCTGGTGCGCTACAGCGACAACGGCAGCACCCTGTCGGCGGTCAACTTCCCGGAAGTGACCCTGCCCGAACACGAAGACAGCCTGCGCCTGCTGCACATCCACCAGAACGTGCCGGGCGTGCTGTCCAAGGTCAACGAGATCTTCTCGCGCCACAACGTCAACATCGACGGCCAGTTCCTGCGCACCGACCCGAAGGTGGGTTACGTGGTGATCGACATCACCGCCAGCGAGGCGCAGGCCGCCGCCGTGCGCGACGAGCTGGCCGCGATTCCGGGCACGCTGCGGACGCGCATCCTGTATTGAGCAAGGCGTCGCCGGGCATGCCCCGGCGGATTGCTTCCGGCATCGCGCCATCCACGCATGGCGTGGATGGAACACCTCAGAACCTTACGGCGTGGAGGTTCTTGTAAAAGTCCCAATGGATCAGAACCCTGTCTTCCATCGACAGGAACAGCGTATCGACGAAATCCAGCTCCTCGGCATGAGCCAGCCAGTCCTGCAGGCGGCTGCCCAGTGAAGGTACCGCCCCATCCACCTGGACAACCGTCAACGCAGCCTCGCTTGGCAAGCCAACAGCATCTGCAATGGCGCTCAACTCCTGCGCCAGCCGCTCCCGCCCCACCCCGGGGACCTCCAGGCGCGATGGCACGCGCTCCCAGTCGATGCATGTGATGACTGGCAATGCAGCCTTGATCATCGCAAGGGCAGCATCCTGCTTCGCCTCGCCACAGGCATGAGCCGCAACAAACGCGGCACAGCCGTCCGAGAGCATCAACGTGCCAGCCAGCGGCGCGCCATGCGCTGCATGGATTCATCCGATTCGGGGTCGGCCGCGACCTCGGTCACCGGCCGCCATGCCAGGTCAAGCGACTCCTCGCTGAGCACGAATGCCTCGCCACCGAGCGCGCGGATCACGAAACGCACGTCGTAGTGCCAGTGCCCCGGCACATCCTTGCGCTCCGGAATCCAGTGCTTGTCCAGATCGAAGATGGCCGGGTCTTCCAGCACCAGCCCGCTCAGGCCGGACTCCTCCTCGGCCTCCTTCAGCGCCACCTGGGCCAGGTCGCGGTCGCCGTCGGCGTGGCCACCCAGCTGCAGCCAGCGCTGCAGCTTCCGATGGTGGGTCAGCAGCAGGCGCTGGCCGTCGGCGCTGACCAGCCAGCAGCTCGCGGTGAAGTGGCCTGCAAGCCGCTCACGCCGGAACGGATCTTCCGGATCATCCAGCAATGTGCCGAATTCGGCAGCCAGTGCGTCGTGGGCGGGCTCGCGGCGGGCATAGTCCCGCAACAGACCGCGCAGGCGATCGTCAAGCACGGCAAGGGTTTCGGCGGTCTGGCGCATGAATGGGGGCGGTTCGGAAAAATACTGCTCATTATCGCCGTTCATTGTTGCGATTGCGCTTGTGCGTTGGCTTCAGCTTTGGCTAAGGTACAGCGGGCTGTTCGCACGGCCTTCACCATTCAAGGCAGCCGGCAACGTATCGGCCGCCCACCCCATCCGATCACTAGGAAGTACTGCATGCTGAAAGCTCTGTTGAGGGTCAAGCCGGTCCAGCCGGCCGGGCACGTCGATGCCGGCGAACCCATCGAAGGCAGCCTGGACGGCGAAGCCACGTTGAAACGGACCCTCACGGCTAAACACCTCATCCTGCTGGGCGTGGGTGCGGTGATCGGCGCAGGTATCTTCGTGCTGACCGGCCAGGCCGCAGCCAACCACGCGGGCCCGGCGGTCATGCTGTCGTTCGTGCTGGCCGGTTTCGCCTGTGCGCTGGCGGGCCTGTGCTATGCCGAGTTCGCGGCGATGATGCCGGTCTCCGGCAGTGCCTATTCCTATTCCTATGCCACCCTCGGCGAAGGCATGGCCTGGTTCATCGGCTGGTGCCTGGTGCTGGAGTACCTGTTCGCCTCGGCATCGGTCGCGGTGGGCTGGTCGGCCTACCTGATCAGTTTCATCACCACCACGCTGCACATGCCGTTCCCGGACCTGCTCAGCGCCGCGCCCATCGCCTGGACCGGCAGCGAGTTCGTCTCCTCCGGCAAGCTGTTC
This sequence comes from Stenotrophomonas sp. YJH_SMC_27, assembly GCF_059369815.1. Lineage (NCBI taxonomy): Bacteria > Pseudomonadati > Pseudomonadota > Gammaproteobacteria > Lysobacterales > Lysobacteraceae > Stenotrophomonas > Stenotrophomonas sp. YJH_SMC_27. The sequence goes on along the minus strand of NZ_JCAFTA010000017.1, from coordinate 15,807 downwards.
AACCTGCCTGCGGTGCTGATCGTGGCGGCGGTGTCCGGCCTGCTGTACGTGGGCGTGACCCAGTCGGCCTTCGTCAACGCCATCATCGTGGCGATCAAGGTCACCGTCATCTGCCTGTTCATCGGCATCGGCGCGGCCCATATCGACCCGGCCAACTGGCAGCCGTTCATCCCGGAAAACACCGGCGTGCCGGGTGAGTTCGGCTGGAGCGGCATCTTCCGCGCGGCCACCATCGTGTTCTTCGCCTATATCGGCTTCGATGCGGTCTCCACCGCCGCCGGCGAAACCAAAGACCCACAGCGCAACATGCCGATCGGCCTGCTCGGCTCGCTGGCGGTATGCACCATCGTCTACATCATCGTCTGCGCGGTACTGACCGGCATGATGCCGTACCACCTGCTGGGCACCGACAAGCCGGTGGCCACCGCACTGGAGCCCTACCCGACCTTGTCGTGGCTGAAGACCCTGGTCGAGATCGGCGCCATCGCCGGCCTGTCCTCGGTGGTGCTGGTGATGATGATGGGCCAGACCCGCATCGCCTACACCATTTCCCGCGACGGCCTGCTGCCGAAGTTCTTCGGCAAGGTCCACGCCCGGTTCCGCACGCCTTACTGGGCCACGATCGTGGTCGGCGTGATCGCCGCCGCGCTGGCCGGCCTGGTGCCGCTGAACGTGCTCGGCGAACTGGTGTCGATGGGCACCCTGCTGGCCTTCGCCACCGTCTGCATCGGCGTGCTGGTGCTGCGCTATACCAAGCCGGAGATCCATCGCCCGTTCCGCGTACCGGCGGTGTGGATCATCTGCCCGCTTGGCGCCGCGGCCTGCCTGTTCCTGTTCTGGCAGGCGTTCGTGGTGCACTGGCACCTGTTCGTCGGCTGGACCGTGCTGGGCATGCTGATTTACCTCGGCTACGGCATGCGCAACAGCAAGCTGGCCAAGTCGCCCTGATCCGCCTACGGGCCGGCCTCGCGCCGGCCCGTCCGTTTTCCCCGCGCGCCGCTCTTGGCGCGCTTCGACAAGACCACCACACATGTTCAAGCAACTGTGGGCCACCAAGCACCCGCATGCCGCCCATGAAGACGCCAACGGCCTGAGCCTGCGCCGCCACCTAGGCCCCTGGGGGCTGACCGCCCTCGGCATCGGCGCGGTGATCGGCGGCGGCATCTTCGTCATCACCGGCCAGGCGGCCGCCAACCACGCCGGCCCCGCGATCATGCTGTCGTTCGTGCTGGCCGCCATCTGCTGCGCCTTCTGCGCGCTGGCCTACGCCGAGTTCGCCTCGATGGTGCCGGTTTCCGGCAGCGCCTATACCTATACCTACGCCACCTTCGGCGAACTGTCGGCCTGGTTCATCGGCTGGATGCTGGTGCTCGAATACGGCGTCTCTGCGTCGGCGGTGGCGGTCAGCTGGACCGGCTACTTCCTCAGCCTGCTCAGCCAGTTCGACATCCATCTACCGGCGGCGCTGGTCAGTGCGCCACTGGACGCACAGCTGCGCCCCACCGGTGCTATCGCCAACCTGCCGGCCGCTGCGCTGGTACTGCTGCTGACCTGGCTGTGCTACGTCGGCATCAGCAAGTCATCGGCAATGAACATGGCGATGGTCGTGCTCAAGACCGGCCTCATCCTGCTGGTCATCGTGGTCGGCTGGAAGTACGTGGACACCAGCAACTGGACCCCGTTCATTCCGGCCAATGAAGGCCCGGGCAAGTACGGCATGGAAGGCGTGCTGCGTGGCGCGGCGATGGTGTTCTTCGCCTACATCGGTTTCGAGGCGGTATCGGTGGCGGCCCAGGAATCGAAGAACCCGCAGCGTGACATGCCGATCGGCATGATGCTGTCGCTGGTGATCTGCACCGTGCTGTACATCGCGATGGCCGCAGTGATGACTGGCCTGGTGCCGTTCCAGCTGCTGGGCACCGACGAGCCGGTGGTGACTGCCGTGGCCGCACACCCGCAGCTGGGCTGGCTGCGCTGGGTGGTCGAGGTCGGCGCGCTGGTCGGCCTGTCATCGGTAGTGCTGGTGATGATCATCGGCCAGCCGCGCATCTTCATGATCATGGGCCGCGACGGTCTGCTGCCGCCGGTGTTCACCAGGATCCACCCGAAGTACCGCACCCCGCACATCAACACGGTGATCACCGGCATCGGCATCGCGCTGCTGGCGGCGCTGTTCCCGCTGGACATTCTCGGCGAGCTGACCTCGATGGGCACGCTGATTGCGTTCGCGGCGGTCTGCGCCGGCGTGCTGATCCTGCGCCGCACCCAACCGGACCTGCCGCGCCCTTTCCGCATGCCGATGGCCTGGCTGATCTGCAGCCTGGGCGTGCTGAGCTGCCTGGCGCTGCTGTCGGCGATGACGATGCACAACTGGATGCTGATGGGCGTCTGGACCTTCGTCGGTTTCGTGATCTATTTCTGCTACGGCTTCAGGCACAGCCGCCTGCGGGGGAAGTAAGGTTTTGCATTGCAGGGCCTGCGGCCCTGCACCCGCTTTTGAAGCCGGAGCAACGGCAACGGCAACAGCTGGGTTGAAGGTTTGGCGGGGCGGGTTGGGTTCGCGGGGGACGCCGTTAACCCGTCCCTGGGGGCTTGGCCGCGGCATCCATGCCGCGGACACCCCCGCGAACCCAACCCGCCCCACCTCCGACAGTCTGCTGGCACGTCCAGTAGATCCACGCCATGCGTGGATGAATTCATCCGGGAAATGAATTTTCTCCGTTCGATGAATCCTCTGTAGAGCGGAGCCATGCTCCGCTCCGAGCAAGCGCAGCGAAGCGACCCGCTTTTCGCTTTTCCTTCTTCACTCCGTGGCCGGCCGCGCGCCGGAACCTGTCAGAGGCGGGGCGGGTGGGCGTTGCAGGGGCGTTGGCGCCATGGATGGCGCCATCGAGCTTACAGGGACGTACTTGCAGCGTCCCCTGCACGGCCCACCCGCCCCGCCACCTCCATGAACCGCTTTCCGTGACCAACCAACCACCTCTCAGCCACGAGGGGCTCAGCCGTTGGCCGAATCCAGTAAAATCGCCGACATGAACGCCCCCACCTTCCCGTACGACACCGCGCGCCTGAGCGAACTGGCCCAGCTGCTGATCGACAACATCCGCGAACTGGCCCACGCCGGCTGGACCCCGGCCACCAGCAGCAACTTCTCCCACCGCCTGGACGACCGCCACGCGGCGATCACCGTCTCGGGCAAGGACAAGGGCCGCCTGATCGAGGATGACATCATGGTGGTGGACTTCGACGGCCAGGCCGTGGGCCGTCCGTTGCGCCCGTCCGCCGAGACCCTGCTGCACACCCAGCTGTACCGCCGCTTCCCGGAGGTCGGCTGCGTGCTGCATACGCATTCGCCGGTGCAGACCATCGCCTCGCGCCTGTATGCGCCGCAGGGCCACATCCGCCTGGAGGGTTACGAGCTGCTGAAGGCCTTCGCCGGCAACAGCACCCACGAGATGGCCATCGACGTGCCGGTGTTCGCCAATACCCAGGACATGAACGTGCTTTCGCAGCAGGTCGATGACCTGCTCGACCGGCAGAACCTGTGGGGCTACCTGATCGACGGCCATGGGCTGTACGCCTGGGGCCGCGATATGGCCGAAGCACGCCGCCACCTGGAAGCGTTCGAATTCCTGTTCCACTGCGAACTGGAACTGCGCAAGCTGCGCAGCTGAACCGGCGCGCAGGTGCAGATGCCGATCCGGAATCTGCGCCCCGCCCCCACCCTGCTACCCTGTCTTCCCCCGAGACGTTCAAGCTGCCGCCATGAGCCGACTGCGCATCTACGACGACACCCGCCCCGAATCGCCGCTGCTGGACACCCAGGACGGCGCGGTCATCGCTGCCGAACTGCAGAAGATCGGCGTCACCTTCGAGCGCTGGCAGGCCACCGCGCCAGTCGCGCCGGGCGCCAGCCAGGAGGAAGTGTTCGCCGCCTACCGTGCGGACATCGACCGCCTGGTCGCCGAGCGCGGCTTCAAGAGCGTGGACGTGGCCTCGATCGCCCCGGACAACCCGAACCGCGCCGAGCTGCGCAAGAAGTTCCTCGACGAGCACTTCCACAAGGAAGACGAGGTGCGCTTCTTCGTCGCCGGCTCCGGCCTGTTCACCCTGCACGTGGGTGACAAGGTCTATGAGATCGAGTGCGTGAAGGACGACCTGATCGCCGTGCCCGATGGCACCACCCACTGGTTCGACATGGGCGAGGAACCGAGTTTCGTGGCGATCCGCTTCTTCACCGAGCCGGACGGCTGGGTGGGTCATTTCACCGGCACCGACATCGCGCAGAAGTTCCCCCGTTACGTACCCACCCAGGCGTCCTGATCCATGCAAGCCCGCGTCATCCTGACCGACATCGAAGGCACCACCAGCAGCATCTCGTTCGTCAAGAACGTGCTGTTCCCCTATGCGCGCAAGGCGTTGCCGGCGTTTGTCGCCGAGCATGGCCAGCAGCCGGACGTCCGCCGCTGGCTGGATGCGGTGGCTACCGAGATCGGCGGTGCCTGCCAGGACAGCCTGGTGGCCGAAACGCTGCAGGGCTGGATCGACCAGGACCGCAAGCACACCGCCCTGAAGGCGCTGCAGGGGCTGATCTGGGACGAAGGATACCGCCGTGGCGACTACACCGCGCACTTCTACCCGGAAGTGGCGCCGGTGCTGAAGGGCTGGCACGCTTCCGGCCTGCCGCTGTACGTGTACTCCTCCGGTTCGGTGCCGGCGCAGAAGCTGTTCTTCGGCTTCAGCGATGCCGGTGACCTCAGCCCGCTGGTGTCGGGCTGGTTCGATACCGAGATCGGCGGCAAGCGCGAGGCCGACAGCTACCGCCGCATCGTGCAGGCCATCGGCCTACCGGCCGGCGAGATCCTGTTCCTGTCCGATGTGGTGGAAGAGCTGGATGCCGCCCGTGAAGCCGGCCTGCAGACGCGCCTGATCGACCGCCGCGACGACTACCCGATGCCGCGCACCGGCCAGGCCGCCAATGGCCACGAGCGGGTCGAGAACTTCCAGCAGATCCAACTGTAAAAAAGAAGGGTGTGCGGACCAACGGTCCGCACCTACCCGGCTCCGCTTCTGGTAGTTGCCAACCTTGGTTGGCATACGGCCGATGTGTCAACCAAGGTTGACACCTACCAGAACATGGTTCACCTGCCCTCATCGATCGTTGAGGGTTTTCACCTTCAGCGCTTCGCGCAGGGTAACCAGATCCACCGGGCCACGCACCGCGATATCGCGGATTTCGCCCGGCAGCAAGTCCAGCAGGTTGTCTTCGACCTGCACATCCAATGCACCGAAATCAATCCACGCCGCGCGCACGTAAGCCGCGCTTTCCAGCCGTAGTCGATAGTGGTCGCCTTCGATGGACAACGTGGCCTTGAGCTTCTGCCGCGGCAACATCTGGTCCTTGGCTTCGACGAATCCGACCACCTGCCGCGCGCTCACCGCCCCGTTCTGCAGCAGCTCGAACACGGCCACCGTGCGCTTCGGGTCGGCACCGGCCAGCAGCTCGGCATCGCGGAAATCACCGATCGAGGTCACACCCGACGCCGCCAGCGTCACCGCGTCCTCGCGACGGCGCAGCACCTTCCCTTCCACGTCCATCACCCGCAGCCGCCAACGTGCATCCAGCGCCGCACCGTCATTGATCAGGCGTACCCGCGTACTGCCCTCATCGCGCAGCGCCGCTACCGTGACCGGCGCGAAGAAGCGCCGCGCGGCGAAGTGCAGCGCCTTCCAGCGACCGAAGTAGTCCACGCTGGACCATGAAGCACCCGGCCAGACATCGTTGAGCTGCCAGTACAGCGAGCCCATCGTGTACGGCCGCGAAGCGCGATGGTGCAACGCGGCCAGCGCGATGCCATCGGCCTGCATCACCTGGCTGAGGTAGACAAAGTCCTCGAAGTCCTTCGGCGTGCCGTAACCCAGTTCGATGTAGTGCAGCAGGCGGCTGTTGCCCTCGCCGGCCATGAATTTCTGGTGCGCGCGGATCACCGGGCTGTCGATGCGCTGCTCGGCGCGGGTGGCGATCTGGTCCACGGTGGCCACCGACGGCCATGCCTGCAGGCCGTACTCGGACATGAAGCGCGGCGTCTCGCGCAGGTAAGCCTGCACCGGCAGCGCCGGATTGCCCCAGACCTGCCAGTAGTGCTTGTCGCCACGGGTCGAGTCGTTCGCCTTTTCGTCCAGGTCGTTGCTGGGCGAGCTGGACCAGTACGGCACGCCCAGCCCCTCCTCCCCCACTACCTGACGCAGATCATTGCCGAACAGGTCGACATAGCCCTGCCAGACCTTCGCTGCAAACGCAGGGTCGGCTGCCTTCAGGTCGCGACCGTGGCCCCAGTCCTTCCAGGCGGTTTCTTCCTCGTTGTTGCCACACCACAGCACGATGCTGGGGTGATGGCGCAGCCGGCGCACATTGTCGCGTGCCTCGGCCACCACGCTGGCACGGAAGGCCGGATCGTAGCCCGGCTGCATGCCACCACCGAACATGAAGTCCTGCCAGACCAGCAGGCCCAGTTCGTCGGCGATGTCGAAGAACGCATCGTCCTCGTAGTAGCCGCCACCCCAGTTGCGCAGCATGTTCATGTTGGCGTCGCGTGCGGCGGTCAGCACCTGGCGCAGGCGCGCGGCGTCGACCCGTGCGGGGGAGGCATCGAACGGAATGACGTTGGCGCCCTTGGCGAAGATCTCCACGCCGTTGATGACGAAAGCGAAGCCCTGCCCGCCCTTGCCGTCTTCCTCGCGGCGCAGTTCAACCGTGCGCAGGCCGATGCGCTGCTCGCGCACCAGCTCCGGCGCGCCACCTTGGTCCAGGCAGGCCCGCACCGTGTAGCGGTCCTGCGCGCCGTGGCCGACTGGCCACCAGCGCCGCGGATCGGCCAGTTCAACCGGAACCTCGATGCTGTTCTGGCCGGGCTTCAGCAGCACCGTGCGCTGCACCTGGGCCACGTTGCGGCCCTGCGGATCCTGCACATCCACATTCACCACGGCCGAGCCCGCCGCCGCACCCTGCTCCACTCGCAGCAGCACGGCCAGCTTCGCCTGCTCCGCGCTCAATGCATCCGTGCGCACCGCAAGATCGGTCAGGCGGTGCGCGTCCCAAGCCTGCAGATCGATTCCGCGCCAGACGCCGGCGGTGACATAGCGCGGACCCCAGTCCCAGCCGAAGTGGTAGGCCGGCTTGCGCGCGAAGTTGCCGACCATCGCGTCCTTCGGCTCATCGCCATACGGCGACGGGTAGTTGCCAGCGATCTTGTGCGGCATTGCCTGCACGCCCGGCAGCAGGGTGCGGATCGGCGAACGGAACACGATCTGCAGTTCATTGTTGCTCGCACGGAGGCGGCCTTCGACCCGGGCACGCCACGTGCGGTGTGCGTTGTCCGCGCGCAGCAGCGGCTTTCCGTTGAGGCTGACTTCGGCATAAGTGTCCAGCCCGTCGAAGCGCAGTTCGGCATTGGGCTTGGCCAGCATCGCCGCGTCCATGTCGAAGCGCGCGCGGTACTCCCAAGCCGCCAGGCCGATCCACTGCAGTTCGGCCTCGGGCGCACCGACATACGGATCACGGATCAATTCGTGAGCCAGCAGGTCGGTGTGCACGCTGCCCGGCACCGTCGCCGCCCGCCATTGCTGCAGGCCCGGATGGGCTGCACCCTGCGCGTCGCCGGGCAGCATGCGGAACTCCCACTGTGCCTGCAGCGGCGCTGCAGCTACCGGGAAGGAGGAGGCTGCAACCAGCAGCAGGAGCAGACGGACAACGAGGGGAAGGCGATGCACGGGATGCTCCTGTTTTTCCGCCGGGCATGGCCCGGCGCTACCAATTCAACACGCCACGGTAGCGCCGGACCACGTCCGGCGAGCGCGCAGCGCGGCAGACCTCAACGCACGACGTTCAACACTTCGTAGCATGCACCCATGGTGTGGTAATCCACCTTGCCGGCCGGGCTCTTCTCGTCGCTGTACTTGCGATTGTCGGCATCGAGGATGCGGAACCAGGCGCCGTACCGGTGATCGACGAAGTGTTCCCACGAATACGCCCAGATACGCTGGTACCACTGCCAATAGCGGTCATCGCCGGTACGCTTGGCCATCAGTGCGGCGGTCGCCAGCGTCTCCGCCTGCACCCAGAAATACTTGTCGTCGTCGCAGACGAAACTGTCGCCACCGATCGGGGCGCCATCCATGCCCGGCTGCCGGCGCGATTCCGGCGCGAAACCGTAGTACAGGCCACCCCGCGCCTCGTCCCAGCTGCGCGCCACGGCCACGTCGAACAGGTGCTGCGCGGTCGGCACCAGCCAATCGGCCTGCACATGGCGGTCCAGGATCAACAGCAGCTTGGCCCATTCGGTCTGGTGGCCCGGCTGGAAGCCCCACGGGCGGAACAGGTGCTTGGGGTCATCCAGGTTGTAATCCCAGTCGATCTCCCAGTTGGAATCGTAGTGCTCCCACACCAGGCCACCGGCCTTGGCGGCCTGGCGGCGGGTCATGTTGTCGGCCAGCTGCAGCGCGCGCTCCACATAGCGCTGTTCGCCGCTGGCCTCGAAGGCGGCCAGCATCGCCTCGCACATGTGCATGTTGGCGTTCTGGCCACGGTAGCCGGTGAAATTCCACTGCCCATCGGCTTCGTCCTTGTAGAGGCCGTGCTGCGGCTCCCAGAAATGCGCTTCCAGCAGCTGCCAGGTCTCGTCCATCCATGCGCGGGCCTGTTCGAGACCGGCCTTCAGTGCGCAGCTGTAGGCCAACAGGACGAACGCCACGCCATAGCAGTGGTTCATGTCGTCCTCGACCTTGCCATCGCGCAGGGTCCAGGCGTAGCCACCGGTGGCCGGATTGCGATGCACCTCGCGCAGATAGCGCACGCCATGCTCGACTGCGTCGCGGTATTCGGCGTTGCCGAACTCGCGGTATGCCATCGCGTAGTTGAAGACGAAACGGGTGCTGCTCACCAGGTGGCGGTGGCTGGCATCGTAGATGCTGCCGTCATCACGGAAGTAGTGGAAGAAGCCGCCGTTCGGATCGATGCAGCGCGGGTGGTAGAACGCCATCGTGTCGGCGATGTGCGCACGCAGGAACGCGGGTGAACGGAAATCGGGCGAGGTGCTCATGCGGTAATGTCCTGGTCCTGCAGCAGCTGCTGCACTTCATCGAGCGAGGGCATCGCGGCGAACGCGCCCTTGCGGGTAACAGCCAGAGCGCCGACCGCGGCACCGAAGCGCAGCGTGGCGGTGATCGCCTCCGGGTCCTGGCAGAACGCTGCAAAGCCTGCACCAGCCCCGCCACGCTCCAGCAGCCCAACCAGCACGCCACCGACGAAGGCATCGCCAGCAGCCGTGGTGTCGACCGTGGCCACGCGGAAACTGGTGACCGTGCCGTGGTTGTCGCGGGTGTACCAGTGCAGCGTGGCCGCACCGTCGGTGACGATGACCCAGCGCGCCTGCGCGGCCAGCAGGCGCCGCAGCACCGTCGCCTCGCCGTCACTGCCCAGCGGCGCGGCCAGGTAGTCCAGCTCCTCGCGCGACAGCTTGACCAGGTCGGCACGTTCCAGCGCCTGCCACAGGCGCGGCGTCGGGTCCTCGTTGGCCGGCCACAGCGCCGGGCGCAGATTGAGGTCCAGGCTGACCACCGCACCGGCGTCACGGGCGCGCTCCATGCCGGCGAAGGTCGCCTCGGCAATGGCCGGCTCGGTCAGGCTGTTGGAGCAGACATGGAAGCACTGCGCGCTGTCGAAGCACGCGGCTTGGAAGTCGCTGTCACTGAACAGCAGGTCGGCCGCCGGTGGGCGGTAGAAACTGAAGCTGCGCTCGCCGCTGGCATCCAGCGCGACGAAGGCCAGCGCGGTCTTTGCCGCATCGGTACGCACGATGTAATCCGTGCCCACGCCGTGCTCGGCCAGGCTGTCCGCCAGGAAGTCACCGAACATGTCTCGGCCCAGCATGCCGACGAAGTGGGTCTTCGCCCCCAGTCGCGCTGCCGCCACCGCAACGTTGGCCGGCGCACCGCCGGCGTACTGAAGGAATGCGCGCGGGGTGTCGGCCGAGGCCGGCGGCTGCGCTAGTAGATCGATCAAAATTTCGCCGAAGCAGACAATGGCACCCATTCCGGACTCAGCCTCCCTGCGTTGCGGAAGCCGGCGTACGTGCGCCGACCAGTCCGTAGAAAATGATGTAGCCGTAGCACAGCAGCGGCAGGATGAAGCTGGCCTGCACACCGATGTGGTCGGCCAGCACGCCCTGCAGGTACGGCACCACGGCACCGCCGACGATGGCCATGATCAGCAGGCTGGAGCCCTTGTTGGTCAGCGGCCCCAGGCGCTCGATGCTCAGCGCGAAGATGGTCGGGAACATGATCGAGTTGAACAGGCCGATCGCCACCACCGAGTACAGCGCGATGCTGCCAGAGGTCAGCATGGTCGTAACCAGCAGGGCCACGTTGACCAGCGCGAAGATCGCCAGCAGGCGGCTGGGCGAGAAGCGCGCCAGCAGCGCCGAGCCGGCGAAGCGGCCAATCATCGCCATCGTCCAGTAAGCCGACACGTAATGGGTGGCCTCCTGTTCGCTGAAGCCGCCGATGTTGGGCATCGACAGGTAATTGACCAGGAAGCTGCCGATCGACACTTCGGCACCGACGTAGAAGAAGATGCCCAGCACGCCCAGCAGCAGGTGGCGCTTGCGCAGTGCATCCAGGTAGCTGTGGTGGTGACCCTGATCAGCCTGCTCGGTGGCGTCGCTCAACGCCGGCAGGCGGAACAGGAACACGAACAGCGCCAGCAGTACCAACGCCACCGCCAGGCCCACGTATGGACCCTGCACGGCCTGCGCCTCGGCGGCACGGTAGGCCAGCTGCTCGGCGGCCGGCAGCGCCGCGATGTCATCGGCACTCTTCACCGTGTTGGACAGGATCAACATGCCGCCAAAGATCGGGGCGATGGCCGTGCCCAGCGAGTTCAACGCCTGCGCCAGGGTCAGGCGGCTTGAGCTGGTCTGCTCCGGTCCCAGCAGTGCGACGTACGGGTTGGCGGCGACCTGCAGCACCGTGATGCCGGTCGCCAGCACGAACAGTGCACCGAGGAAGGCGCCGTAGACGCGCAGCTCGGCCGCGGGCCAGAAACCCAGTGCGCCGATACCGGCGATCAGCAGGCCGGCCACGATGCCCTTCTTGTAGCCCAGCGCCGCCACCAGGCGTCCGGCCGGCAGCGACATCAGGAAATAGGTGCCGAAGAAGGTGAACTGCACCAGCATCGCCTTGGCGTAGTTCAGCTCGAACACCGCCTTCAGGTGCGGGATCAGGATGTCATTGAGGCAGGTCAGGAAGCCCCACATGAAGAAGATCGTGGTGACCACGGCCAGCGCCTTGCCGTTGGTGACGGCGGGTGCGTTGCCCGAAGAACCCGATGGACGGGGCGTTGCGGAGATCGGCATGCGGTACGCGCCTCGATGCGCGGAAGGTCGTTGTTGCGTGGAAGGGATGTATGAAAGGAATCAGTTCGGTCGCGCGGCACTGCTTTCGCGGATGCGCAGCTGCACCGGCGCGACCGTGCGCCGCGGCGGCGCATCCGGTTCATCCAGTCGTTGCAGAAGCAGCGCCGCAGCTTGCCGGCCACGCTCGCGCGGGTCGGCGGTCAACGTGGTCAGTGGCGGCACTGCCACCGCAGCCTCGGAAATATCATCGAAACCGGTAACGGCAAAATCGCCGCCCGGACGGATGCCACGCGAATTCAGGCCCAGCATCAGGCCCAACGCGACGGTGTCGTTGTAGCAGACCGCCGCACTCGGGCGATGGCCGTCGGCAAACAACTCATCGGTGCGCGCGGCGGCTTCCAGGCGGTTCGGTGCAGATTCGATCATCCAGCCCGGCGGCAGCGACAGACCGGCCTCGGCCAGCGCCTGCTGGAAACCGGCACGGCGCTGGTGGCACGAACTGGATGCGGCGTGGCCGCCGAAGAAAGCGATCTGGCGATGGCCGCGCTCGATCAGGTGGCGCGTGGCGAGATAGGCGCCGTGCTGGTTGTCGAGGGTGAGGAAATCCCAGTCAGCCCCTTCAAGCTCGCGGTTGAACAGCAGCACGTTGGCATTGGCACCCAGCGCCTGCCGCAGCAGCGTGGTATCACTGCCCTCGGCCGGCGACAGGATCAGGCCGGCCGGGGTGTGCTCCATCAGCGTGGACAGCACCGCCTGCTGGCGCTCCGGCGATTCGCCGGTGCTGCCCAGCAGGGTCACATAACCACGCCCGCCCAGCGCCTCATCCACACCGGATGCGAATTCGGCGAAGAACGGGTTGGACAGATCGTTGATCACCAGCGCGATGCTTGATGACGTGCGCCGGCGCAGGTTGGCCGCCGCGCGGTTGTAGACATAACGCTGGCGGCGCAGTTCGGCCTCGACCTTGGCGCGGGTATCGACGTTGACCAGTGGGCTGCCGCGCAGCACCAGCGACACCGTTGCCCGTGACACGCCGATGGCACGCGCGATGTCGGTCACCGTCACCGCCTTGCCGGCGCGTTTGCTGGGACTGCTGCCGTTGTCGTTCATCGTCTTCCCGGACTCCGCTGGATGCTCAAGCCTAATGGATCAGGGACCTGTCGTGCCGTGCCGTTCGCTGGGTCACCGCGAACGGCACAGTCCGTCTCAGCGCAGCTGGCTACCCGGTGCCGCGCACCAGGATACCGGCAGGTCCTTCACCGCAGTGCCCCAGCCCTGCTCCGGCGCCTTCGCGTCGAGCGCGAACTGCAGGCGCGGGCCCTGCTGCAGCTGGTTCCAGTCCAGCCAAACCGGCGCATGCGGCTGGCCATCGACCTGCACGCCCTGCACATACTGCAGACGGCGGCCATCGGCACCCGGCGCGTCGATGCGCAGCGTGCGGCCATTGCCCATGTCCACTTCCACCTTGCTGAAGCGCGGGGTGTGCAGCAGGAACTGGCCACTGCCCGGCACCGCCGGGTACACGCCGATGGCGCTGAACAGGTACCAGGCCGACATCGTGCCGAGGTCATCGTTGCCGGTCACGCCGTTGGGGGCATTGGTGAACAGCTGCTGCGCCGCACGCACCACGGCGGCGGTCTTCCACGGCTGGCCGATCAGTGTGTACAGCCACGGCGCGTGCAGGTCCGGCTCGTTGTTCGGGTTGTAGCGGAACTGGTTGTAATAGCTGTACGGCCCGACCACCCACGCCTTGCGGGCGGCATTGAGCGGGTCGGCCTGCAGCGCGTCCATCGCGAAGAACGCATCGAGGCGGCGGCCGGCCTGTTCGCGGCCGTCCATGGCTTCGACCAGGCCCGGCACGTCCTGCTGCGCCAGCCACTGGTACTGCCACGCCGTGCCTTCATGGAAACCGTGATGCGAGCGCGGGCTGTAGTGGCCATCGGCCGGGGTGTACCACTGGCCATCCTCGGTACGCGGGCGGGGGAAACCGGTGAAGCCGGTCTCGGCGTCACGCACCTGCGGGTCCCACACCTTCCGCCAGTTGCGGCCGCGCTCACGCAGCGTCGCCGCGTCCTGCGCATGGCCGAGGCCATCGGCCATCTGCGAAAGCGCACAGTCGGCCAGCGCGTATTCCAGCGTCGCCGAACCGCCGTGATGCGGATCGACGTCCATGCCCTTGGACGGGAACGCGCGGTCGTAGACCACGTAGCCCTTGTCCAGATAGGTCGGGTTGCCGGAGCGGCCAGCCATGCGCGAGTCCAGCGGCGGCGTGCCGAACGCGTTGCGGCGCAGCGCATCCCAGGCCTGCGATTCACGGCCCTTGAGCGCGCCGAAGCGCCACAGATCGACCATGAACGGCGTAACCGGATCGCCGGTCATGATGTTGGTCTCGAAATTGGCATAGCCCCAGCGCGGCAGCCAACCGCCCTGCTCGTCGATCGCCAGCAGGGTACGGCCGATGTCACGCGCCACGTCCGGGCGGGTCAGTGCCAGCCACTGGTTCTGCGCGCGGTAGGTATCCCACAGCGAGAAGTACTCGTAGTAGGTCCAGCCGTCGGCACGGTGGATGCCATCGTCATAGCCACGGTAGCGGCCGTCGGCGTCGTTGCCGGTCATCGGCTGGAGCAGCGCGTGGTAGACCGCGCTGTAGAACACCGCGCGGTCGTCGGCGTTGCCGCCCTGCACACGCACCCGGCCCAGCTGCTCACGCCACGACTGCTGGGACAACGCACGCATGCGGTCGAAACCGAGCAGCGCTCCACCCTGCATGCCATCTGCGCGCAGATTGATGCGCGCGCCTTCGGCATCCACGTGCGAGATTGCGCTGACCGCCGTCACCGACTGGCCCTTGGCCAGGTCGAAGGTCAGCCAGGCACCGTTCGGCTTCTGCTCGCCTTCCATGCTGTGCCGCGCACCCGGCAGGCCACCGCCCTCGCCCCAGGTGCCATGCGCCTTGAACGGACGGTCGAACTCGATGCGGAACCAGGTGGTGTACTGATGACCGCCACAGAAGCTCTTGGTCACCAGCTTGCCCTCGACTACACGGTCGCCGACCACATCGACCACGCTGCCGATCACTGAATGGCGTTCGTTGGCCTGGCCGACATTGACGAGGACGTGGCCATCGCCGCTGCGCTGGCTGAAGGTGTAGCGCTCGGCCGCGGCACGGGTACGCGCGGTCGCCTCGGCATCGATGCCGCCGTAGCTGGTCAGGCGCACCTTGTAGTAGCCAGCCTGGCCGATCTCGCCGTCATGGGTGTAGTTCGAGGCATACGTCTTGTGGTCGAATTTCTTGGGGTTTCCGGTATCGAAATCGCCGCCCGGGCCGATCGAGCCGGTCACCGGCAGCACCGACACCTGGCCGCCCTGTTCCCAGCAGCCGGCACCGGAGATGAAGGAGTGGCCAAAGCCACGGATCTTCTCGTCGTCATAGCGCCAACCCGAATAGTGGCTGCCGATCGGGCTGACCTGGATCAGGCCGAACGGCGCCGACGCGCCCGGGAACGTATTGCCGTCGTCCTTGCTGCCGATGAATGTATTGACCTCCCGCTCCAGCGCTGCCGGCGCGGCCTGCAACAGCATCGGCATGGCCGAAAGTGCCAACAGGCAGGCCAGGCGCGCCAGCGGGCGCGAGGTCGATGGGACGGCGGGAGCGGACGGCACTGGGCGCATGTCGGGTTCCTGTAGTCGATGACGCGGAGGCAGACGGCCGGGGTCGTTCGGCACCGTTCCGCTGAGTCCCGCCGTGACCGGCAGAGAGCTCCCCCTGGAATGACGCCCGACCCGCGCGGTCGTGAATTTAGATCGATTCAAGTAGAGCATGCAGGTTCAGCCGAATGCATTCTGCGGCGCAGCATGAGGGGGTGTTCGGCAGGGCTGCGCCCTGCACCGCTCCGAGCTGGAGCAACAGCAACAGCAACAGCAGAAGCTGGTTTCCTGTGGGGAGTCGGGCTGGGTCCGGTTGCGGGGGACGCTGCAAGTACGTCCATGTAAGCTCGGTCGCCGCATCCATGCGGCTCACGCCCCCGCAACCGGACCCACCCCGCCTTCGACAGATTTCCGCGATCTGTAGATCCACGCCATGCGTGGATGAATCTCTGTCGGATATCGAAATCAATCGGGGTCAGATCCGTTTTCCAACGGAAAACGGATCTGACCCCATGACCCCATGCCGCACCAGGATCAATCCAACCGTCACCGGGAAACTGTCAAAGGTGGGGCGGTGTGGGCTGGCAGGACCGTTGGCGCCATGGATGGCGCCATCGAGCCCCCAGGGGTGAGGGCGCTTTGCTTGCGAAGCACTGCTTCGCAAGCGCCCGAACGCCCAGCCGCCAGCGGCTGGGCCGGACCGCGGAGCGGGGTTTACGGCGTGTCCTGCCAGCCCACACCGCCCCGC